>NZ_JBJMAB010000037.1:0-94489 GCF_045799175.1 Streptomyces sp. VTCC 41912
TGCACACCACCCCCGCAGGCCCGTCACCGCACCCAACAGCCCCGCGCAGCGGACAACGCCCGCGCCGCAGGCGCAAAACAGCAACCCCCACGGCGGGACAGCCAAAAACGTGGGAAGAGAACCGCCCGTCAGGGCGCAACGTTCGAGGGCCCCCGCAACGCCTGTTCCGTGCGGGCCGTTGATTCCGCGTCGCGGAGCACGCGGACGGCGTTCTGCCAGGTCAGTTTGGCGATGTCGGTGGGCGACCAGGTGCGGTCGAGGAGTTCGGCGATGAGGTTCGGGTAGCCCGCGACGTCGGCCAGGTCGGCGGGGGTGAAGGCGGTGCCGTCGAAGTCGCCGCCGATGCCGATGTGGTCGATGCCGGCGACCTGGCGCATGTGGTCGAGGTGGTCGGCGACGGTGGCCGCGGTGGCCGTGGGGCGCGGGTTGGCGGCTTCGAAGGCGCGTTGGACGGCCATGCCCTGTGCGGTGGTGTCGAGGTGGTGCAGGCCGTGGGCGCGCATGTTCTCGTCGGCGCGCAGCGTCCATTCGACGGCCGCGGGCAGCACGAACTTGGGGACGAAGGTGGCCATCGCGACGCCGCCGTTGGCGGGCAGTTGGGCCAGGACGTCGTCGGGGATGTTGCGCGGGTGGTCGCAGACCGCGCGGGCGGAGGAGTGCGAGAAGATCACCGGCGCGGTGCTGACCCGGAGCGCGTCGCGCATGGTGTCGGGCGAGACGTGCGAGAGGTCGACGAGCATCCCGCAGCGGTTCATCTCGCGGACGACCTCTTCGCCGAAGGCCGACAGGCCGTGGTGGCGCGGGGTGTCGGTCGCCGAGTCCGCCCAGTCGTTGTTGTCGTTGTGGGTGAGCGTCATGTAGCGGACGCCCAGGGCGTGGAAGGCGCGCAGCGTGGCCAGCGAGTTGTTGATCGAGTGGCCGCCCTCGGCACCCATGAGGGAGGCGATCCGGCCCTCGGTGCGGGCGGCCTCCATGTCGTCGGCGGTGGTTGCCAGTCGTAGGTCGGCTGCGTAACGGGTGGTCAGCTGGTGTACGACGTCGATCTGCTCCAGGGTGGCGCTGACGGCGTGGTCGCCGGCGTAGTCGGAGCGTACGTACACCGACCAGAACTGTGCGCCGACCCCGCCGGCCCGCAGCCGGGGGATGTCGGTGTGCAGGTTGGCGCTCTGGTCGGTGGCGACGTCGCGCTGGTCGAGGTCGTAGCGGACCTGTTCGCGCAGGGCCCAGGGGAGGTCGTTGTGGCCGTCGACGACGGGCCAGTCGGCGAGGAGTTCCCGCGCCGCTTCCTGGGCGGCCGTCACTTGCCGCTCCCGAAGCCGAACCCGGCGGATCCGGCGACCTTGTTGCGCAGCCGCCGGCCCTTCTCGGTGGCCTGCTCGTTCAGTTCCTGCTGGAACTCCCGCATGCGGGCGAGGAGTTCGGGGTCGTGCGCGGCGAGCATCCGGGCGGCGAGCAGTCCGGCGTTGCGGGCGCCGCCGACCGAGACGGTGGCGACCGGGACGCCGGCCGGCATCTGGACGATGGAGAGCAGGGAGTCCATGCCGTCGAGGTACTTCAGCGGGACGGGGACGCCGATGACCGGCAGGGGGGTGACGGAGGCGAGCATGCCGGGCAGGTGGGCGGCTCCCCCGGCGCCGGCGATGATCGTCTTGAGGCCGCGGCCGGCCGCCTGCTCGCCGTACGCGACCATCTCGTGCGGCATGCGGTGGGCCGAGACCACGTCGACCTCGTAGCGGATCTCGAACTCTTCCAGGGCCTGGGCGGCGGCTTCCATGACGGGCCAGTCGGAGTCGGAGCCCATGACGATGCCGACGACGGGGGCGTCGGAGGGGCGCGCGTCAGCGCTCGTCGAGGGGTGGCGGTCGGGCGCCGGGCGGGCTGTCATTCCGTGATCGTTCCTCGCAGGTAGCCGGCGGCGTGCGCGGCGCGCTCACGCACGTCCGCCAGGTCGTCGCCGTAGGTGTTGACGTGCCCGACCTTGCGGCCCGGCTTCACGTCCTTGCCGTACATGTGAATCTTCAACTGCGGATCACGGGCCATGCAATGGAGGTAGGCCGCATACATGTCCGGGTAGTCACCGCCGAGCACGTTGGCCATCACCGTCCAACGGGCGCGCGGGCGGGGGTCGCCGAGCGGGAGGTCGAGGACGGCCCGGACGTGATTGGCGAACTGCGAGGTGATCGCGCCGTCCTGGGTCCAGTGACCGGAGTTGTGCGGGCGCATGGCCAGCTCGTTGACGAGGACGGCGGGCGTGCCGTCGGCGTCCCGGACCTCGAACAGCTCGACCGCGAGGTGCCCGACGACGCCGAGTTCGTCGGCGATGCGCAGGGCGAGCTGCTGGGCGCGGGCGGAGAGATCGTCGGAGAGGTCGGGGGCCGGCGCGATCACGGTGTCGCAGACGCCGTCGACCTGGACGGACTCCACGACCGGGTAGGCGACGGCCTGGCCGTGCGGGGAGCGGACCACGTTGGCGGCGAGTTCGCGGACGAAGGGGACCTTCTCCTCCGCCAGGACGGGCACGCCGGCGAGGAAGGGTTCCGCCGCCTCGTTGGAGGATCGTACGACCCATACGCCCTTGCCGTCGTAGCCGCCGCGGACGGTCTTCAGGACCACCGGGAAGCCGCCCGAGTCGCCGCCCGGCCACTCGCCTTCGGCGAGGTGCTCCGCGCCGCTTCCGCCGATCTCGGCCGCGAAGCGCGCCGCGTCGGCCGGGTCGGACACGATGCGGTGGCGCGGGCAGGGCGCCCCGATGGCGTCCAGTTTGGCCCGCATCACGCCCTTGTCCTGGGCGTGCACCAACGCGTCCGGGCCGGGCCGGACGGGAATGCCCTCGGCCTCCAACGCCCGCAAGTGCGCGGTGGGGACGTGCTCGTGATCAAAGGTGATCACGTCGCACCCGCGGGCGAAGGCGCGCAGGGTGTCCAGATCGCGGTAGTCGCCGATGACGACTTCGCTGACCACCTGCGCCGCCGAGTCCTGCGGGGTGTCACTGAGGAGCTTGAACTTGATGCCGAGGGGGATACCCGCCTCGTGGGTCATACGGGCGAGCTGACCGCCGCCGACCATGCCGACTACCGGGAACGTCACGCCCCCAGGGTAGCCGCCCGACAGTCGTGCACCCGACCCGGAGTTGGAGGATCGTCCGAGGGCAGGCGTTCGAGGGCGATCGGGAAGATCGACCACCGCGGTGAGGTTCCGGACCGGCGGCGGGGCGGTTCCGCCCCGGCCCGGTGATGGGGGGAGGCCGCATGGAGAGCGGCGACATAACGAGGAGTTCCCGGGCGCTGGTGACCGTCATCGCGGTCGCCGCGCTGCTGATCGCCGTCTACACGGTGGTCAGCGAACTGTCCGGGCCGGAGGTGTACGGCCCCGGCGACACCGAGATCGAGGTCTCCGCCGGCGACCGCTTCACCATCGAGGTGCCCGACGACCCCGCGGACGGCCGGCGCTGGATCGTCGCCGCCCCGCGACCGGATCCGGCCGTTCTGCGGGCCACCGGCGAGGAGGCCGCACCGGCGGCGGCCGGTGGGCAGCCGTCCCCGGGCCGCGGCTCGCGCGCACTGGACTTCGAGGCCGTCCACCCGGGCCGCACCGACCTGCGGTTGCTGCGGTGCCGACGGTGCGCGACCGGGGCGGCGGACGAGCCCGGGGCGCGCGCCCTCAACTTCCGGATCACGGTCGACTGAGGGGTCCGCGCCCCACCCGCCGTGACCGCATTCATGCGCCCCGTCGCGGGACGGACCGCCCGCGCACCGCCGCACAGGAGCCGTGGTTAGCATGAGGGTGCCTACCGGGTCGCCGGCCCGCCTACCGCCCACGACGGGGAGCTGAACGATCACCATGAGTGAACGGAGCGCGCTGCGGTCGCGGTTGGAGGCGTTCACCCGGGAAGTCGTGAAGTTCGGTGCCGTCGGCGGGGCCGGCGTCGTGGTGAACTTCGCGGTCTTCAACCTCGTCCGGCACCTGACCGAGCTGCCGGTCGTCCGGGCGAGCATCGTGGCGACGGTGGTGGCCACGGCCACCAACTACGTCGGCTACCGCTACTTCGCCTACCGGGACCGCGACAAGCGCGGCCGGACCCGCGAGCTGACGCTGTTCCTGCTCTTCAGCGTGGTCGGGCTGGTCATCGAGAACGGCATCCTCTACGCCGCGACCTACGGCTTCGGCTGGGACAGCTCGCTGCAGAGCAACGTCTTCAAGTTCCTCGGCATCGGGATCGCCACGCTCTTCCGCTTCTGGTCGTACCGCACCTGGGTCTTCCGGGCGCTGCCCGCCCGGGAGGCGGTGCAGACCGCCGAGTCGTTCCTGGCGGACGGCTCCCGGCTGCCGAGCGGCACCACCCGGAAGTAGGCCCCGCCCGCCGCCCGGTGGGGCTCACTCCTCGGTGGGCTCGCCCTCCCGGGCCAGGAAGAGGGCGAAGACCGGCGGGTGTTGCTGGAGCAGCTCCAGGCGGCCACCGTCCGCCTCGGCCAGGTCACGGGCGACGGCGAGCCCCAGGCCGGTGGAGTTGCGGCCGGAGACGGTCCGTTCGAAGACCCGCGAGCCGAGGTCCGGCGGGACGCCGGGACCGGCGTCGGTGACCTCCACGACCGCCTGGTTGCCGGTGACGCGGGTACGCAGGGCGACCGTGCCGTCGCCGTGCATCAGGGAGTTCTCGATCAGGGTGGCGAGCACCTGGGCGACCGCACCGGGGGTGCCGACGGCCCGCAGGCTCTTCTTGCCGGAGCGGACGATGGCCCGTCCGGCACTGCGGTAGGCCGGGCGCCACTCCTCGATCTGCTGCTTGACCACCTCGTCGAGGTCGAAGGCGACCGCCGAGCCGGAGCGCGGGTCCCGGGAGTTGGTCAGCAGCCGCTGCACCACGTCCGTCAGGCGCTCCACCTGGGCCAGCGCGATGGTGGCCTCTTCCTTGACGGTGTCCGGGTCGTCGGTGAGGGTGATCTCCTCCAGCCGCATGGACAGCGCGGTCAGCGGGGTGCGCAGCTGGTGCGAGGCGTCGGCGGCGAGCCGCCGCTCGGCGGTGAGCATCCGGGCGATCCGCTCGGCGCTGGCGTCCAGCACGTCGGCGACCCGGTCCAGCTCCTGGACGCCGTAACGGCGGTGGCGGGGCCGGGGGTCGCCGGAGCCGAGCCGCTCGGCGGTCTCGGCGAGGTCGGTGAGGGGTGCGGTGAGCCGGCGGGCCTGCCGGACGGCGAGCACCACGGCCGCCAGGATCGCCAGCAGCGCGACGGCCAGGATCACCAGCAGGGTCCGGCCGATCTCCGCGCTGACCGTGGAGCGGGACTCCTGGACCCGGACCGATTCGCCGCGGTCGCCGCGCACCTCCGACTCGATCACGTCGCCGACCGGCCGCTGCCCGATCTCGATCCTCGGCTTGCCGGGGACCGTGATCTCGGCGTAGCGGTGGGCGGTGATCTGCTCCGAGAGGATCTGCGGGGTGATCTTCTCGCCGCTGCCCAGTCGGCTCTCCACTATCCCGACCAGGCGGACCGCCTCGGAGGCCACGCTCTCCTGTGCGCCGGACTGGATGGTGCGGGTCTCGACGATCACCAGGGAGACGCCGAAGACGGCGATGACGACGAGCACCACGGCGAGCGTGGAGTTGATCAGTCGGCGGCGCACGGGCCCCTAGCTCTTCTCGAAGCGGAAGCCGACCCCGCGGACGGTGGCGATGTACCGGGGGTTGGCGGCGTCGTCCCCGAGCTTCTTGCGGAGCCAGGAGATGTGCATGTCCAGCGTCTTGGTGGACGACCACCAGGTGGTGTCCCAGACCTCGCGCATGAGCTGGTCGCGGGTGACGACCCGGCCGGCGTCCCGCACCAGGACCCGCAGCAGGTCGAACTCCTTCGCCGTGAGCTGGAGTTCCTCGTCGCCCATCCAGGCGCGGTGCGACTCGACGTCGATCCGCACGCCGTGGGTGGCCGGCGGCTGCTGGGGCTCGGCGGTGGAGCCGCGCCGCAGCAGGGCCCGGACCCGGGCGAGCAGCTCGGCGAGCCGGAAGGGCTTGGTGACGTAGTCGTCGGCGCCGGCGTCCAGCCCGACGACGGTGTCCACCTCGTCGGCGCGGGCGGTCAGCACCAGGATGGGGAAGGAATGGCCTTCGTTGCGCAGCCGGCGACAGACCTCGAGACCGTCCATGCCGGGCAGCCCCAGATCCAGGACCACGAGGTCGATGTTGCCCTGGAGACCGGCGTCGAGGGCCGTCGGGCCGTCCTCACGCACCTCGACGTCGTAACCCTCGCGGCGCAGGGCGCGGGCGAGCGGCTCCGAGATGGACGCGTCATCCTCGGCGAGCAGTACACGGGTCATGGGCCGATGGTAGTCCGATGTATCGACAGGCAGGGGCGGACCAGCACGGATGGGCGACAGCGGGCCGGTTTCCGCGCCCGCTCGCACGTCTCGGACCGCGGGCGCACGGGTGCGGGCGCGGTCGTACAGGCGGTTGCGGACGGTTCCCCACGCCAGTGTGAGCGTTCTCTCACCACTCCCAACCGGCCGGTGAGCGGACGTATGGTGTCCGGAACGTTCAACGCACAACCCCAGGACCCGTGGCGCAGAACTGACGTCATCGGTCCTTGTTGTGTGCGGGACTGGCATCCCCAGTCCCTTACACAGTGAAAGACCTGTCGACCGGGTCCGCCGGCCGCATTGTTGCGGCACGGGGGCGTGGATCCCGGTGTTCGGCCTTCCGCCGGCCCCCTCCTGTGGGTCGAACCTCCCGGACGTGAGGGCGGGCAGGGCGGCGCCGGTGCCGGTCATCCCCCACCCGGGCGCATACCGAACCCCTCGGACGCGTCCCGAGCAGCAAGGAACCACCATGGCGTCCAGCCTGACGAAGGACGCGGCCCAGCAGGGAACCCCTGTCAACGGCGGCAAGACCTTCTTCGGCCACCCCCGCGGCCTGGCCACTCTCTTCATGACCGAGATGTGGGAGCGCTTCAGCTTCTACGGCATGCGTGCCCTGCTCGTCCTGTACCTGATCTCCGGCGGTTCGGACGCCAAGGTGGGCTCCCAGGGCGGCGGACTGGCCATGACGGCCGCCTCCGCGACGGCGATCTACGCCGTCTACATGGCCCTGGTCTACCTGCTCGCCATGCCCGGCGGTTGGTTCGGCGACCGCGTCTGGGGCCCCCGCAAGACGGTGATCGTCGGCTCGTGCGTGGTCATCGCGGGCCACATCGTGCTGGCGATCCCGGGCCAGACCTTCTTCGTCGGCCTGGCGATGGTGGCGTGCGGCTCCGGTCTGCTGAAGTCCAACATCTCCACGATGGTGGGCCACCTCTACGACGGCCCGCAGGACCCGCGCCGGGACGGCGGTTTCACCGTCTTCTACATGAGCATCAACCTCGGGTCCATGGCCGCCCCGATCATCGTCGGCGGCATCGGCCAGGGCATCAACTGGCACCTGGGCTTCGCCACCGCGGCGCTCGGCATGGCGCTGGGTCTGATCCAGTTCCTGATCGGCACCCGGAACCTCAACCCGCAGAGCAGCCAGGTGCCGACCCCGCTGGCCGCCGCGGAGCGCAACAGCTGGCTGCGCAAGGGCCTGATCTGGGCCGTCGTCGCCGCGGTCTTCTACGGCATCGTCGTCGGCACCGGCCACTTCACGCTCAACTGGGCCCTGGTCCCGCTGGCCGTCATCGGCATCTGCGTCCCCTGCTTCGTGCTGCTGCGCATCAAGCGGGACAAGGACCTGAGCAGCACCGAGCAGGCCAAGGTCAGTGGCTACCTGTGGTTCTTCTTCGCCGCCGCGGTCTTCTGGATGATCTTCGACCAGGCCGGTTCGACGCTGAGCGTCTTCGCCGAGAAGAACACCGCGGAGACCGTCTTCGGCCTGGGCTTCCCGTCCTCGTGGATGCAGTCGGTCAACCCGGTGTGGGTGCTGGCCCTGGCCCCGGTCTTCGCCTCGGCGTGGATGGCGCTGGCCCGCCGCAACCGCGAGCCCAGCACCCCGGTGAAGTTCGCCATGGCGATGGTGCTGATCGGCGCCTCGTACGTCTTCTTCCTGCTGCCGATCGCGATGTCGTCCGACGGCACCAAGGTCAGCCCGATGTGGCTGATCACGGTCTACGGCCTGCAGACGATGGGCGAGCTGTGCCTGTCCCCGGTCGGCCTGTCGGTGACCACCAAGCTGGCGCCGCAGAAGTACGCCAGCCAGATGATGGGCGTCTGGTTCCTCGCCGTCACCGCCGGTGACAGCGTCATCTCCCTGGTGTCCATCGCGGGCGCGGACCTCAGCGGGGTGGGCGTGCTGGTCACCGAGGCCGCACTCGCCGTCCTGGCCGGTGTCGCGGTCTTCATGTACCGCAAGAAGATCACGCCGCTCATGGGCGACGTGCACTGATCGGTTCCCGGTAGTGGGCAAGGGCCCGGCGCGCTGGTGCGTGCCGGGCCCTTCCCCTTTTCCCTGAGCGGGCTTCGCCCTGAGCGGGCTTCACCGTGAGCGGCGAAGGGCCGTCAGCGGCGCAGTCGCCGCGGGGCGAAGGTGAAGACCGCGGCGCCGAGCAGGAGCACGGTGCCGGCGAGCACGCCGAGGGCGGTCAGCGCGCCGTGGTCGTCCGCGCCGGTCTGGGCGAGGCCGCCGGCGCTGCCGCTGCCGCCGGACGCACTGCCCGTCCCGGCCGTGCCGCCGCCGCTGGACGTCCCGCCGGTGGAGCCGCCCGAGGTGCCGCCGGGCTGGGCCGCGGTGTCGAGCACGAGCGAGGCCCCGGGGTCCTTCTCCGGGGTGCAGGTGGTGGTGGTGCCGAGGGCGTTGACGGTGAGGACGCCCGGGGTGAGCGTGGCCTTGCCGCTCGCACCGGGCTTGTAGGTGCCCTTGAGGTCGGGTATCTCGATGGGTTGGCCGGACTTGATGGGCTGGGCGTTGGTGGGCCCCTCGACCTTCACGGAGCCCTTGTCGGCGCCGCCCACCTTCACGTCCATCGACGGTTTGACCGACCCCTTGGGGATGTCGGCGGGGCTGTCCATGACGGACTTGGCGAAGTGCACCGTCAGGTCGTAGCCACCGCCCTTCTTGACGCCGTCGATCTGGACCGGCGAGGTGGCCTTCTTGTCGCCGATGGGCGTCTTGCAGGCGTAGGGGACCTGTACCTGCTTGCCCTTGTACGCGGTGCCGTCGGGGTCGCCGCCCGAGCCCCCCGGGCCGCCGCTGGTGCCGGAGCCGCCGGAGGAGCCGGTGGAGCCGCCGGTGGAACCGGTGCTGCCGCCGGTGGTCGCGCCGCCGGAGCCGGTGGTGCCGGAGCTCGTTCCGCCGGCCGTGCTGCCGCCGCTGCTGCCCGTCCCCCCGCTGCCCGTGGTGCCGCCGGAGGAACCGCCGCCGTCCGTCACCTTGAGGGTGACCGCCGGCTGCACCGCCTCCTTGGGCGTGCACTTGGTGTCCGTGGAGATCGGCTTGTTGACGTTGATGGTGTAGGCGCCGGGCGTCAGCGTGACCTCTCCCGGCGCGGTGAGCTTCAGCGTGCCCTTCATGACGGACAGCTTCATCGGGCTGTTCTTCGGGATCGGCGGGTTCTGCCGGGGGCCCTGCACGGCCAGGTCCCCGGTCTGCGCCCCGGCGACCTTGATCGTGCCGGACGGCTGGACGGTGTCCTTGCCCAGGTCGAGGATGCCGGGGTTCTGCGACGCGGCCTGGACCGTCGTCCAGACCACCTCGATCGCGTCGCCGACCTTGGCGGTCGCCGGCGCGGTGACCTCGACCTTGGTGGTGCCCTCCACGGGCGGCAGGCCCGAGATCGGCGGCGGCTGGCACTCGGTCTTGTACGCCACGTCGGCCGCCTGCGCGGTCCCGGCGGCGGCGACCACGCCCGCCCCCGCGAGCACCAGTGCGGCCGTCGCGGCCAGGGTCGCTCTCCTGCGCCGTCCGGTCGGCCTCGGCGGCCCGGTCGGCCTCATCAACGTCATCACGGGGAACCTTTCGACGGGGGTCCTTCGGTTGATGTGGTGGACGGTGCGGTGTCCTGGGTGAACCACGGCAGGGCGGCGGTGCCGGCCGGTGGTGCGGTGCCGGGGCCCGTGCCGGGTCGTTCCTGGTGTCGGCTCCGCGGCCGGGCCTGTTGCCGGCCCGTGCCGGTGCGCCGCGGGTGCGGGCGGTGCGTCGCCCTGCGGGGGCGGACGGTGGTGCCCGGTCGGGGCGGGCGGACGCGGTCGACGACCGCCATCCCGATCCGGAACACCGCCGTGGGGACGACCAGGCACAGCAGCAGCCAGAAGAGCGTCACGCCCCACGGCCGGCCTACCTCCCACGGCTGTTCGACCAGCACCTTGCCGCCGTACTTGAGGGAGACCAGGTAGTCCCCGTGCGCGCCGGCGGCCAGCTCCACCGGGAGCCTGACCTCGGTCTTCTGCCCGGCGGGGACGGTCCCGCGCCACTGCTGGTCCTCCCACTGGGGCGCGAAGACGCCGTGCGAGGTGCCGACCTGGAAGACCGGGTCCTTGGCCGGCATCGAGCCCAAGTTGCCGACGGTGACGGTCAGTTCGCGCTGCGGCGGGGCGCCGAACCAGGTGAGGAGTCCGCTGCTGCCGGTCAGCCGGGGCTGCGCGAGGACGGCCAGCCGGCCGGCGCTCACGTCCTGCGGCAGCGGGGCGACGGGGTGGCCGGCGACCTTGAACGCGGCGTCCGCGGCGTCCGCCGGGCCGGTCGCGGTCGCCACGTGCACGACGCAGGGGCAGGGTTTGGGCGGTTCGGCGACCGGCAGGGCCTTGCTGAACGCGCCCCGGTCGTCGGTGGTGACGGTCCGCCCGTCGGCGTTGGCGCACGCGTTGGTGCCGCCGATCATGTTCTGGCCGCAGATCAGCAGCATCAGCAGGGTGTGCGGGCGCCAGCCCCGCCCGGTGACGGTGACGTCGCCGCCGGCGCCCGCCTCCTTCGGGGAGACCGCGGCGGAGGGCGGATCGCCGGCCGCGGCGGCGTGCGCGGCGGGGGCCGGCAGGCCGGGCAGCAGGGCCGGGAGCACGGCCAGGACGAGGGCGGCGAGCAGGGCGGGCGGCCGGCACCGTCGTCCGAGGCGCCCGGAGGCTCGTCTTCCGCTCGTTCGCGCGCCCGGCCCGAGGCCCGCGCCGACCCCGCCGCCCCGTCCGTTGCCGGCGTGCTCGCCGCTCTCACCGCTCTCACCGCTCTCGCCGTTCTCGCCGTTCTCGCCGTTCACCCGCGCACCCCTGATCCCGTCTTCGCGACCGTCGTGGTGGAGCTCGTCGTGCCCGTCGTGGTCGTTGCGGCCGCCCCGCGCGTCCCGGTGCCGTTCGCCGGTCGGGTGCCGGCGGTCACCCGGGCACCGGGCCGGTGGGGCGGGGGCCCGCCCCCGTCGTCGGGTCCGGGACCGGCCCCGCCGTCGCCGGTCGGCGCCGCCCGCCCGCTGCGCCCGCGGCGCCGACGGACCGCCCAGGCGCCCCCGCCGGCCGCCAGGAGGAGCGCCGCCGCGGCACCCGTCCCCCAGGGGACGGCGGTGTATGCGGCGGTGCCGGTGTCCTGCGCCCCGCCCGCCGCGGTCGCGGTGAGCGTGACGTGGACCGCGTCCAGGGCGGGCGGATCGGACCAGGTCTCGGTCCGGGCGGTGCGGGCGCCGGGCGGCAGGACGTCCGGCAGCGGGCGGGCGGGCCGGCGCAGCAGCGTGCCGAAGAGGCCGTCGGCGCGGACCGCCACCTGTGGCCGGAGCGCGGTGTTCCCGCGGTTGACCAGGGTGTACCGGATCACCGCTGCGCTCCCCTGCCGGGTCACCGAGACGTGTTCGACGGTGAGCGCGGACAGCGTCGGCCCGGTCACCCGCAGCCGGACGGGTATCCGGATCCGGGCGCCGGGACCGGTGACGGTGAGCGCGGCCGGGTGGCTGCCGGGGGCGGCGGTGCGCGGCACGGCCGCCGTGAACGGCACGCTCGCCTGCGTCCGCGGCGGAACCGTCACCTGCGCCGCGCCGAACGCGAGCCACGCCCCGGCACGTTGACCGTCGCCCCCCTCGCCGTCGCCGGCCAGCCGTACGGTCAGCGGCCGGTCGGACGGGTTGCGCACGGCCAGCCGGTCGGTGAGCGCGCTGCCCGCCGGCCCCTCCAGGTAGAAGGACGTGCGGGCGGTGCCGGTCGGCGCCGCGGACCAGCCGGGTGCGGCGGTGGTGGACGGCCCGGCCGCCGCGGCGGGCGGACGGGCCGCGGCCACCGCGGGGCACGGCAGGACGACGGCGGCCGCGAGGACGGCGCCGGCGGCCGCGGTGCGGAGTCGGAACGGCATCGGCGGCTCCCGGTGGAGGTCAGGCCCGTTGGTGACGGCGGGTCAGCCAGAGCGCGCCGGCCGCGCCGGCCAGCAGCACGGTGCCGCCGAGGGTGCCCAGGGCGATCGCGGAGTCCGCCGGTCCGGTCTGCGGCAGTTGGCCGCCGCCGGTCGATCCGCCCGCCGCCGCGGAGCCCCCGCTACCACCGGAACCACCACTGCCGCCCGTACCGCCGCTGCCCTTCACGTCCAGGGTCAGTGCCGGCTTGGGGTGGTTGCTCGGCGTGCAGGTGGTGGTGGTGCCCAGCGCCTTGATGGTGAGCGTGGAGGCCGTGAAGGTGACCTTCCCGCTGGCCTTGGGGGTGTACGTGCCGCTCAAGTCACTGATCTTGATGGGTGTGTTGGCCGGTATCGCCTGGTCGTTGGGCGGGCCGCTGACCGCGACCGTGCCGCTCTCCGCGCCGCCCAACTGGATCACCGCGCTGGGGCTCATCGCCCCCTTGCCCAGTTCGACGGGGCTGGAGGAGACGCCCTTCTGGAACGACATCACGAGCTTGTACGAGCCGCCGCTGGGCGTCCCCTTGATGTCGATGGGCGAGACCGCCCCCTTGTTGCCGATCGGCGTCTTGCACTGGTAGTTGACGTCGACGACCTCGGCGTGTGCGACGGGCGCGGTGAACAGCACCGCGGATCCGGCCGCCGTGACCGCGGCCGCGGCCAGCCCGGCCGCCCGCCGCGGCCGCCTGCCGTGTTGTGCGTGGAAGCGGGCCACCTTGAGTTCCCCTTCTCCCGGGTGCGCGCCGCCGGATGTTACTGACGGCACATCAGATTGGGCGCTCAAGGTACGCCCGGGAGGGTGTCGAGGGAAGGCACAGCACAGCCCCGATGCGCGGCGGCGACCGGATCCGTCCACGGGACGGGCGTCCGCCCCGGTCACGCCCCGGGCCGGAGGCGGCCCCGGACACGACGAAGCGCGGGCCGGTGGGCCCGCGCTCGCCTTCCGCTCGTCCGCCGCCCCTTCAGGAGGGTGCGGCCAGCTCCGCCCAGACGGTCTTGCCGGCACCGTCGGCGTTGCGCACCACGCCCCAGTCCAGGCACAGCCGCTGCACGATGAACATGCCGTGGCCGCCCGGGCGTCCGGGGCGGTGCGGGCTGCGCGGCGCCGGGGAGCCCGCTCCCAGGTCGCTGACCTCCAGGCGGAGCACCTTCGCGGCGCAGCGCAGCCGCAGCTCCTCGGGGCCCTCGGCGTGCAGGCAGGCGTTGGTGACCAGCTCGGAGACGACGAGCAGCACGTCCTCGGCCGCGGCCCGCTGATCGGCGGTGGCGGCCGGCAGCCAGCCCCAGTCGTTCAGCGCCTCCCGGGCGAAGTCGCGGGCCCGGGCCACGGCGCCCCGGGTGCCGGCCAGGCGCAGCCGACGAATCTGACCTGTGGGGACGGCAGCGGAAGCGCCGGCGCCGCCCGGCTCCGGGCCAAGATCGCCCGGCGGGTACGGCCGGGTGGTGCTCATCAGCGCTTCACCTCACCGATTCGCCTGTTCACGGACAACAGATACCTGACTGATTCAACGGATTCAGGTGTCTCCTGCCCGACCGGACCGTGAGAACACCCACTTCTTGGGAACGGAAGTTGTGACGCCGACTACGCGCCCGGATCGGAGCCGTCCGGGCTTCGCGTCCGGTCAGTCGGCCAGGGCCGCTTCGAGCGAGTCGTGCACCGTGAAAACCGCCTCCGCGCCGGTGATCTCGAAGACCCTGGCCACCACCGGTTGCATCCCGGCCAGATGGACGCCGCCGCCCGCGGCCTCGGCTTTCAGCCGGGCGCCGAGCAAGACGTTCAGCCCGGTGGAGTCCATGAATTCCAGGGGTGAGCAGTCCACCACGAGGCGTGCATAACCGTCGTCGATGCAGCCTTCCAGTGATTCCCGCAACAGATCCGCGGTGTGGTGATCCAGCTCACCGGCGACCGTCACCACCGCACTGGCGCCGTGATGGCGGATCTCGACGTGAAGCCGACCACGGCTTGCACTGCCGACCGTCCCGCGGTCCATCCGAGCGCACCCCTCTTGCTGCCTAGACGACTGTTTTGGTGACGACATTGCTTATGACTGCGCGGGTCGAACCCTACGCCTTCCTGACGTTCACCGGTAGCCGCAGAAAGGGCATAGCGCAAGATTGCGGACAACACGCACTTGCCTTCTTCCGGCGAAGCCAGGTAGGCGTAGAAGGACACATTCGAAACGGCCGGCTTTGGAGGCGCCGCACACCGCAGCTTCATGCAGAGGCTTCGGCAGCCATATGCCGAGAACGATGGAGGAGACACATGTCACCCCGGCTCGACGAATTGCGTATCGAGGACGAGCAGCGAACCGCTTCGTCGACACCCCGGTCCGATGCGACCGGTCACATTCCTTCCCAAAAGCATGCCGCGGCAACCGACCCGGTGAGCGTGCCCGAGCTCGACGACCTGCCCGAGATCCCACCGTTCGACGAAGTGGGTCCGGTGGATGCCAGGGCGCTGTCGAAAACTCTCTTCGAGCGGCTGGAAACGCTGGAAGAAGGCACGCACGAATACGCGTACGTCCGCAACACCCTGGTCGAGCTGAACCTCGCCCTGGTGAAGTTCGCGGCCTCCCGGTTCCGTTCCCGCAGTGAGCCGATGGAGGACATCGTCCAGGTCGGCACCATCGGTCTGATCAAGGCCATCGACCGTTTCGAGCTCAGCCGCGGCGTGGAATTCCCGACGTTCGCGATGCCGACCATCGTCGGCGAGATCAAGCGTTTCTTCCGCGACACCAGCTGGTCGGTGCGGGTTCCGCGACGTCTGCAGGAACTCCGCCTGGACCTGGCGAAGGCGGGCGACGAACTGGCGCAGAAGCTGGACCGGTCACCCACGGTCGGCGAACTCGCCGAACGCCTCGGCCTCACCAAGGACGAGGTCGTCGAAGGGATGGCCGCGAGCAACGCGTACACCGCGAGCTCGCTGGACGCCCAGCCCGAGGAGGACGACAGCGAAGGCGCGCTGGCGGACCGGATCGGTTACGAGGACCACGGCCTCGAAGGCATCGAATACGTCGAGTCGTTGAAGCCGCTGATCGCCGAACTCCCGTCCCGGGACCGGAAGATCCTCTCCCTGCGGTTCGTCGCCAACATGACGCAGTCCGAGATCGGCGACGAGCTGGGCATTTCGCAGATGCACGTCTCCCGTCTGCTCTCCCGCACCCTCGTCCGGCTCCGCAAGGGCCTGATGGTCGAGGAGTGACCCCGCGGTCGGCGCCGGCCCCCACGGCCGGCTGACGCCCGTGCACACGAGGGCCCGCCCCGGAATCGTCCGGGACGGGCCCCCAGTGCGTCCGGGGCGTCCCCCGCCCCCCGACGGCGTCGCAGCGGCGCCAGAAGGCGTCAGAAGGCGTCAGAGGCGCACGCCGCGGTGCCAGACGTCGGTGACCAGCGGCACGCCCGGCCGGTAGGCGAGGTGGACGTGGGACGGGGCGTCCAGCAGGAGCAGGTCGGCGCGGGCGCCGGGGCTGATCCGGCCGACGTCGTCGCGGCGCAGCGCCCGGGCGCCGCCCGCGGTCGCCGACCAGACCGCCTCGTCCGGCGTCATCCCCATGTCGCGCACGGCCAGCGCGATGCAGAACGGCATCGAACTGGTGAAGGACGAGCCGGGGTTGCAGTCGGTGGAGAGCGCGACGGTGGCGCCGGCGTCGAGCAGCGGACGGGCGTCGGGCCACTGGGCGCGGGTGGAGAACTCGGCGCCCGGCAGGAGCGTGGCGACGGTGTCCGACTGGGCCAGCGCGTCGATGTCGGCGTAGGTGAGGTGGGTGCAGTGGTCGGCGGAGGCGGCGCCGACCTCGACGGCGAGCTGCACGCCGGGGCCGTGGCCGAGTTGGTTGGCGTGCACCCGGGGCACCAGGCCCTTGGCCTTGCCGGCGGTGAGGATGGCGCGCGCCTGGTCGCCGTCGAAGGCGCCCCGCTCGCAGAAGACGTCGACCCAACGGGCGTGCGGGGCGCAGGCGTCCAGCATCGGTCCGGTGACCAGGTCGACGTAGCCGGCCGGGTCGTCGGCGTAGTCGGGCGAGACGATGTGCGCGCCGAGGAAGGTGACCTCGTCGGTGTGGGCGGCGGCGATGCGCAGCGCGCGGGCCTCGTCCTCGACGGTCAGGCCGTAGCCGGACTTGGTCTCCTGGGTGGTGGTGCCCTGGCGCAGGCCCTCGGCGAGGTAGCGGGCGACGTTGGCGTGCAGTGCGTCGTCGCTGGCGGCGCGGGTGGCGGCGACGGTGGTGCGGATGCCGCCGGCGGAGTAGGGGCGGCCGGACATCCGGGCGTTGAACTCGGCCGTGCGGTCGCCGGCGAAGACCAGGTGGGAGTGGGAGTCGACGAAGCCGGGCAGGCCCGCCCGGCCGGCCGCGTCGACGGCGTTGTCAGTGGCCGGTGCTTTGCTGGAGGGACCGACCCAGGCGATGCGGTCGCCGTCGATGACGACCGCGGCGTCCTGGATCAGACCGAGGGGGCCTTCGCCGAGGGAGGGGTCGTTGGTGACGAGCTGGGCGATGTGGGTGATGGCGGTGGTCGGCGCGGAGGTCGTCGTCATCGCGGGGGTGTTCTCCTTCGTCCGCGGGTGGCGGGGCCCGGGCCGGCTGGGGGTGGCTGCCGACGGTGGCCGGGCGGGGGTGGGGGTCAGCCGCGCACGGCGGCGATGGCGTCGGCGAGGGCGGTGGGCACGTCGGGCACGCGCGTGTGCGTCCCGTCGCGGACGATGTGCCGCCCGCCCACGACCGTGTGCCGCACGTCCGCCGCGGTGGCGGCGAATACGGCCGTCTCGGCGCCCAGTCGCGGTACCGGTCCGGCGGTGCGTACGGAGTCCAGCCGGATCGTGGTGAGGTCGGCGAGCGCCCCCGGTGCGAGGGTGCCCGCGTCGTCCCAGCCCAGGGCGGCGTGCCCGTCGCCGGTGGCGGCGCGCAGCAGGGCGGCGGCGGTCCAGTGGCCCCGGGTGCGGGTGCGCAGCCGCTCGTTCAGCTCCATGGCGCGGGCCTCTTCGAGCAGGTCGATGACGGCGTGGCTGTCGCTGCCGAGGGAGAGCGGGCTGCCCTGTTCCTGGAGCGCCACGGCCGGGCCGATGCCGTCGGCGAGGTCCCGTTCGGTGGTCGGGCACATGCACACGCCGGTGGTGCTGCCGCCGAGCAGCGCGATGTCCTCGTCGGTGAGGTGGGTGGCGTGCACGGCGGTGGTGCGCGGGCCCAGCACCCCGTGGTCGGCGAGCAGTTGGGTGGGGGTGCGGCCGTGGGTCGCCCAGCAGGCGTCGTTCTCCGCGGTCTGCTCGGAGAGGTGGACGTGCAGGGGCGCCTGCCGCCGGCGGGCCCATTCGGCGACGGTGGCCAACTCCCCGGCGGGGACGGCCCGCACGGAGTGCACCGCGGCGCCGATCCGGGCGTGCTCGGCGCCCTTGAGCGCGTCGGCGCGCTCCGCCCAGGCGTCCGCGGTGCCGTCGGAGAAGCGCAGTTGGTGCTGGTTGGGCGGGTCGCCGAAGCCGGCGGAGAGGTAGGCGGTGTCGAGCAGGGTGATCCGGATGCCGGCGTCGGCGGCGGCCGCGAGCAGCGCCCGGCCCATCGCGTTGGGGTCGTCGTAGCGGGTGCCGCCGGGCGCGTGGTGCAGGTAGTGGAACTCACCGACGCAGGTGATGCCGGCGAGCGCCATCTCGGCGTAGGCGGCGCGGGCGAGCGCGTGGTAGCTGTCCGGGGTGAGCCGGTCGGCGACGCCGTACATCACGTCGCGCCAGGTCCAGAAGGTGCCGCTGCCGACCTGCACGGAGCCGCGCAGGGCACGGTGGAAGGCGTGGCTGTGGGCGTTGGCCAGGCCCGGGAGGGTCAGGCCGCGGAGCGCCTCGGCGCCCGGCGGGGGTGTCGGGGTGTCGGTGCGGACGGCCGTGATCCGCCCGTCCGCCGTCTCCACACTCACGCCGGAGGCGACGTGCGAGCCGAGCCAGGCGTGTTCGAGCCAGTACGTCTTCGGTGTTGCCTCGGGCGTCAGCGGCACGCCAGCCCCTCCAGTACGTCGGCGAGTGCGGTGACCCCGGCGACGCAGTCGTCCTCGGCGGCCGTCTCGGCGGGCGAGTGCGAGACGCCGGTCGGGTTGCGGACGAACAACATGGCCGTCGGGACGGTTGCGGACAAAATACCCGCGTCGTGTCCGGCGCCGGTGCCCAGGACCGGTACCGGCCGTTCGCCCTGCTTGCCGAGGAGGGCGCCCAGTTCGTCCCGCAGGGCGTGCTGGAACTCCACGACGGGGGTGAAGGACTCGCGGACGACATCGAGGTCGACGCCGTCGCGGGCGGCCCGTTCGGCGGCGGCCCGCTCGATGCCGGTGATCACGGTGTCCAGGGTGTCCTGGCCGGCGGCGCGGGCGTCCAGCCAGCCGCGGACCAGCGAGGGGATGGCGTTGACGCCGTTCGGTTCGACGCTGATCTTCCCGAAGGTGGCCAGGGCGCCGGCCAGTCGGGCCTGCTCGCGGGCGGCGAGCACGGTCGCGGCGTAGGAGAGCATCGGGTCGCGGCGGTCTTCCAGGCGCGTGGTGCCGGCGTGGTTGGCCTCGCCGCGGAAGTCGAACCGCCAGCGGCCGTGCGGCCAGATGGCGGAGGCGATGCCGACCGGGTCCCCGGACAGGTCGAGGGCGCGGCCCTGCTCGACGTGGAGTTCGACGAACGCCCCGATGGCGGCGAGCCGCTCCGGATCGGGGCCGATCGCCTCGGGGTCGTGGCCGGCGCGCTCCATGGCCTGCGGCAGGGTGACGCCGTCGCCGTCCCGCAGCCGGTGCGCGGCCTCGGTGGTCAGGGCGCCGGCGGACAGCCGGGAGCCGACGCAGGCCAGCCCGAAGCGGGCGCCCTCCTCGTCGCCGAAGTTGACGATCGCCAGCGGCTTGGTGAACTCCGTTCCCCGCCCGCGCAGTTCGTCGAGGGCGGCGAAGGAGGACACCACGCCCAGCGGGCCGTCGAAGGCGCCGCCGTCCGGGACGGAGTCCAGGTGCGAGCCGGTGACGACGGCCTCGCCGGGGGCCACGTCCCGGTAGGTGGTGGCGCCGAGCCAGGCCCACTGGTTGCCGTTGCGGTCGAGTTCGTAGGCGAGTCCGCGGGCCTCGGCCTGGGCCCGGAACCACGCGCGGCAGTCGGTGTCCGCGCCGGTCCAGGCGAAGCGGCGGTAGCCCCCGGAGGAGGAGTCACGGCCGAGCGGCCGCAACTCCTCCCACATCTCGTGGAACGAGGAGCTCACGCGCCCTCGCCCTCGCGCATCGGGATGCGGACGCCCCGCTCGGCGGCCACCTCGTCGGCGCGCTCGTAGCCGGCGTCGACGTGGCGGATGACGCCCATGCCCGGGTCGTTGGTGAGCACCCGGCGGATCTTCTCGCCGGCCAGCGGGGTGCCGTCGGCGACCGTGACCTGTCCGGCGTGGATCGAGCGGCCCATGCCGACGCCGCCGCCGTGGTGCAGGGAGACCCAGGAGGCGCCGGAGGCGACGTTGACCATGGCGTTGAGCAGCGGCCAGTCGGCGATCGCGTCCGAGCCGTCCTTCATGGCCTCGGTCTCGCGGTACGGGGAGGCGACGGAACCGCAGTCGAGGTGGTCGCGGCCGATGGCCAGCGGGGCCTTCAGGGTGCCGTCGGCGACCATCTCGTTGAACCGCTCGCCGGCCTTGTCGCGCTCGCCGTAGCCGAGCCAGCAGATCCGGGCGGGCAGGCCCTGGAAGTGGACCCGCTCCCCCGCCAGCTTGATCCAGCGGGCCAGCGACTCGTTCTCGGGGAAGAGGTCGAGGATGGCGCGGTCGGTGGCGGCGATGTCGGCCGGGTCGCCGGAGAGCGCCGCCCAGCGGAACGGGCCCTTGCCCTCGGCGAAGAGCGGCCGGATGTAGGCGGGGACGAAGCCGGGGAAGGCGAACGCCCGCTGGTACCCGGCGAGCTGGGCCTCGCCGCGGATGGAGTTGCCGTAGTCGAAGACCTCGGCGCCGGCGTCCATGAAACCGACCATGGCCTCGACGTGCTTCGCCATCGACTCGCGGGCACGCTGGGTGAAGTCGGCGGGCTTCTCGGCCGCGTAGGCCGCCATGTCGGCGAAGTCGATGCCGACGGGCAGGTAGGCGAGCGGGTCGTGGGCGCTGGTCTGGTCGGTGACGATGTCGATCGGGGCGCCCTCGGCGAGCATCTGCGGGAGGAGCTCCGCGGCGTTGCCGAGCAGGCCGATGGAGAGCGGCTTGCGCTGGTCGCGGGCCTCGACGGCGAGCTGGAGGGCGTGCTGGAGGTTGTCCGCCTTGACGTCCAGGTAGCGGTGCTCGATGCGGCGCTCGATGGCGCGCGGGTCGCAGTCGATGCAGAGCGCGACGCCGTCGTTCATGGTGACGGCGAGCGGCTGGGCGCCGCCCATGCCGCCGAGTCCGGCGGTGAGCGTGATGGTGCCGGCCAGCGTCCCGCCGAACTTCTTCGCCGCGACCGCCGCGAAGGTCTCGTAGGTGCCCTGGAGGATGCCCTGGGTGCCGATGTAGATCCACGAACCGGCCGTCATCTGGCCGTACATGGTGAGGCCGAGGGCCTCCAGGCGGCGGAACTCCTCCCAGTTGGCCCAGTCGCCGACGAGGTTGGAGTTGGCGATCAGCACCCGCGGCGCCCACTCGTGCGTCTGCATCACGCCGACCGGCCTGCCGGACTGGACGAGCATCGTCTCGTCCTGCTTGAGCGTGGTCAGGGTGCGCACCATGGCGTCGAAGGAGCGCCAGTCACGGGCGGCCTTGCCGGTGCCGCCGTAGACGACGAGCTGGTCCGGGTGCTCGGCCACCTCCGGATCGAGGTTGTTCTGCAGCATGCGCAGCGCGGCTTCCTGCTGCCATCCCCGTGCGCTCAGCTCCGTACCGCGCGGTGCCCGCACGGGTCGCGGTCCCGACATGGGCCGTGCCTCCCTGACTCTGAATGGATTGACCTATTCACAGTCTGGAGCTACTGAATACCGCTAGTCAACAGGGCGCGACGACAGCTTTCCCCAACCCACCCGTTCGACTTGCCCGACAGGAAAGTCAAGTGTTAGCTTTCCTGGTGGGAAAGTTGGACGGGGGCGCCCTCGGCGACCTCGGCACCGGCCGTGCGACACGGCCCGTCCGACACGTCTACGGGGAGGCGAAGGACATGACGACACCGGTGGATGCCGAGCAGGCCTGGAAGGATCTCCAGCGCATCCGGGTCCCGCAGGAGCGGGTGTACGACGAGGTGGAGCGCTGCGCACACGGCGACCAGCGGTCGACGTACGTGACCGCCGCGCTGATGTGGCTCTTCCTCGCCGGTTACGGGCTCAAGCTCCCGCCCTGGGGCTCCTTCTTGATGCTCGCCCTCTACGTCGGCGCACTGGTCGCCCTGGGGGTCGTCTACAGCCGCCGGACCCGCGTGCGGCTGCACCGCTCGCGGTACACCTGGCGCAGCTTCGCCAGCTTCCTCGCGGGCGGGGTCGTCAGCGGCGGCACGATCGTCCTCACCGATTTCCTGACCGAGCGGCTGGCCCTGCCCTACGGCAACCTCATCCAGGCCACCGTCTCCGCCGGCGCCTTCCTGCTCTTCGTCGGCCCCGCCAACCGCTGGGCGATCAGCCCGCTGCGCAGCCGCGCGCTCGGCGACCGCTCCCCGACAACCGTCCATGAGGAGGAGACAGACCGTTGAGCACCCCCTCGGGCTTCGACGAACTGATCCACCCGTCCACCCGGCTGTCCGTGGTGGCCCTGCTGGCCGCCACGGAATGGGCCGGCTTCCCGTTCATCCGCGACAGCCTCTCGCTCAGCGACTCCGCGCTCTCCAAACAGCTGCACACGCTGGAGGAGGCGGGATACCTGGAGATCCAGAAGGAGGGCGGCGGCCGCAAGCGCCGCACCAAGGTGCGCCTGACGGCCCGGGGCCGCACCGCCTTCGAGGGACACGTCGCCGCGCTCCGCGCGATCGTCGAGGGCGCGGGCCCCGCGCCGGTCCGACCGGCGCCCCACGAGCACGCGGAGGCGGGCCGATGACCACGACCGCACGCCCGGAGGCCACCACGATGACCACCACACCCGCAGCCGTCACCGCACCCGCCGCGACGGCCGGCGCCACACCGGTCGTCGAGGCCCGCGACCTGCGGATGCGTTACGGCAGCGCCCACGTGCTCCGGGGCGTCGACCTGGAGATCCGGCGCGGCGAGATCTTCGCCCTGCTCGGGCCCAACGGCGCCGGGAAGACCACCACGGTCGAGATCCTGGAGGGGTTCCGGCAGCGGTCCGCCGGCGAGGTGCGCGTCCTCGGGACCGACCCGGCCCGCGCCGACGACGCCTGGCGCGGCCGGATCGGGCTGGTCCTGCAATCCTGGCGCGACCACCGCCGCTGGCAGGTCGCCGAGCTGCTGACGCACTTCGCGACGTACTACCCGGATCCGCGCGACCCCGCCGAGCTGCTCGACCTGGTCGGCCTCACCCACCAGGCGCGGCAGCGCGTCGACCGGCTCTCCGGCGGGCAGCGCCGCCGCGTCGACGTCGCGCTCGGCATCATCGGCCGGCCCGAGTTGCTCTTCCTGGACGAGCCCACCACCGGCTTCGACCCCG
The DNA here is from genome assembly GCF_045799175.1 of Streptomyces sp. VTCC 41912. Lineage (NCBI taxonomy): Bacteria > Bacillati > Actinomycetota > Actinomycetes > Kitasatosporales > Streptomycetaceae > Streptomyces > Streptomyces sp. VTCC 41912. Next base: position 22,789 of record NZ_JBJMAB010000037.1, read on the forward strand.
AGGCGCGGCGCGACTTCCACGACCTGATCGAGCGCCTGGCCCGCACCGAGGGCGTCACGATCCTGCTGACCACCCACGACCTGGCCGAGGCCGAGCGGTTGGCCGACCGCATAGCCATGCTGGTCGACGGCCGGATCCGGGCCTGCGGCACGCCGGCGGAGCTGGCCCGGCGGGCCGCCGCCCAGGCCGAGGTCCGCTGGACGGCGCCCGACGGCCGGCCGCGCCACGAGCGCACCTCGGACCCGTCCGGCCTGGTGTGGGAGCTGCACCGGGAGACGGCCGGTCCGATCGCGGACCTGGAGGTGCGCCGCCCGACGCTGGAGGACACCTACCTGCACATGGTGCACCGGCAGGGCACGGACACCGACGGCACCGACGGCACCGACGACGACGCACACCGCACCGGTTTGGCGGCCGGCGGCGACACGGGGGAGGCAGCGGCATGAGGGGGACGGACATGACGGCGACGACGGACACCGGCCCGACGGCGCCGGACCGCGACCACGGTGCGGCGAGCGGCGACGCGGCGGCGATGGGCGACGCGGCGGCCGGGCGCGGCGGGGCCCGGCCCGGGCGGCTGCGCCCCCTGCGGGCGGGCCTGCGGCGCGGCGGCATCGAGCTACGCCACCTCCTGCGCGACCGCAAGGAGATGAGCGGCTATCTGAGCAACGTCGTGGTGGCCCTGCTGCTCGCCACCTTCATCAGCGACGACGTGCCGGGGACCCGGGTCCCGATGGCGCAGTTGACCCTCTCCGGGTTCGCCGCGTACCTGCTGTTCCAGATCGGCGTGATCAACCTCCCGCAGATGCTGGTGACCGAGCGCGAAGAGGGCACCCTGCTGCGGCTGCGGGCCACCCCCGGCGGCATACCGGCCTACCTCGTCGCCAAGTCACTGCTGATCGTGGGCGTGGCCGTGGCCACCTTGGTGGTCCTGCTGGGCGCCGCCGCGGCGCTGGTCGACGGGCCGCTGCCACACGGCCCGGGCGGTTGGCTGACGCTGCTCTGGGTCACCGGCCTCGGCCTGCTCGCCGTCGTCCCGCTGGGCGCCGCGATCGGCGCGGTGCTGCCCAATCCGCGGGAGGCGCTGGCGTTGATCATGCTGCCCGCGATGGCGCTGCTGGTCACGTCGGGCGCGATGTTCCCGATCACCACGCTGCCGACCGTGGTGCAGAACATCGCCTCGGTCTTCCCGCTGCGGTGGATGGCGCAGGGCCTGCGCGCGTCCCTGCTGCCGGACGCCGCCCGCGCCGCCGAGCCCGCCGGCTCCTGGCAACTGCCCACCGTCGCCATGGTCCTGGCCGCCTGGGCCGTCCTGGGCTTCCTGCTGGCGGTTCCGTTGCTGCGCCGGGCCGCCCGCCGCGAGTCCGGCTCCCGACTGACCGCCCGTCAGACCAAGGCTCAGCTCGGCGGCGCCCCCACGGCGTGAGCCCGGGGACGCCGCCCCGCGCCCCGTCCCCTCCGCTCCTCCGGGCCCCGCCGCGGGGGCGGGGCGTGGGGCGGGGTGCGGGCCGTTGCGGGCCCGGCGGCCGACGTCGAGGGCCGGTGCGCGCGGCGCGTGAACGGCGGGCGGCGGCGCACTGCGTAACGTCACGCCCGGCAGCCCACGGACGGCACACAAGATCACCACAACATGGCCACCGGAAGGGCTCCGACCTCCCCCTCCGGCCGTGGCGCGGGGCACCCGTCGGATGATGAAGTTGCGTCATGACCTTCACGGACCGAGACCGTGCCGTTCAGGCAGCCATCACCCAGGGTCTGATCGGCCCCGGTCAGCCCGTGGCCGGGCTGCTCGACGTCGCGGGCATCCGCCGCTCGGCGGCCGAACTCCGTTCCGCCTTCGCGGAGTTCACCGCCCCCGGCACCCAGGTGCTCCACGCCTTCGCGGTGAAGGCCGCCTCGCTGGTGCCCGTGCTGCGGCTGCTGGCCCAGGAGGGGATCGGCTGCGAGGTGGCCAGCCCCGGCGAGCTGGCGCTGGCCCGGGCCGCCGGCGTCCCCGCCCGGCACACCGTCCTGGACTCCCCCGCCAAGACCCTCCCCGAACTCCGTGAGGCGCTGGCCCTCGGCATCGCGGTCAACGTCGACAACCACGAGGAACTCTCCCGCATCGACCGGATGATGGCCTCGGCCCCCTCTGCCGCGCCGATAGGGCTCCGGGTCAACCCGCAGATCGGCGGCGGCGCCATCGGCGCGATGAGCACCGCCACCGACACCTCCAAGTTCGGCATCCCGCTGCGCGACCCGGGCGCCCGCGAATGGGTCGTCCGGGCCTGCCTGGACCGCCCGTGGCTGACCCGGTTGCATGCCCACGTCGGTTCCCAGGGCATGCCGCTGGAACGGATGGCGGAGGGCGTCCGGGCGCTCTACGACCTCGCCGAGGAGATCAACGAACAGGCCGGCTCCCCCCGGATCACCACCCTCGACATCGGCGGCGGCCTGCCCGTCAACTTCTCCTCGGACGCCGTCACCCCGACCTACCGGGAGTACGCCGCGCTGCTCCGCTCGGCCGTCCCCGGCCTGTTCTCCGGGCGCTACGGCCTGGTCACCGAATTCGGGCGGTCGCTGCTGGCCAAGCACGGCATGGTCCTGGCCCGGGTGGAGTACGCCAAGTGGGCCGGCGGCCGGTCGATCGCGCTGACCCACGCCGGAGCGCAGGTCGCCACCCGCACGGTCTTCGCGCCCGCGTCCTGGCCGATCCGGGTGGCGGCGTACGACGCCGCGGGGCGCCCGAAGACCGGGGCACCGGTGCCGCAGGACATCGCCGGACCGTGCTGCTTCGCCGGTGACCTGGTCGCCGAGAACCGGCCGCTGCCCCGTCTGGAGGCCGGCGACCACGTCGCCCTCCTGGACACCGGCGCGTACTACTTCTCCACCCACTTCGCCTACAACTCGCTGCCCCGCCCCGGCGTCTACGGCTACGCGCCGGCCCCCGACGGCACCCACGCCTTCGCGACCGTCCGCACCCCGCAGACGCTGGAGGAACTCACCGCGGAGAGCGGCGCCGAGCACGCGGACGGCCTGCGGAAGCTGGCGCTGGGCTGAGCGGCGGCGGTGCCGCGGCCGTTCACTCCACGAACAGCTGGCGCTCCGCCGCCTTGGCGTCGAACTCCTCCAGCCGGGCCTGCGCGTCCGGGAGGTCGTCGCACATCGCCTCCAGCAGGACGCGCCCCAGGAGCATCGGGGCGCAGGCGGTGTCGAAGGCCAGGCCGGTGCCGACCGGCGCCGGCAGGAGCAGGTCGGTGTGGTGGGCGACGGGGGCGAAGGCGCTGTCGGCGACGGTGACGACGGCGAGTCCGGCGGTGCGGGCGTAGGCCAGCGCCTCGATGACCTCGCGGGGGTGCCGGGGCAGGGCGAAGCAGAGCAGGGCGGTGGCGCCGGCGTGCACCGCGGCGTCGATGCGGTCGGTGAGCAGGGTGCCGCCCTCGTCCAGCAGCCGGACGTCGGGGTGCACCTTGCGCGCGAAGTAGACGAACCCGGCGGCCTGGGCGGTGGCGGCGCGCAGTCCGAGGACCGGGAGCGGCCGGGAGGCCGCGAGGAGGCGGCCGGCCTCGGTCACCGGGCCGGGGTCGGCGAGCGCGTCGGCGAGGTGGCGGAGGTTGTCGATCTCCGCCTGGACGGCCTGCTGGTACTCGTTGTCCACCCCGGAGACGCCGGGCTGCTCGGCCGGGGCGACGTCCCGCAGGTGGCGGCGGAGCGCCGGGTAGCCGTCGAAGCCGAGCGCGACGGCGAAGCGGGTGACGGACGGCTGGCTGACGCCGGCCAGCTCGGCCAGTTCGACGCTGGAGAGGAACGGCGCGTCGGCGGCCCGCCGCACCATGCAGTGGGCGATCCGCCGCTGGGTGGGCGTCAGCCGGTGCCCTTCGAAGAGCCGCTGGAGGCGGGCGCCGGTGCCGGTGGCACCGCCCGCTGCCGTGTTCCCCGCCGCGCGTGTCCCCCGCGGCTGCGTCCCGTTGGTGCTGACGCCGTTCTCCCCGTCCCCGCTCATCGCCTCTTCTTCCCGGCCCGGTCCGGGGCCTTGACGTCGGTGCACCGACTGTACGGAATTCCTCGGCCGCGCCGGTCCCGGGTCCGGCGCGGAGCGGCGCGTGGCGGCGGACTCCGGCCATCCTGACGGCGCCCGGCCGCCCGTCCGCGCCCGGCCGCGGGGGCTACCCCGGGTACCGCAACGGCAGTCCGAACAGCGGGAAGAGCCGCTCGGTGTCGAGGAAGGCGTTGAGCGCGGTGATCCGGCCGTCGGCGAGCTCGACGACCTGGAGGGCCCAGGCGGTGCCGTCCGCGCGGTACTGCGCGAAGGCCGGCGTCCCGTTCGCGGAGAGCGGCACCAGGTGGGAGCCCCGGCAGCCGCAGCCCGGCCCCAGCATCCACCCGATGACGTCCGCGCGGCCGCGCAGCCACAGCGCGTACGGGGGCATCGACAGGGTGCAGTCCTCGTGCAGCACGGCGGTCAGGGCCGCCATGTCGAAGCGTTCGAAGGCGTCGACGTAGCGCTTGAGGAGGTCTTGCTGGGCGGCGCCCAGCGGCCTGGCCGGGGGCCCGGCCGGGTCGTCACCGGTGGCGGCCAGGGTCGCCCGGGCGCGCTGGAGAGCGCTGTTGACGGAGGCGACCGAACTGTCCAGGAGCTCCGCGACCTCGCTCGCCGACCAGCTGAGGACCTCGCGCAGGATGAGCACCACCCGTTGCCGGGGGGCCAGTCGCTGGAGCGCGGAGACGAAGGCCAGCCGGACCGATTCGCGGGCGAGGGCGGTGTCCGCCGGGTCGCCGGCCCGGGCCAGCACCCGCTCGTCGGGGACCGGCCCGATCCAGGTGGTCTCCGGCAGGCCGGTCCCGACCGGGGTGTCGAGGCTCGCCGGTGAGGCGAGGTCCATCGGGCGGGCGCGGCGGCTGCTGCCCTTGAGCAGGTCCAGGCAGACGTTGGTGGCGATGCGGTAGAGCCAGGAGCGCAGCGAGGCCCGCCCCTCGAAGCGGTGGTGGCCGCGCCAGGCCCGGACCATGGTCTCCTGGACGGCGTCCTCGGCTTCGAAGGCGGAGCCGAGCATCCGGTAGCAGTAGCCGGTCAGTTCGGTGCGGTGCGCCTCCAGCCGGTCGGCCAGGTCGCCCGGTTCCGGCGGGCGTCGGTCGGTGTCCGGCGCGGTCCCGTCCGGGTCGGGCGCCGGGCCCCCGCCGGTCGTGGCGTGCTCCGCGTTGCTGGTGGGCTGCTCCATGAGATCCGCCGTTTCCCCGTCCGCCGACGTCCGGCCTTTCGTGCCCAGACCGTACCGGAGCGGCGGGCACCAGTCTGCTCGGTGCGCCGGGACCCCGCGAGCGGGCGAATCGCCGCCGACCTATTGACCTTCCATTCATCGACCCTGATCCTGCATGGATCCATACATGCAGCGCGGCGAAGAGGCGGCACCCATGGCAGGCGTGATCGAACGGCGCTCGATCGACGTCGTCCCGGACGACGAACGGCACGGCAGCGCGGTCAGCCAGTTCACCCTCTGGCTCAGCGCCAACCTCCAGGTCACCGCCGTCGTCACGGGCGCCCTGGCGGTGGTCTTCGGCGCCAACGCGTTCTGGGCGCTGATCGGCCTGCTGCTGGGCAACCTCGCGGGCGGCGCGGTGATGGCGCTGCACTCCGCGCAGGGGCCGCGGCTCGGCCTGCCGCAGATGATCACCTCCCGGGCGCAGTTCGGGGTGCGCGGGGCGGTGGTGCCGCTGGCGCTGGTCATCGTGATGTACGTCGGCTTCTTCGCCAGTGGCAGCGTGCTCGCCGGGCAGGCGGTGGGCGAGCTGACGCACCTCGGCCAGACGACCGGGATCGTGCTCTTCGCCGCCGTCACCGCGCTCGCCGCGGCCGTCGGCTACCGCCTGATCCACCTCCTCGGCAAGGTCGCCGGCCTGGTCTGCGCGCTGGCCTTCGTCTACCTGGGCGTCCGCCTGCTGGAGCGCGCCGACCTCGGCGCCCTGTTGCACGACCGCGGCTTCGCGCTGCCGGTCTTCCTGCTCGCGGTCTCGCTCTCGGCCTCCTGGCAGCTGGCGTTCGGCCCGTACGTGGCGGACTACTCCCGCTACCTGCCGCGGGACACCTCGCCCCGGGCGACCTTCTGGTGGACGCTGGGCGGTTCCGTGCTGGGCGCGCAGTGGTCGATGACGTTCGGGGCGCTGGCGGCCGCGGCGGCCCCGGGCGCGTTCGTGGGCCACGAGGTCGGCTATCTCGTCGGGCTGGGCGGTACGGGCCTGATCGCCTCGTTCCTCTACTTCGTCATCGCTCTCGGCAAGCTCACCATCAACATCCTCAACACCTACGGCGGCTTCATGTCGCTGGTCACCAGCGTCAGCGGCTTCCGCGGGCAACGGACCCTCTCGGCGCGCGGCCGTTCCGCGTACCTCGCCGGGATCATGGTGGCCGGCACCGCCGTGGCCCTGGTGGGCAAGGACTCCTTCCTCACCTCCTTCAAGGACTTCCTGCTCTTCCTGCTGACGTTCTTCACGCCCTGGTCGGCGATCAACCTCGTCGACTACTACCTGATCTCCAAGGAGCGCTACGACGTCCCGGCGCTCAGCGACCCGGCCGGCCGGTACGGCGCCTGGAACGTCCGCGCCCTGACCGTCTACGTCGTCGGCGTGCTCGCCCAACTCCCCTTCCTCGCCACCGCGTTCTACACCGGCCCGCTGGTCGCCCCGCTCGGCGGCGCGGACGTCTCCTGGCTGGTCGGCCTGGCGGTGCCGGCCGTCCTCTACTGGTTCGCCGCCCGCCACGACACCGCGCGGCTGGTGGACCCGCGGCCCGGGGAGGGGCAGTAGGCGCCGCTCGGATCGGGGGGCTAGCCCTACCGCGCCGCCCCACCGCCCGGCCGTAGCCTCGGGGACATGGCGAGACACGACCCCGAGCTGAAGAAGGACCTCGACGCGACCCTCCAGACCCGCAAGGAGCTGGGTCCGGAGTACGAGTCCGAACTGGTGGAGTCCTTCCTGACGAAGCTCGACGAGGACGTCGACCGGCGGGTGCGCCGGCACCTGGCCGAGCAGCAGATGCAGGTGGCCCGCGGGGCGCAGCCGCCGCGAGCGCCGGCGGTCGGCGCCGAGTTCTGGCAGCGCTTCGCGGTCGCCGTCCTCTCCCTGGTGCTGGCCATCCCGCTGTCCGCGATCGCGGTGGCCAACGCCGGCCTGGTCGGCCTGACGGTGTGCTGGGCCGGCATCGTCGGCGTCAACGCCGTGTACGGCCTGGCGCAGCGCTCACCGGCCGCACGGCGGACGGAAGCCGACCGCGACTGAGGCCGGGAGCGGGGGTTGGCGCGGGGACCGCCGCACCCCGGCCGGAGCCGGGGGCGGGACGACGGCGGTCCCCGCCCGAGACGCGAACCGGGTCAGGGCCGGTCGTCGCATCCTGGCGATCGTGGAGGTCCGGGAGCCGCTCCGGAGGTCCGTATCGCCTGCACAACAATGTGCCGGAGAAGTGTTAAGCGCGTGCTGCGTGCACGTGACGCATACGTACACCTTGCGGCGACGGGCCTTTTCCTGACGGACACTTGACGCCGCGCCGGGCACGGCGCGGCGTCGAGCTGCTACTTGGCGACGCTGCGGGCCAGGAACGCCAGCAGGTCCTGCCGGCTCACCACGCCCTTGGGCTTGCCCTCGACGAGGACGATCGCCGCGTCGGCGTTCTCCAGCACCGCCATCAGGTCGGCGACCGGCTCGCCCGAGCCGACCTGCGGCAGCGGCGGGCACATGTGCTTCTCCAGCGGGTCGGACAGCGAGGCGCGCTGCGTGAACAGCGCGTCCAGCAGCTCCCGTTCGACGACCGAGCCGACGACCTCGGCGGCCATCACGTCGGGGTGCCCGGCGCCCGGCTTGACGATCGGCATCTGCGAGACGCCGTACTCGCGGAGCACCTCGATGGCCTCGCCGACGGTCTCCTCCGGGTGCATGTGCACCAGGGACGGCAGCTCGCCCTCCTTGTGCTGGAGCACCTCGCCGACCCGGGCCGCGGTGCCGCTCTCCTCCAGGAAGCCGTAGTCGGCCATCCACTCGTCGTTGAAGATCTTGGAGAGGTAGCCGCGGCCGCTGTCCGGGAGCAGGACGACCACCACGTCGTCCGGGCCGAGCCGCTCGGCGACCTGGAGACCGGCCACCACGGCCATCCCGCAGGAGCCGCCGACCAGCAGGCCCTCCTCCTTGGCCAGCCGCCGGGTCATCTGGAAGGCGTCCTTGTCCGAGACCGCCACGATCTCGTCGGCGACCGTGCGGTCGTAGGCGGTCGGCCAGAAGTCCTCGCCGACGCCCTCGATCAGGTACGGCCGGCCGGAACCGCCGCTGTAGACGGAGCCCTCCGGGTCCGCGCCGATGACCTGGACGCGGCCCTCACTGGCGTCCTTGAGGTACCGACCGGTGCCGCTGATCGTGCCGCCGGTGCCGACGCCGGCCACGAAGTGGGTGATCCGCCCGTCGGTCTGCTCCCACAGCTCGGGACCGGTGGTCTCGTAGTGCGAGCGCGGGTTGTTGGGGTTGCTGTACTGGTCGGGCTTCCAGGCGCCCGGCGTCTCGCGCACCAGGCGGTCGGAGACGTTGTAGTACGAGTCGGGGTGCTCGGGGTCCACCGCCGTGGGGCAGACCACCACCTCGGCGCCGTAGGCCCGCAACACGTTGATCTTGTCCGTCGACACCTTGTCGGGGCAGACGAAGATGCACTTGTAGCCCTTCTGCTGGGCCACGATCGCCAGGCCCACCCCGGTGTTGCCGGAGGTCGGCTCGACGATCGTGCCGCCCGGCTGCAACTCGCCCGACTCCTCGGCGGCCTCGATCATCCGCACCGCGATGCGGTCCTTGACCGACCCGCCGGGGTTGAAGTACTCGACCTTCACCAGGACGGTTGCCTGGATCCCTTGAGTGACGTTGTTGAGTCGCACGAGCGGGGTGTTGCCGACGAGCTCAATCATCGAATCGTAAAACTGCACGGTGGTCTCCGCGGTCGGGGGCACGCTCTCCTGCGCCCGTGCAGCCAGCCTATTGCCCAGGTGGACGACGGGCCCACGGGTTCGATCACTGGGCTCCATCGGAGCTCCGGTGCGTTGCGGCACCGCCCGGAACGGGCATTTACCCGGTGAAGGAGTTCTCGGTTCCACGAGCGCGTCCCGGCCGGCTGGCCGCGGCGCGCCCGCGCTGCACGGGGAGGTGCCGGTCGATGGTGACAACAGTGGTGACGGGGTCCAGGGCGAGGGTGGCACGGCGGATCGCGACCGCGGCCGCGTTCGGCGGCGGCGGGATCGGGCTGCTGGGCGTGGCCGGCGTCGGGCTGCTGCTGACCGAGGTCCGGCTGGCCCGCCGCACGGTGGGCGGCTCCAGCGACGTCCCGCCGTGCGCCGACGGCCGCTACGGCGCCGCCTTCGACCACCGCACCGACCGGCCGCCGCTGCGGCTGGGCTTCCTCGGCGACTCCACCGCGGCGGGCCAGGGCGTCCACCGCGCCTCCCAGACGCCCGGGGCGCTGCTCGCCTCCGGCCTGGCCGCGCTCGCCGAACTCCCGGTCGACCTGCGCAACGTGGCGCTGCCCGGCGCCCGCTCCGACGACCTGCCCCGCCAGGTGGAGCTGCTGCTCGCGGACGGCACGGAGACCCCCGACCTCTGCGTCATCATGATCGGCGCCAACGACGTCACCCGCCGACTGCCGCCCGCGGAGTCGGTGCGGCACCTGTCCGAGGCGGTGCGGGCGCTGCGCACCGCGGGCTGCCAGGTGATCGTCGGCACCTGCCCCGACCTGGGCACCATCGAGCCGGTCTACCAGCCGCTGCGGTGGGTGGCCCGCCGGCTCTCCCGGCAGTTGGCCGCCGCCCAGACCATCGGCGCCGTCGAGAACGGCGGCCGGACGGTCTCGCTCGGCGCGCTGCTCGGCCCGGAGTTCGAGGCCCGTCCGCGGGAGCTGTTCGGCCCGGACAACTACCACCCCTCGGCCGAGGGGTACGCCACCGCGGCGATGGCCCTCTTCCCCACGGTGTGCGCGGCGCTCGGGCTGTGGCCGGAGGAGGAGCGGCCCGAACCGGCCCGGCGCGAGGGCCTCCTGCCCGTCGAGCAGGCCGCGGCCCGGGCCGCTTCCGAGGGCGGCACGGAGGTCACCGCCTCGCGCGCCCCCTGGGCCCTGCTCAAGCACCGTCGGCGCCGTCAGCTGCCGGCTGCGGAGGAGAGCCCGGCGGACCGGCCGTCGGTCACGGGCTAGCCACGCGGCGCCCCGGGGCGGGCGGCGCCCGTCGGTGCGGGCCGGCCGGCCGCGCCGCGTGCGTGCGCGGCGAGCCGGGACGGGAATAGCCGCTCCGCCCCCGCCGTTCCCCATAAGCGCTCGCTTAGAAAAGAGGTCCGCATCACAGCACCCACCCCGTGACCTCTCGCACTACGTGCAGGTAACTTCCCAGACGGTCCGCCCTGTTCGCCGCCCACCACCGGTCGCCACCGCGCCGGGGCGCCGGACGCCGCACCCACTCACCCCTTGGAGCCGTGATGCCCGAAGCCGTGATCGTCTCAGCCGCCCGCTCTCCGATCGGCCGGGCCTTCAAGGGCTCGCTCAAGGACCTGCGCCCGGACGACCTCACCGCGACGATCGTGCAGGCCGCCCTCGCCAAGGTGCCCGGGCTGGACCCGACCGACATCGACGACCTGATGCTGGGCTGCGGCCTGCCCGGCGGCGAGCAGGGGCACAACCTCGGCCGCATCGTGGCCGTCCAGATGGGGATGGACCACCTGCCGGGCTGCACCGTCACCCGGTACTGCTCCTCCTCGCTCCAGACGACCCGCATGGCGCTGCACGCCATCAAGGCCGGCGAGGGCGACGTGTTCGTCTCCGCTGGCGTCGAGATGGTCTCGCGCAGCGTCAAGGGCACCTCCGACGGCCTGCCGGACACCCACAACCCGCTGTTCGCGGACGCCGAGGCGCGCACCGCCGCCCGTGCCGAGCAGGAGGGCGCGGACTGGCACGACCCGCGCGAGGACGGGCTGGTCCCGGACGCGTACATCGCGATGGGGCAGACCGCGGAGAACCTCGCCCGCCTCAAGGGCGTCACCCGCCAGGACATGGACGAGTTCGGGGTGCGGTCCCAGAACCTCGCCGAGCAGGCGATCAAGAACGGCTTCTGGGAGCGCGAGATCACCCCGGTGACGCTGCCCGACGGCACGGTCGTCGCCAAGGACGACGGCCCGCGGGCCGGCGTCACGTTGGAGGGCGTGCAGGGCCTGAAGCCGGTCTTCCGCCCCGACGGCCTGGTGACGGCGGGCAACTGCTGTCCGCTGAACGACGGCGCCGCCGCCCTCGTGATCATGTCGGACACCAAGGCCCGCGAGCTGGGCCTGACCCCGCTGGCGCGGATCGTCTCCACCGGCGTCTCCGGCCTCTCCCCCGAGATCATGGGGTACGGCCCGGTGGAGGCCAGCAAGCAGGCCCTCGGCCGCGCCGGCCTCTCGATCTCCGACATCGACCTGGTGGAGATCAACGAGGCGTTCGCGGCGCAGGTGATCCCGTCCTACCGCGACCTGGGCATCGACCTGGACCGCCTCAACGTCAACGGTGGCGCGATCGCCGTCGGCCACCCCTTCGGCATGACCGGCGCCCGCATCACCACCACCCTGATCAACTCCCTCCAGTGGCACGACAAGCAGTTCGGCCTGGAGACCATGTGCGTCGGCGGCGGCCAGGGCATGGCGATGGTCATCGAGCGGCTGAGCTGAGCCGAGCGGGGCCGGGCCGGCACCGTCCGGCCCGTCGCCTGCGCGCGCCGAAGGGTGCGCGGGGAAACGGACCAACTCCCGTTCCCCGCGCACCCTTCGCGCTCGTCCGGGCACCGTCCGCGACGGCGAGTGACCCAGGCCACTCGGTGACAAGATCGCGACCCAATCGCCCCCAGGATTGTGACCAACATCCCGGGGAAGCAGCGTTCTTGCAGCTCAGCCGGGGGGCACCCCACCGCAGAAGCCCTCATGGACCCCCCATTCAAGGACATACCACCCTGCGATCTCTCGCCGACCTCGGTCACGCTGTTGTAGGAAGTCGGAGAACAATCTGCTAACGGGAGTACGCCGGTGACCGGTCCGCGACAGTGTGTGGTGCGTATGCCCGGAAGTGAGCGAACCACCGAAAGGTGCGCGCCTCGCGAGTGCGAGGCCGAGCGAAGCGAGGTTTCGGCATGAGTGTCACCACCCTCGTCCTGCTGCTGGCCGCAGCAGTGGCCGTGGTGCTGGGCGCCGTCGCCCTGTGCACCGCCCGTGTGCTGCGCCGCCAGATCACCGCGCTGCACGCCGAGCTCGTCGCCGCCCGCGCGGACGCCACCGCCCGCGCGCAGGCCGCGAGCGTGGCCGCCGCGGCGGTCCCGGCCGCCCGTGGGGTGCCCACCGGCGAGACCCCGCTCGCGGACATACGCGCCGCGGTCGCGGACGCGCTGGCCGAGGAGCGGGAGCGGGAACTGGCCGAGGCGCGCGCCTTCTGGGCCGCGCAGGAGGCCAGGGAGTCCCTGAACGCGGACGCCCCGTCGCTGTCCGGGCCGCTGCCCGGCTTCGGCGACGACGGTCCGCTCGACGGCCGCGAGGGCCGGCGGGAGCAGTCCGAGCGGCTGGAGCTGGACCGGTTCGACGGGCATCCGTTCGTGCCGCGCCAGGCGGACCTGGCCGGACTGGAGTCGCTGCTGGGCCCGGAGGGCCTGGAGCCGCTGCCGGCGCTGGAGCCCGTCGAGGCCCTGGAGTCACTGGAGTCGCTGGAGACCCTGGAGTCCGTCGAGGCGCTGGAGGCCCTGGACGCGCCGGAGTTCGAGCTGGCCGAGGAGAGCGAATCCGCCGAACTCGCCGCCGCCCGCCGGCGCCACCCCTCGCACCCGGACTTCTCCCCGGTGCCGGCCGTCGCCGACCACGAGCGCACCGTGGCGCGCCTGGCGGAGCTGGCCCACGAGGGCACCCCGCTCGCCGACGTCCGCCCCGGCCCGCTGGGCACCCTGGACGTGTACGTCTTCGCGGACGGCACGACGCTCTGCCTGACCCCCGGCGACCGCGAGACCGCCGAGAGCGTGGCCGGCGCGCTGCGCGACGGCCACTGCCCGGTGCTGCTCGGCGGGTCGGGGATCTCCGGGGCGTACGCGCTGACGTTCTCGTGGGGCGAGCGCCGCGACGAGAACGTCTACATCCTCGCGGACCGGGTCATCGCCTCGCTCTGAGCCGCGTCCCGCACGCGCTGCACGGCCTCCGCCAGATACGTGGCGGGGGCCGTTTTCGCGTCAGCTTCCGCACCGCCGGGGCCGTCCGCCACCGCTTCCGCGGCGGCCGCCCGCAGCGCCTCGACGAGGTCGTGTCCGGCCACGGCGACTTGGTCGCCGACCGCGAACATCCCGGCGTCCGGGAGTTCCCTGGGCTGCGCCCCAGGGCGTTCGATCAGCTGCGCGCGGGTCGCCAACTCGCGCGCCAGCACCAGCCCTTCGGCCGCGGCACCGCGGCGCAGGGCGCTCTGCGGCAGCGCCCTGAGCCGGTCGGCGAGCGCGTCCACGGCGGTCTGCAAAGGCATCACGTCAAGCACGGCGCGAGCCTAAGCGCAACTCCCGGGTGGTTGCCAATGCCGGAAGCCTCAGGCACGGTGAGCGGAAGAACGGAAGAACCAGCATCGACCGCGTCCGGAGGCGCCGATGTCTCAGTCCTTCTCCCAAGAAACCCACCGGAACATGCTCTCCCGCATCCCGCACTGCACCGGCCGGGAAATCTCCGATTGGCTCCGCACCGTCGACGAGGGCCCCGCACTCGTCCGCTTCGACGAAAAGGTCAGTTGGCTGCGCGGTGCGCACGACCTCTCCTACGGTCACGCCAAGGCGATCGTGCACGAACACGATCTCCGGCGCGCAGCCCGCAAGTTCTGACCGGGCCCGGGCCGCGTCTCGTGAACGCGCGAGGGGCCCGCGGGCAGTTGCCCACGGGCCCCTCGTCCGTCGTACGGGGCGTCAGTCGCGCAGGATCGAGATCAGGCGCAGCATCTCCCAGTAGATCCACACCAGGGTCGTGGTCAGGCCGAACGCGGCCAGCCAGGACTCCTCGCGCGGCGCGCCGTACGCGACGCCGTCCTCGACCTGCTTGAAGTCCATGGCGAGGAAGAGCGCGCCGAGGACGACACCCACGATGCCGAAGACGATGCCCAGGCCGCCGCTGCGGAAGCCGAGCCCGTCACCCCCGCCGAACACCATGAAGAGCAGGTTGACCAGCGACAGCAGCACGAAGCCGAGCGCCGCGATCATCACGAAGCGGGTGAACCGCGCGGTGACCCGGACGATCCGGGTCTTGTAGGCGACCAGCATGGCGACGAAGACCGCCATCGTGCCCAGCACCGCCTGCATGGGGGCGCCGTTCATCTTCGGCAGGTCGTTGATGAAGCCGCTGAGCGCGCCGAGGAAGACGCCCTCCAGCGCGGCGTAGCCCAGGATCAGCGCCGGCACGGGCTTGCGCTTGAAGGACTGGATGAAGCCGAGCACCGTCGCGGCCAGCCCCGCGCCGATCGCGAAGGCGAGCTGTCCGGTCAGGAACAGCCAGCCCGCGGTGGCGCCGACGATGACCGTGCCGAGCGTCAGGCCCGTGCGCACGACGACGTCGTCCATCGTCATGGGGCGGGTCTGCGGGGTGTACTGCGGTGCGTGCTGCGGCGCCTCGGTGGCGTACGGGTTGGCTCCGGCGTACGGGTTGGCGGCGGGGCCCCCGGCCTGCGGCGGTGCGTTGAAGCCCGCGTAGCCGGTGCCTCGGCTGAACCCCCGTCGCGAGAAGACCGGGTTGCTGCTCCTCATCTCACTCCTCCATGGCCGCCCTGCGCGGCCTTGACGCAAGCGTAATGGCTTGGCAAAGACGCGTCTCTCGTTCTTGGGCAGGATCTTCCCCCACCCCACGCAGTACACGTCCTCTCCAGAGAGGACGTCCAGAGAGGCGCGGAGGTGCCCGAACCGGCCGATCCGGTGCCGGCCGGCGCCGTCTTCGTCACACCTGCCGCTGTGTCATGTGCCACTCGCCGGCGCGCGCGCCGGGCATCCGGGCCGCCAGATAGTCCGGACAAAATCCGGGTAATCGATCTTTTCTCGCCGCCGTCGAACGGGCATTTCCCCGCCCCGTCAACTCCGGGAGCCCGGGGTCACCGGCATGATCCGAATCCGATAAATGTCTGATCGCGCCACACCTGGGCAACCGATTGACCAGAGGCGTCGTCATACTGGCTAGCCGGTACCTGCCCTTGCCCGGGCAGTACCCCGTCACCACGTGTAGCGGTCCGGGTGCGGGTGGTCGTAAACCCCGTGTGCAGATGGGGCTATTCTGGCCGGAAACAGCAGCGAAAGAGGGTTGAGGTGCCTGTGCCTGACGTCTCAGTAGTCGTCATTGTCTACAACGACGCCGACCGGTTGCCGACCGCGGTCCAGTCCGTGCTGGACCAGACGCTCCGGGACGTCGAGGTGGTGATCGTCGACGATTGCAGCACCGACCGTTCTTTCGAGGTCGCGCAAGCGCTCGCCGCCACCCACCCCGAGCGGGTCAGAGCCTTCCAGCTGCCGGAGAACAGCGGTGCCGGCGGAGAGCCGCGGAACCACGGCATCCAGCACACCCGGGGACAGTACGTCATGTTCCTGGACAGCGATGACGTCCTGGAGCACAACGCCTGCCGCAATTTGCTGGAGGCCGCGGAGGAAACCGGCTCGGACATCGTCTCCGGCCTCTGCGTCCGCGTCCACAAGGACACCCGGAACCAGAAGCGCGACGAGTGGTACTCCTGGCTCTATTCCACGACGCGCACCCTTGAGTCCGTTACGGAATTGCCGGACCTTTTCGTCTGGGACACCCTCTCCACCAACAAGTGCTACCGGCGCGAGTTCCTCATCGAGAATGACCTCCGGTTCCCCAAGGGGATGTTCTACGAAGACCTGATGTTTATCGCCGACGCCTATCTCGCGGCGAAGCGCATCACCCTGATTCCCAATCAGGTCTACTTCTGGAACGTCTTCGAGAAGGCCGCCGTGAAGTCGGTGACGAACCGGCGCCACGAGATGACCAATTACATCCACCGGCTGGAGGTCCACCGGCGGATCGACGCCGCACTGGTGGAGCGCGGGCTCACCGAGATGAAGCTCGCCAAGGACGTCAAATTCCTCAAGCACGACCTGGTGCTGCACCTGCGGGACCTGCCCTTCCGGGACGAGGCGTACCGCCAGGAGTTCGCCGCGCTCTCCAAGGAGTACCTCGCCAACCTCGCGCCCGAGGCGTACGAGCGGGTCCTGCCGATACAGGCCATCTGCGCCTACCTGCTCCAACAGGGGGACTGGGACAACCTCATCCCGGCGGTCGACACCCTCATCAACCGCGACAAGCTCTCCTCGCCGCTGGCCCAGCACGACGGCCGGATCTACTGGTGCGACGGGCACTTCGACGACGCGTTCGGCCGCCAGGTGCTGGACGTGACCGACATCGGCTACCACGAGAAGCCGGTCAACCAGCTGTTCCTGCGCAACCAGCTCACCCGGTTCGCCGAGGAGGGCAACACCGTCTCGCTGGCCGGGCGGATCACCAATCCGCTCGGCGTGGTCCCCGAGGGCGCCAAGCTCGCCGGCGCGCTGGAGTTCAGCGCCCGCCGTCGCAGCCTGCAGTCCTTCTCCTTCCCGGTGCAGACGGTGCGCCACGACGGTGACGCCGTGGTGTGGGAGACCGCAGCGGACCTCACCGCCCAGCTGCGCCCGCTGGGCATCGTCGACACCATCTGGGACGTCCGGCTGCGGCTGACCGTCGACGGAAAGCCCACCACCTCCCGGCTGACGGTGGCCGACACCGAGCTGGCCGGTGGGCCGCTGCCGATCCGGCCGCGGCTGAGCCGGATGGTCGCCGACCACATCGAGCCGCACATCTCCTCCAAGGGCCACCTGGCGTTCCGCCTGATCAGCGAGGGCCAGAAGGCCGAGCGCGTGCAGGAGCTCATCGCCAAGGGCGTCCGCGGCAAGCCGGGGACCCTGGCGAAGAGCGGCTTCCGCAAGGCCAAGGCGCTGCGCAAGACGCTGACCTCCGGGGACACCAAGCTGCGTGCGTACCACGAGGTGTTCAGCCGACTGCCGATCAAGAAGCGCACGGTGGTCTTCGAGAGCCACCTGGGCAAGCAGTACAGCGACAGCCCGCGCGCCATCTACGAGGAGATGCGCCGGCAGGGCCTGAAGTTCGAGGCGATCTGGGCGTACGCCGGGTCCCCGAAGGACTTCCCCAAGGACGCCACGCTGGTCAAGCGCTGGTCGCTGCCGTACCTCAAGGCGCTCGCGCAGGCCGAGTTCTGGGTGGACAACCAGAGCTACCCGCTGAAGCTGACCAAGCGCCCCGAGACCACCTACATCCAGACCTGGCACGGGTCGGCGCTGAAGAACATGGGCTTCGACCAGCCCTCGCTCAAGGCGCAGACCCGCCAGCAGCAGGCCGAGCAGCAGCAGTCACTGGACCGCTTCGACCGGTTCCTGTGCCGCACCGAGCACGACGCGCGGACGCTGGCCAAGGCGTTCCGCCTGAAGGAGAAGACCCTGCTGCGGGTGGGCTACCCGCGCAACGACGCGCTGGTCAAGGCACGGCTGCGGGAGACCGAGCTGGGCCACCGGGAGCGCGGTCCGCTCGCCGCGGAGCTGGGCATCCCCGCGGACAAGAAGGTGCTGCTGTACGCGCCGACGTTCCGCAAGGCGGGCGGCCGGCACGGCCGGTTCGCGCTCCCCTTCGACGTGGAGCGCTTCGCCGACGAGTTCGGCGACCGCTACGTCCTGCTGGTCCGCTCGCACTACCTCAACCACGTGGTGCTGCCGCCGACCGTGCAGGGCCGGGTCATCGACGTCTCCGCACGGCACGACATCACGCCGATCCTGGAGCTGGCCGACGGCCTGGTCACGGACTATTCGTCGGTGATGTTCGACTACTCGCTGCTCGACCGGCCGCTGATCTTCTTCACCTACGACTACGACGAATACGTGCACGAGGGCCGCGGAACGTACTTCGATCTGCTGGAGCACGCCCCCGGCCCGGTGGTGCGCACCGAGGACGATTTCTTCGAGGCCATGGCTTCTTTCGAGTCCCAGCAGCTGGAATACGCCAAGGACCGCAAGGAATTCGTCGCCAAGTTCGGGGAATACGACCAGGGCGACGCCGCACAGAGCATCGTCGACCAGTTCTTTGCGCAGTGGAGCCGTTGATGACCAAGTCGAACGCAGCCGGGCCGCGGGACATCTTCCTCGTCTCCAACAGCGTCAACGAGCTGGGCGGCATCACCAGTTGGTCGCACCAGATGGCGCGCCTGTTCGCCGAGCATGGCCACCGGGTGCACGTCATCGGAATCGTGCCGCCGCCCGAGGGCCGGGTCCACGAGCTCGGCCCCGACCTGCCCTACGAGACCACCACGCTCTACGACGTGCACCCGCCGAGCGTCCGCCCCGTGCGGGGCCTGAAGGACAAGCTGAACGTCGTCGAGCAGCGCCGCCGGGCCGCCCGCGAGGCCGGCATGCACGAGCAGGCCGCCAAGATGAGCGCGCTGTTCCGGGCCGCGCGGCCGCACGGCGTGGTGATCGTCACGCAGGTGTGGGCGATGGAGTGGGTGGCGCTGGCCGACACCGCCGGGCTGGCGGTCATCGGTATGAGCCACGAGTCGTTCGAGACCTGCCGCAAGTCGTCCCGGTTCGCCCGCGTCAAGCGGTTTTACCAGGACGTCGACCGGATGCTGCCGCTCACCCGGGAGGACGCGGACAAGTGGATCCGGCAGCGGATGGACAACGTCGGCTACATGCCGAACCCGCTGCCGTTCTTCCCCGAGGTGCCCTCGGAGCGATCCCAGAAGGTCGTCGCGAGCATCGGCCGGCTGCACGAGGAGAAGGGCGTCGACCTGCTCCTGGAGGCGTGGGCGAAGGTCGCGCCGCAGCACCCGGACTGGACGCTGCGGCTCTACGGCTCCGGCGAGGAGGCCGAGGCGCTGCGCAAGCAGGCGGCCGAGCTGGGGGTGACCGATTCGATCGAGTGGATGGGGCGCACCAGCGACGTCGCCGGCGCGCTGCGCGAGAGCGCGGTCTTCGCGCTGAGCTCGCGCGGTGAGGGCTTCCCGCTCGCGCCCATGGAGGCGATGGCCACCGCGGTGCCGTGTGTGGCGTTCGACGTGGCGCCCGGCGTCCGCGAGATCATCACCGACGGCGTCGACGGCTTCCTGGCCCCGCCGGGCAACATCACCGAATTCGCTCGGCACCTCGACGCCCTGATGTCGGACGAGGAGCTGCGGGACCGGATGGGCGAGCTGGCCCGGGAGAACATCCAGCGGTTCTCGACCGACGAGATCGTCGCCCGCTGGGAGGCGCTGTTCGCGCTCGTGGAGCGCTGAGCGGGGCCCGAAAAATACCGAGGAGGGGCCGCCGGGTAATCCCGGCGGCCCCTCTCCGCAAGTAAGTTGAATATTCAGGTATTTACGGGTCTTTGTCCCGCTGCCCGCGGAAGTGCCCGGAGCCGGACTTGAACCGGCACGGCCCGAAGGCCAGCGAGGTTTAAGCTCGCCGTGTCTGCATTCCACCATCCGGGCTTGGGGTCCCCCATGCCACCCTCCAAGAAGGCAGCACGAGCGTAGCCCGCAGCGCACCAAGCAGATCGGCCGCTCTTCCCGAGGTTGTCTTATTTTATTGGCAACTGAGGGTGCATCAGTGACCGCCAGGGCCCCCGGCACATGCCTGATGCCCATGTTCGCCGGTGCCCGCGAGGGCGAAATTCGACCCTGAATTGACGAAAATTCGACGCCCGTGCGCGACCCGGTGAACACCCTTCCCGGGCCCTTCCCCAGGCCACCTGTCGCCGCCCGCTCGGCGGCCCGAAGGCGCCGCCCGCCTCAGGGGCCGCGTCATACCCAGGGATGACGGGGCGCGGGGGAGCTAATCCCTTGGGGTGGGCCAAGGACGGTCACACGGGTTGACGTCCGGAGCAGCGGGCTGCCGCACGATGGAAACCGATGTTCCACCGCCCGCCCGCCGCGGCCACCGTGCCGGCGCGGGAGCGGCCCGTTCCCCGTTCCGACAGGAGTCCCTTCCCGTGACCACCACCCACTCCGGCGTCCCCCTCGCCGGCCGCAGCACCGCGGTGGCCGCCCGCGCCACGGATCTCACCAAGGTCTACGGACACGGCGAGACCCAGGTGGTCGCCCTGGACGCGGTCTCCGTCGACTTCCGGCAGGCCCAGTTCACCGCGATCATGGGCCCCTCCGGGTCCGGCAAGTCCACGCTGATGCACTGCATGGCCGGCCTGGACGCGATCTCCGGCGGGTCCGCGAGGATCGGCGACGTCGAGCTGACCGGGCTGAAGGACAAGAAGCTCACCCAGCTCCGGCGCGACAAGATCGGCTTCATCTTCCAGGCGTTCAACCTCCTCCCGACGCTCACCGCGCTGGAGAACATCACCCTCCCCATGGACATCGCCGGCCGGAAGCCGGACCGCGCCTGGCTGGACCGGGTCGTGGAGACCGTCGGCCTCTCCGACCGGCTCAAGCACCGCCCCAGCCAGCTCTCCGGCGGCCAGCAGCAGCGTGTGGCGGTGGCCCGCGCCCTGGCCTCCCGGCCCGAGATCATCTTCGCCGACGAGCCCACCGGCAACCTCGACTCCCGCTCCGGCGCCGAGGTCCTCGGCTTCCTGCGCAACTCCGTGCGCGAGCTGGGCCAGACGGTGGTGATGGTGACCCACGACCCGGTCGCGGCGTCGTACGCGGACCGCGTCATATTCCTCGCCGACGGCCGGATCGTCGACGACATGCCCAACCCCAGCGCCGACATGGTGCTGGAGCGGATGAAGGGCTTCGACGCCAAGGGCCGCATCAGCTGATCACCGGCAGCCACCTCCCCCACCCCGGACACCCCGGACCACTCCTTCAGGACTGACCCACCCATGTTCCGTACCGCCTTGCGCAATGTGCTCGCGCACAAGGCCCGGCTGCTGATGACCGTGCTCGCCGTGATGCTCGGCGTGGCCTTCGTCTCCGGCACCCTGGTCTTCACCTCGACCCTCTCCGACGCCCTCCAGGCCAGCTCCCGCAAGGGCTTCGACAACGTCGACGTGGCCATCCAGCGCGGTGGCGACCGCGCCGACGCCGCCCCCGGCACGCGCTCCGCGCTCGACGCGAAGCTGCTGGACCGGGCCGCGCACCTGCCCGGCGCCGCCTCGGCGACCGGCACCGTCTCCGGCTTCACCGCCATCGCCGACAAGAGCGGCGCGATGATCGGGAACGGCTTTTCGACCAGCGGCAGCAACTACTTCCCCGGCCACGACGGCACCGACGCGCGCTACCCGATGCGCAGCGGCACGGCCCCCAAGGGCCCGCACGAGTTCGCACTGGACGCCCGCACCGCCGACCGCGGCGGCTACAAAGTCGGCGACACCGTGCGGATATCCGTCGACGGCCCGGTCCGGGAGCAGAAGCTGACCGGCGTCTTCACCACCGACGACGGGGCGGTCGGCGCCGGCGGCAGCCTCGCGCTGTTCGACACCGCCACCGCACAGCAGCTGTTCGCGGCCCCCGGCCAGTTCGACGAGATCGACATCAAGGCCGCCCCGGGCACCTCCCAGACGGCGCTGAAGGACGCGGTGGAGAAGGTGCTGCCGCACGGCGCCGAGGCCACCACCGGCCGCGCACTCGCCGACGAGCAGGCGAAGATGATCGCCCAGAGCATGGACGGGATGAAGACCGGACTGCTGGCCTTCGCCGCCATCTCCCTCTTCGTCGGGGTGTTCATCATCGCCAACACCTTCACCATGCTGGTCGCCCAGCGCACCAAGGAACTGGCGCTGATGCGCGCGGTCGGCGCCAGCCGCCGCCAGGTCACCCGCTCGGTGCTGACCGAGGCGTTCGTGGTCGGTGCGGTGGCCGCGGTGGTCGGCCTGGCGGCCGGCGTCGGCATCGGCGCCGGACTGCGCGCGCTGGTGAACGCCACCGGCGCCACGGTGCCCGACGGCCCGCTGGTGGTCTCGCCCAGCACGATCGTGATCGCGCTCGTGGTCGGCATCGTCGTCACGGTCCTGGCCGCCTGGCTGCCCGGCCGCCGGGCCGCGAAGATCCCGCCGGTCGCCGCGATGAACAGCGTGCACGCCACCGCCACCACCAAGTCGCTGGTGGTCCGCAACACCATCGGTGCGCTCTTCGCGGGCGCCGGCACCGCCGCGGTGCTGGTCGCCACCGGCATGTCCGACGGCAAGACCACCATGGGCGCCGGCGCGGCGCTGCTGCTGATCGGCGTGTTCGTGCTGACGCCGCTGCTGTCCCGTCCGCTGATCGCGCTGGCCTCGCCGGTGCTGCGGCTCTTCGGGATCTCCGGCGTCCTCGCCCGGCAGAACGCGGTCCGCAACCCGCGCCGGACGGCCGCCACCGCCTCCGCGCTGATGATCGGGCTGACCCTGATCACCGGCCTGACGGTGATCGCCGGCAGCGTGCAGCAGGGCATCGACAAGATGGCCACCTCCGCGCTGAAGGCCGACTACGTGGTCTCCATGGCGAGCCGGTCGCCGCTCTCCCCGGACGTCGCGAAGAAGCTCGCGACCGCGGACGGGGTCACCGCGTCCAGCCCGCTGCGCAACTCCCCGTCCCGGATCGGCGGCGACGTCGAGTACCTGACGGGGGTCAACGGCAAGGACTTCGGCAAGCTCACCCAGCTCGACTTCACCGCCGGCTCCCTCGGCACGCTGCACGGGGACCGGGCCGTGGTGGACGACCACCTGGCCAAGGAGAAGGGCTGGCACCCCGGCTCCCGCGTCCCGGTGACCTTCGAGGACGGCAAGCAGGGCACGCTGACCATCGGCGGCGTCTACCAGGGCAACCAGGTGATCCGCGGCCTCCTTCTGGACAACGGCACGCTCGCCCCGCACCAGAAGCACGCCACCGACATGCAGGTCATGGTCAAGACGGCGCACGGGGCCACCCCGGAGGCCAAGGACTCCCTGGTCAAGGCCCTCGGCAAGAACCCCGCGATCACCATCGCGGACAAGAAGGACGTCTCCAACGCCATCGCCCAGACCTTCACCCTGCTGCTGAACATGGTCTACGGCCTGCTGGCCATGGCGGTGATCGTGGCGGTGCTCGGCGTCATCAACACCCTGGCGATGTCGGTCTTCGAGCGCTCCCAGGAGATCGGCATGCTGCGCGCCATCGGCCTGGACCGCCGCGGCATCAAGCGGATGGTGCGCCTGGAGTCACTGGTGATCTCGCTCTTCGGCGGGGTGCTGGGCATCGGCCTGGGCGCGTTCTTCGGTTGGGCGGCCGGTGAGCTGATCGGCGGCTCGCTGCCGACCTACGAGCTGGTGATGCCCTGGGGCCGGATGGCCGTCTTCCTCGCGGTGGCCGCGCTGGTGGGCGTGCTGGCCGCGCTGTGGCCGGCCCGCCGGGCGGCGAAGCTCAACATGCTCCAGGCCATCAAGGCGGAGTAGCCGGCCCGCCGCCGCCCGGCGGCCCCGGACGGCCCGAGGGCCCCGGTCCCCCGCCCTGTCGGGTGGGACCGGGGCCCTCGGCCGTGGGTGCCCCGCCGGACCGGACGGCCACGGGGCACCCGGCGGGTCAGTCCCGCCAGTCGCGGGCCCGCAGCGGCATCCCGGCAGCTCCGGAGTCCGGGGTGCGGACGGCGAGGACCTGGTTGACCCCTATGCGGTTGCGCTCGAACGACAGCGCCGAGGCGGCCATGTACAGCCGCCAGACGCGGGCCCGGCCGGGGGACGTGAGCCGCACCGCCTCGGTCCAGTGGGCCTCCAGGTTGGCCACCCACTGGCGCAACGTCAGCGCGTAGTGCTCCCGGATCGCCTCGACGTCCCGGACCTCGAAGCCGGCCTCCTCCAGCTGGCCGGCCGTCCGCCCCACCGGCGCCAGCTCGCCGTCGGGGAAGACGTAGCGGTCGATGAACTCGTCGACCCGGTACGTCTCCTCGTCCGCCAGCGGCCGCCGCGCGATCTGGTGGTTGAGCAGCCGTCCGCCGGGCTTCAGCAGGGCGTGCAGCAGACCGGCGTACTCCGCGTACTGTGCCCGGCCGACGTGCTCGGCCATCCCGATCGAGGAGATCGCGTCGAACGGCCCGTCGGCGATCTCGCGGTAGTCCTGGACCCGGATCTCGACCCGGTCGGCGAGCCCGGCGTCGGCGATCCGCTTGCGGGCGAAGGTGGCCTGCTCCTCGGAGAGCGTGATGCCGACCGCCCGGACGCCGTACTCGCGGGCCGCGTGCAGCACCATCGAGCCCCAGCCGCAGCCCACGTCCAGCAGCCGCTGGCCCTCCGTCAGGCCGAGCTTGCGGCAGATCAGGTCGAGTTTGGCGCGCTGGGCGTCCTCCAGGGTGCCGTCCGGGGACTCCCAGTACGCGCAGGAGTAGACCATGGACGGGCCGAGCACCAGCGCGTAGAAGTCGTTGCCGACGTCGTAGTGGTGGCTGATGGCCTGGCGGTCGCGGCGCAGGGAGTGCAGTGGCCCGCGGCGCGGCCGGGCCTCTTCGGCGGGCGGCGCGGGCGGGACGGGCAGACCGGCCAGGGAGAGCAGTTCCTTGCCGGCGGCACGGACCTCGGGGCGGGCCAGGGCCCGCAGCACGGCGGCGCGGGCGGGCTTCGGGGCGGTGCTGCCGCGCTCCCAGATCAGCCCGGCGAGCAGGTCGAGCGCTTCGTAGAGGTCCCCGTCGACGTCGACGTCACCGGCCACCCAGGCCCGGGCCAGGCCCAACTCGCCCGGCTTGAACAGCAGTCGTCGCAGGGCCC
The DNA here is from genome assembly GCF_045799175.1 of Streptomyces sp. VTCC 41912. NCBI lineage: Bacteria > Bacillati > Actinomycetota > Actinomycetes > Kitasatosporales > Streptomycetaceae > Streptomyces > Streptomyces sp. VTCC 41912. Next base: position 47,494 of record NZ_JBJMAB010000037.1, read on the forward strand.
GACGATTGCGGAAGACCAGCGTGGGGGCTCCCGGGGGGCCGGCTTCGCTGCGGTCCCAGGCGCGGATCCGCACCGGGAGCGGGGTCCCCAGCACCTCCTCGGCGAGCTTGGTGAGCCGTCCAGCGGCACCGGCCATGTCGCAACACCTCCGTCATGACGAGTCGGGCAAAGAAGTTTCACCCACCACGTAAACGCCAAGTGGGCCCTCAGATAGTCCCGTTCGCCTGCTAGAGAACAACACGGCGTGCCGTTTCAGCCACACCCGAGCATGCCGAAGGGCGCCCGCCCCACGGATGGCGGACGCCCTTCGGGCTGGTCGGAGTACCCGACCGATGGTTCAGGAAGCCTTGGCCTTCGGCTTGTCCCCGTCGGCCGCGGCGGCCGGGGCGGGGGCCGGCTTGGCGGCCTCGTAGAACTCCTCGCGGGGGTTCTCCATGGCGCCGAGCGAGACGACCTCGCGCTTGAGGAAGACGGCCAGCGTCCAGTCGGCGAAGACCCGGATCTTGCGGTTGAACGTCGGCATCGCCATGCCGTGGTACGCGCGGTGCATGTACCAGGCGAGACGGCCCTTGAGCTTGATCTTCATCTTGCCCATGACGATCATCGCGACGCCCTTGTGGAGGCCGAGGCCCGCCACCGCGCCCTTGTTGGCGTGGCTGTACTCCTTCTGCGGGAAGCCCCGCATGCCGGAGACCACGTTGTCGCCGAGGACCTTGGCCTGCCGCAGCGCGTGCTGCGCGTTCGGCGGGCACCAGGCGTTCTCGTTGCCGTTCTTGCGGCCGACCAGGTCGGGGACCTGGGCGTTGTCGCCGGCCGTCCAGATGTAGTCGGTGCCCTTGACCTGGAGGGTGGGCTCGGCGTCGATGTGACCGCGCGGGCCCAGCGGCAGGCCGAAGCGGGAGAGCGCCGGGTTCGGCTTGACGCCGGCGGTCCACACGATGGTGTTGGACAGCACCTCAAGGCCGTTGTCCAGGATGACGTGGCCGTCGACGCAGGACTTCATGCCGGTCTTGAGGTAGACCTCGACGCCCCGGGACTCCAGGTGCTCCTTGCCGTAGGCGCCGAGCTTGGGACCGACCTCGGGGAGGATCTTGTCCGCGACGTCGACCAGCAGGAAGCGCATGTCCTCGCGCTTGACGTTCTTGTAGTACTTCGCGGCGTCGCGGGCCATGTCCTCGACCTCGCCGACGGTCTCCGCACCGGCGAAGCCACCACCGATGAAGACGAAGGTCAGCGCCTTGCGGCGGACCTCCTCGTCGGTCGTGGAGTCAGCCTTGTCCAGCTGCTCCAGGACGTGGTTGCGCAGGCCGATGGCCTCCTCGATGCCCTTCATGCCGATGCCGTTCTCGGCCAGGCCGGGGATCGGGAAGGTGCGGGAGACCGCGCCCATCGCGACGACCAGGTAGTCGAAGGGCAGCTCGTACGCATCGCCCACGAGCGGGGCGATGGTGGCGACCTTGCGGTCCTGATCGATGGTGGTCACCCGGCCGGTGAGGACCTCCGCCTTGGGCAGCACGCGCCGCAGCGGGACCACAACATGACGGGGGGAGATGCTGCCGGCCGCAGCTTCAGGGAGGAAGGGCTGGTACGTCATGTACGAGCGCGGGTCGACGACCGTGACGGTCGCCTCGCCGTACCGCATCTTCTTCAGGATGCGGCGTGCCGCGTACAGGCCTACGTACCCACCGCCTACAACGAGGATCCTGGGACGCTCCGTGGTGCTCATGCAATCGAGTATCCACCCCCACTTGGGGGGTCGCTCGTGAGCCCCTTCACAAGAATGACGGAGGCATCTGCTACACTCCGCCGTCCCCGTGACCGACGCCATAGCGCGTTCGGGGAACCACGGTATAACGCGACACGTTGGATACCCCTGTTGATCAGGGGTTGTCCCCTCGCGAAGGGCCGTACCAAGGCCCTGGAGGGCACTCGCGTAACACGGTGGAGACCCACCGTAGACCCCGCATTCTTCGGGCAGATGAGTCCTAGGACCTTCGAATGAGGGTCGAATGGCCCTCCAGTTCGCCCGGGAGGCGGGTTTTTCATGTGAAGGATTTCACGAACTTTCTTCCCGGACGGCCTTCCGGGCCCCCTCCAGGGGCCCCGAAACCCGCTCGGACGGCGCCGCGCCCGCTCAAAAGCCGCGGTACGGACGGCGGTTGCGGCACCGCCTGCGGGGCCTGGCCGACCCGCCGGTCAGGCGAGGCTCCAGGCGATTCCGTCCAGAATGTCGTGCTCGCTGACGACGACCTCGTCGGCGCCCACCCGATCCATGATCGAGAGCAGGACGAGGGCGCCGGCGGCGATGACGTCGACCCGCCCCGGGTGCATGACGGGGATCGCCGCGCGCTCGGCGTGGGTGGAGGTCAGCAGCCGCTCGGTGATCTCGGCGACCGTGGCCCGGGACATCCGGGAGTGGTGGATGGCCGCCGACTCGTACTGGTCCAGGCCGAGTGCGACCGCGGCGACGGTGGTCACCGAACCGGCCAGGCCGACCAGCGTGGCGGCCTCGGTCAGCGGGACGGTCTCCTCGGCGCGGTCCAGGGCCGCGGCGATGTCGGCCTTGATCGCGGCGATCCGCTCCGGCGCGGGCGGGTCGGAGACCACGCCGTCGTGGACCAGGTGGCGCTCGGTCATCCGGACGCAGCCGACGTCGACCGAGCGCGCCGCCCGGACCGCACGGTCGCCGAGGACGAACTCCGTCGAGCCGCCGCCGATGTCCACCACGAGGTAGGGGAGTTCGATGTGCGGGTGGCCGGTCAGCTCCTTGGTGGCGCCGACGAAGGAGAACTCCGCCTCCTGGTCCCCGCTGATCACCTCGGGCTCGACGCCGAGGATGTCCATCACCCCGCGGACGAACTCGTCGCGGTTCTCCGCGTCCCGGGACGCGGAGGTCGCCACGAACCGCAGCCGCTCCGCGCCCAGGTCCTTGATCACCGCGGCGTACTTCCGGCAGGCCGCGAAGGTGCGCTCCAGTGCCTCGGGCGCCAGCCGCCCCGTCCGGTCCACGCCCTGGCCCAGCCGGACGATCTCCATCCGGCGGTCCAGGTCCTTCAGCTCACCGGTCTCCGGGTCGAGGTCGGCGACCAGCAGGCGGATGGAGTTGGTACCGCAGTCGATGGCGGCGACCCGCTTCACTTGGCGTCTCCTTCGGGGCGGCGGCCGCCGTCGGCGGCGTCCGGCCGGGTTTCGGAGGTGTGCGCGGGGCCCGGGGCGGGCTCCGCGCAGGGCGTCACGCAGGGGCCCTTGCGCCACCACTCGGGGAGCATCGCCAGGGCCTCGTCACCGAGCGGGTTGACGCCCGGCCCGGCGGCCAGCGAGTGGCCGACGAGCACGTGCAGGCACTTGACCCGGTCGGGCATCCCGCCCGCGCTCGGGAAGCCCTGGAGCACCTCGATGGCGTCCCGCCGGCGGATGTAGTCCTCGTGGGCCGCGCGGTAGGCGGCGGCCAACTCGGGGTCGTTCGCCAGTCGCTCGGTCATCTCCTTCATCACGCCGTTGGCCTCCAGCGTGCCGATCGCGGACGCGGCCCGCGGGCAGGTGAGGTAGTAGAGCGTGGGGAAGGGGGTGCCGTCCTCCAGGCGCGGTGCGGTCTCCACGACGTCCGGCTGCCCGCACGGGCAGCGGTGCGCGATGGTGCGCAGGCCGCGCGGCGGGCGGCCGAGCTGGTCCTTGAAGGCGGCGATGTCCGCGGCGGTGGGCTCGGTGGGCTCGGTCTGGGGCGGGGGGGTGTCCATGTGCGCTTTCGGTCAGGGCCGGAGGTGGGTGGCGGCGGGGCCGGGCGGCGGCGGGAGACCGGTGGCGTCCCGCGCGACCGCGTGCGGGCCCGCGCGTACAGTCTCGCCGGTCGTGGCCGTCGGGGGCTACCGCCCGATCGTGGCGGCGGCGGGTCCCGCGGCGTCAGCGGTGTCGGCGGCGTCGACATCGCTCCAGAGCTTGTCGTACCAGGGGCGCTGGGCCGCCTTGGCCTCCTTGGGGGCGGCGCGGACGCCGGATCCGTCCTGGACGACGTATCCGGTCTCGTCCGGCATGACGTAGTGGAGGTGGCGGCGGGCCTGCTGCCGGACGTACGCCGGGTCCTGCCAGCGGGCCTTCTCGTCGCGCAGCCGGTCGAGCGCGGCGGCGGCGTCCTGGGCCTTGCGGCGCTGGTCGGCGATGTCCGAGCGCTGGGAGATGTACTGCCGCATGGGGTAGGCGAGGGCGACCACCAGCGAGCACATCACCAGCGCCAACAGGGCGGCGCGGCCGGTGAGGCGGTTGCGGCGGGGTCGCCGCTTGGCGCGGTGGACGCGGGCGGCGGCCTGTTCGCCGAGCGCCTTGAGCCGGGTCGCGGTGGAGAACCGGTCCGCGGGCACGTCGCCTCGCCTCCCCTTCAGCTTCCGTCCGTCCCGACGTCGTCACGGCGGGCGTCATGACGTACGTCCCCGGCAACGGTACGGGACCGGTGCCGGGGACGGTGTGCTTCGCCCCGGCCGTGCCCTCGTCGGGTCCTGGTGCGGACCCGCGGGGGCGCGGCCGGACGGTGCGGTGCTGCTTGCCGTGCGGGCGCGGGGCGCCGACGGCGTCAGGGCGTGGTCAGCCCTTGAAGCGCGGGAAGGCGGAACGGCCCGCGTACACCGCGGCGTCGTCGAGGATCTCCTCGATGCGCAGCAGCTGGTTGTACTTGGCGACGCGCTCGGAGCGGGCCGGGGCGCCGGTCTTGATCTGGCCGCAGTTGGTGGCGACGGCGAGGTCGGCGATGGTGACGTCCTCGGTCTCGCCGGAGCGGTGCGACATCATGCACTTGAGGCCGTTGCGCTGGGCCAGCTCGACGGCGTCCAGGGCCTCGGTCAGCGAACCGATCTGGTTGACCTTGACCAGGAGGGCGTTGGCGGAGCCCTCCTCGATGCCGCGGGCCAGGCGCTCGGGGTTGGTGACGAAGAGGTCGTCGCCGACGAGCTGCACCTTGGAGCCGAGCTTGTCGTTGATGACCTTCCAGCCGGCCCAGTCGTCCTCGAAGAGCGGGTCCTCGATGGAGACCAGCGGGTAGGCCGCCACCAGCTCCTCGTAGTACTCGGTCATCTCGGCGGCCGAGCGCTCCTTGCCCTCGAACTGGTACTTGCCGTCCTTGTAGAACTCGGAGGCGGCGGCGTCCATCGCGAGCGCGATGTCCTGGCCGGGGGCGTAGCCGGCTTCCTTGATGGCTTCGAGGATCAGGTCGAGGGCCTCGCGGTTGGAGCCGAGGTTGGGGGCGAAGCCGCCCTCGTCGCCGAGGCCGGTGGCCAGGCCCTTGGCCTTCAGCACCTTCTTGAGGGTGTGGTAGACCTCGGCGCCCCAGCGCAGCGCCTCGGAGAAGGACTCCGCGCCGATCGGCGCGATCATGAACTCCTGGATGTCCACGTTGGAGTCGGCGTGCGAGCCGCCGTTCAGGATGTTCATCATCGGGACGGGCAGCACGTGCGCGTTCGGGCCACCGAGGTAGCGGAACAGCGGCAGGTCGCTGGCCTCGGAGGCGGCGTGCGCGACGGCGAGGGAGACGCCGAGGATGGCGTTGGCGCCCAGCGAGCCCTTGTTGTCGGTGGCGTCCAGGTCGAGCATCGCCTGGTCGATCAGCCGCTGCTCGGTCGCGTCGTAGCCGACGAGCTCCGGGCCGATCTGCTCGATGACGGCGAGGACCGCCTTCTCCACGCCCTTGCCGAGGTAGCGGTTGGGGTCGCCGTCCCGGAGCTCGACGGCCTCGAAGGCACCGGTGGAGGCGCCGGACGGCACAGCGGCACGGCCGGTGCTGCCGTCGTCGAGGCCGACCTCGACCTCGACCGTGGGATTACCTCGCGAGTCGAGAATTTCGCGGGCTACGACGACGTCGATGGACGGCACGTTGTCTCCTTCGTGGGTGTCTGGAGTTCTCGGCATGAGCCTAACGGCCCCGGACGGATCCGCTCGCCTGTGGCCCGCTCCGTGGGACGAAAAACCCCAACAAGCAGGCTAAAAGCCCAGTTCACCGGAGGTTTGCGGGCAATGTTCGCTGAGCGGGGAACGTCGCGCCGGGCCGTCGGCGAGGCCCGGGGATCGGTGCACGTCAGGACGGGCGCCGGGGTCGGTCCGGGTGGGGCGGCCGGACCGCGGTGGGTTTCCTGGGCCCGGGAACGGAGAAGCCCCGCCGTGGCGCGCTCGGGGGTACGCGCCGCGGCGGGGCAGCTCTCTCAGGCAACCGGGACGGCTCAGATGCTGAGCTTCTGGCCCGGGAAGATGAGGTTGGGGTTGCCGCCGACGACGGACTTGTTGGCGGCGTAGAGCGCCTTCCAGTGGGTGCCGTGCGCCTTGGCGATCTTGGCGAGGGTGTCGCCGGCCTTGACGGTGTAGGTGTCACCGGAGCGCTGCGACTGCTGCGGGGCCGGCTGGGCCTTCTCGGCCTTCTCGCGGACCGGGGCGGACTTCTTGGTGGTGCCCTCGGTCTGCTTGCGGGCCTCGGAGGCGCCCTGGCTCTTCTTGACGGTGGCGCCGCCGGACGGGTCGACGTTGGCGGCCGGGCCACCGGAGGTCAGGTTGCCGGCGCCGGCGCAGGACCAGGCACCCGGGCCCTGGATGGCGAGGAGCTTCTCGGCGGCGGCGATCTGCTGGGCCTTGGTGGCCAGGTCGGCGCGGGCCGCGTACTGGGTGCCACCGGCGGCGGCCCAGCTGGAGTTCGAGAACTGCAGGCCACCGTAGTAGCCGTTACCGGTGTTGATCGACCAGTTGCCGCCGGACTCGCACTGGGCGACCTTGTCCCAGGTCGCGACGGAGGCGGCGGAAGCGGAGGTGGCACCCATCAGCGGGACGGCGACGGCGGCGCCGGCGACACCGGCCAGGGTGGCGACGCGGACGGCCTTGGAGCTGCGGCGGTGCTTGCCCTTGTTGATCAGCATCGTGCGTTCGTTTCCTCACCGACGCCTACGAGGTGAGCTGTCGGGTTCGGGCCGTGTGAGCTGCCCGGCCGCGTGTGCTGGACACGCGACTTCACCCCAAGCCGGCTGACCCGTTTTCACGGGCGGGGCCGGCACTTACCTTGGGTCCCCCGCTCCTGCCTTCGGCGCTTGCGCGTCGTCGACTCCGACCGCCGGCAGGACTCGGCGTGCGATCGAAGGGCCCGCTTTGGCGAGCGGTCCTGACCGTAATCAGTAATCCCGTTGGTGTTCAAACCCCATCTTCTGAACCAAGTTGACCGTTTTTGATCATCGCGGTGGTCATTTCCGCAGGTCGGCACCGGTATGGGAACGGGGGGCGAACCGGGGTCCGCCCCCCGCAACGAGAGCCATATCTCACTTTTACGGAACGCCGCGAAAAACGACGAACTGCCGGTAACTACCCCTCTGTCCGGCCGAGATCGAGCAACTGGCCGGGGTGGATGAGGTCCGCGTCGGCGCCGATGACGCCCTGGTTGCGGTGGTAGAGCGCGGGCCAGCCGCCCGGCAGGTCATGGCGGCCCGCGATGGCTGACAGGTTGTCACCGACGCGCACGCGGTAGCCGCCGGTCTCCGCCGGGGGCGTGCGGGGCGTCTCCCCGCCGCGGGAGGCGTGCCGGCCGCTGCCGCTGTCCCGGTCCTCCCCGGGGGCCGCGCCGTCGTCCGGCGTGCCGCGGTGCTTGCCGGCGGCGGGCGGCGTGCCGGGCTCGGCGGGCCGGTCCGGGCCGGTGGAGCCGGGCGGGGGCGTGGGGGTGCTGGGGTCCGCCGGGTCGGACGGCGTCCCCGACGGGGAGTCGCCCGGCGTCGCGGAGTCGGACGGGGCGGGGGTGGCGGACGCGGAGTCCGTCGGGTCCGGGGTCGCCGGGGGCGCGTCCGGGGCGTCGGTGCCGGTGCCGGTGTCGGTACCCGCGTCGGCGCCGGTGCCGGTGCCAGTGCCGGCGGAGGCACCGTCGGACGGTGCGGGGGTCTTGCTGCCCGGGCCCGCCTCGCCCTGGTCCCCGGCCGCGTCGGACGGGTCGCCGGTGCCGGTGTGGCCGTGGGTCGGGCGGGGCGCGGGCCGGGTGGTGGCGCCGGGGTCGACGGCGGGCTTGCGGCCCCCCTTGGTCAGCCCGGCCTTCACCGCGCAGCTGGGGAAGGCGTCCGGGCCCCGGTCGTCGAGGATCGCCTCGGCCACGGCTATCTGCTGGGCGCGGCTGGCGAGGTCGGGGCGGGAGGCGTAGGCGGAGCCGCCGTAGTCGTCCCACATCTCCTGGGTGAGCTGGAGGCCGCCGTAGAAGCCGTTGCCGGTGGCGGAGCTCCACACCCCGCCGCTCTCGCACTGCGCGACGCGGTCCCAGGTGGACGCGTCGGCCGCGTGGGCGCCGCCCGCGGTGAACAGCGGGAGGGCCAGGCCCGCGCCGGTCACTCCTGCCGTGACAAAGATGGCCGGTGCTTGTCTGGGGCGACGGTGTCGGCCGTTCCCGGAACGCATGCGGTTGCCTTTCGCGCGGCGGTTGAGTTGTCGGACCGGTGTCGGCGGGGACACCGGTCGGCATCCCGGGGCCGGCCCCGATCGTCGGTGGAAAGGTAACCGGGGTTACGGGCAGTCACAAGCCGGTGTAGCGGAGATCACGCAATGGTCACGCAGCTGACGCAGCGTCAATTACGGCGTGGCTCCCGGTCGGGACGGCTCGGGCGTGAACTCCACCGGCAGGGTGCGCAGTCCGCGCATGATGAGCCCGCCGCGCCAGCGCAAATCATCCGGTTCCACCGCAAGTCGGAAGTCCGGCAGGCGGGTCAGCAGGGTCGCCAACGCGGTCTGCCCTTCCAGCCGGGCCAGCGGGGCGCCGAGGCAGTAGTGGATGCCGTGCCCGTAGCCCAGGTGCGGGTTGTCACGCCGGGTGAGGTCGAGCACGTCCGGCTCGTCGAACCGCGCCGGATCCCGGTCGGCGGCGGCCAGCACCACCAGCACCGGGTCCCCCTCGGCGATCCGCTGTCCGCCGAGCGTCAGCGCGCGGGTCGCGTACCGCCAGGTGGCCAGCTCCACGGGTCCGTCGTAGCGGAGCAGCTCCTCGACGGCGGTGCCGAGCAGCTCGGTGTCGCCGGCGGCGAGCGACTTCTGGAGCAGTTCGCGCTGGGCGGGGTGGCGGAGCAGGGTGTAGGCGCCGTTGCCGATGAGGTTGACGGTGGTCTCGAAGCCGGCGAAGAGCAGGATGAAGGCCATCGCCGCGGCCTCGTTCTCCGTGAGGTGCTCGCCGTGGTCGGAGGCCCGGATCAGCCCGGAGATCAGGTCGTCGCCGAGGTCGGCCCGCTTGCGGTGGATCAGCTCGGCCAGGTACGCCCGCATCTTCTTCACCGACCGGGCGACACCGCCGCGCGGCCCGCCGCCGTGCCGGATCATCATGCCGGCCCAGTCCCGGAAGTCGTCCTGGTCCTCGGGCGGGACGCCGAGCAGGTCGCAGATCGCGTAGATCGGCAGCGGGAACGCGAACTCGTGGATCAGGTCCGCGCTCCCCCGCTGCCCGCCGTGCGGCTTTTCGATCATGGCGTCGATCAGCCGGTCGGTCAGCTCCTGTATGCGCGGCGCGAACGCGGCGACCCGGCGCGGGGTGAACGCCTTGGAGACCAGGCGGCGCAGCCGGGTGTGGTCCGGCGGGTCGATGTTCAGCAGGTGCGTCATCAGGTTGGCGCCGCGTTCGCCCGGAATGCCGGTCTTGCCCTTTCCGTGCGCGGCCTCGGAGTGGTGCACCGGGTTCTTCGACAGCCGGGCGTCGGCCAGCGCCTGCCGGGCGTCCGGGTAACGCGTGACCAGCCACGCCTCGACACCGCTGGGCAGCCGGGTCCGGTGCACCGGCGCGTGCTCGCGCAGCCAGGCGTACGCCGGATAGGGATCGGCGGCGAACTCCCAGGAGAAGAGGGCGGGGCTGGGTCCGGCGGCGGTCGCGGACGCGGCGGCCGGACAGCCGGTGGGCGGATCACCCGCCGGACGGGCTTCGGGCCGGGCCTCCGGGTGGGAGTCGGACCGGTTCTCCTGGCGGGCGTCGGACGTCTGCTGCACCTCTCGACCGTAACCGGTGCCGCACCCGCCCCACGCAACACAGCAGGTCACCCCGTCTGGACGCCCAGCCCCGCCAGGAACGCCGCCGCGGCCGGCGACGGCCCCAACCCGCTCCACACCACCCGCTCGGTCCGCACCGGCGCCGGCCGCACCCGCACGAGGTGCAGCCCGGTCAGCTTCCGGGCGGACACCTCGGGCACCATGCCGATGCCGAGCCCGGCCCGGACCAGCTCCGCCAGGAACTCCACGGTGGTCACCTCGAACGCCACCTGCGTCGTCAGCCCCGCCGCCCGGAACGCCTCCTCCCGCTGGCGCCGCGCCGCCGAGCCCTCGGCGTAGTCGACGAAGGTCTCCCGCGCGACCCGCGCCAGCGTCGTCCACTCCCGTCGGGCCAACGGGTGCTCCGGCGGCACCACCGCGACCAGTTCCCCGCGCGCCAGCACCTCCTCCCGCACGCCGACCGCGCGCGCCCCGGGCACCAGCCCGACGAACGCCACGTCCAGCACGCCCGCCCGCACCCGCTCGATCAACGGATCGCTCATCTCCATCTGGAGGCTGATCCGCACCTTCGGGTACTTCGTGCGGAACGCGCCCAGCTCCCGGGCCAGGTCCACCGCCCCCACGGTGGAGATCGCCCCCACCGCCAGCCGCCCGCGCACCTCCCCGGTGACCGCCTCCACCTCCGCTCGGGCCCGCTCCGCGGCCTGCAACGCCTGCCGGGCGACCGGGAGGAACGCCTCCCCGGCGGCGGTCAGCCGCACGCTGCGACTGGTCCGGTCGAAGAGCCGCGCCCCCAGGTCCTTCTCCAACCGGGCGATCTGGTGGCTGAGGGCGGACTGCACCACGTGGCAGCGCTCCGCGGCCCGGGTGAACCCACCGGTCTCGGCGACCGCGACGACGTACCTCATCTGCTGGAGCTCCATGCGCGCGATCGTAGGCACCCGCCGCCCCGTGCCATCGATCGCGTTCCACGATCGATGCGATGAAAACTATGCGTTGGACCGATCAATGATCCCGGCGGGACGCTGGCCGCATGAACGAAGCCGCGCACGGCGCGCACCCCACGACCGGACCGCAGGCGGACCCCGGAGGCGATCCGGGGCCCGCGGCGGAGGCCCCGGCGACACCCCTGCTGACCCGCGGCACCCTGCTCCTGATGACCGTCGCCACGGCCCTCTCCGCCGCCAGCAACTACTTCGCCCAGCCCCTCCTGGACGTCATAGGCCACGACCTCCGCCTCTCCACCGGCACCGCCGCGCTGGTCGTCACCGTCGCCCAGACCGGCTACGGCCTCGGCCTGCTGCTCCTCGCCCCCCTCGGCGACCTGCTGGAACGCCGCCGGCTGGCGGTCACCCTGTGCGCCCTGACCGCCGTCTTCCTGACCGTGACGGCCAGCGCCCCGAACGGCACGCTGCTGCTCGCCGGCACCGCCCTGACCGGCCTGACCTCCGTCGCCGCCCAGGTCGTCATGCCGTTCGCGGCGACCCTGTCCGCCCCCGCCGAACGCGGCCGGACCATCGGCACCCTCATGACCGGGCTGCTGCTCGGCATCCTGCTGGCCCGCACGGCGTCCGGACTGCTCGCCGAGGTCGGCGGCTGGCGCACCGTCTACTGGGTCAACGCCGCCCTGATGCTGCTGATCGCGCTCCTGCTGCGGCTGCGGCTGCCCGTCCTGCGCACCACCGCCGGACTGCGCTACCCCGCCCTGCTGCGCTCGACGTTGGCGCTGTTCGCGCAGGAGCCGGTGCTGCGCTGGCGGGCCGCGCTCGGCGCCCTGACCTTCGCGGGCTTCAGCGTCCTGTGGACGGCGGTGGTGTTCCTGCTGTCCGGGCCCGCGTACGGCTGGCAGGAGTCGACGATCGGGCTGCTGGGACTCGTCGGCGCGGCCGGTTCGTTCGCCGCCTCGACGGCCGGCCGCCTGGCGGACCGGGGGCTGGCGCACCGCGTCACCGGCGTCAGCGCGGTCCTGCTGCTGGGCTCCTGGGGCCTCCTGGCGGCCGGCGGCACGGGCGGCGCCTGGTCACTGGCGGCCCTCCTGGCCGGCGTGATCGTCCTGGACCTGGCCGCCCACGCGATCCACGTCAGCAACCAGAACCTCGTCTACGGCGTCCGCCCCGAGGCCCGCAACCGCCTCAACTCCGCCTACATGACCAGCTACTTCGCCGGCGGCGCAGTGGGCTCCGCCCTCACCTCGATGGTCTGGGGCCTGGGCGGCTGGGGCGGCGTGTGCGCGCTGGGGGCCGGGGTGGCACTGGCCCTGGTGGCGACATGGGCAGCGGAACGCCTCAGGCGCCGAACTCCCCACGCCTGACGGCCGCCACGAACGCCGACCAAGTCCCGGGGGAGAAGGCGAGCGCGGGGCCGGTGGGGCGCTTGCTGTCGCGGACGGGGATGGTGGCGTGGCCGGTGGCTACTTCGAGGCAGTTACCTTGACCGCCGCCGCTGTAGCTGGACTTGTACCAGCCGGTGAGCGTGGACGAGTCCTGGACGGTGCTTTCACTGCTGACCATGCGCGTGCTCCTCCACTACAGCTTCAACGAGGGTCAGTGGGCTCCATCTTGACCTCAGCCAGTGAACTCGCCACACCTGACGGCCGATACGAACGCCGCCCAACTCGCGGAAGAGAACGACAGCACAGGGCCGGTGGGGCGCTTGCTGTCACGGACGGGGATGGTGGCGTGGCCGCGGGCCACTTCGAGGCAGTCGTCTTGCGGGGTACCCCCACCGCTGTAGCTGGACTTGTACCACCCAGTGAGGGTCGATGAGTTGGCGGCACCCTTACCGCTGATCATGTGCGTACTCCTCTGCTGCTGCCCTGACGAGGTCCAGGGATTCCTGCCGCGACAAAGCGTCGCTCAGGGCCAGAGCGTAAGCCGTCTGGCACTCACCCACCATCGCAGGATCGTCCATCAGGTTCCCAGTCCTGACACCTTCCGAGTAGGCCACCGGGGCTGAGTCCGGGAAGCTCATGAGCGTGAGCAGACTCTGCTGGAGGGCATGAGCGCCGATGCCGTACGGCACCACGTGGAGACGCAGCCGCCCCGCTTCGGCCATATCAGCGATCCTTCCCAACTGGTTGGCCATGACTTGCGAGCCGCCGACATGGCGTCGCAGGACGGTCTCGTCGAGCAGCGTCCAGACCTCGGGGCGCTGTGGCCCGTCGAGGATGCGGCGGCGTTTCGTTCGGATGACGACGAACTCGTCAATCGCTTCGTCGGTGTAGTTCGGGTGGCAGGCACGGAAGACGGCACGCGCGTAATCGCTGGTCTGGAGCATGCCGGGAACCAGCGATAGCGCGAACTGCTTGATTAGCGTCGCTTGTTGTTCCAGTTCGGCCACTGCCGCAAAGCTTTCGGTATACGTCGGCTCCAGATCTTCCAGCCATCGAACGAAGAACCCGTCCGTTCCCAGCGCCTGGTCGATCCGCTGTGCATCATCCGGCTTCGGAATTCGCCTCCCCGCCTCGAAGTGGCTGATCAACGTGGGCGAACACACCACGCGCTCGCTCAGCGCCTCCTGCGTCATGTTGGCCGCGACGCGCCGGATCCTCAGCTCCTCCCCGTACTTCTTCTTGGGGGTGCGTGGCCGCTGTTCCCTCTTCATGGGCTGAACTCCCCTACTTGACAGCTGGCTTGTCGGGCTCGACCTACTGGCAGCGTAGCCACAACGGACCCGATCCTGTGAGGGAACGACCACACAGCGTGAAGAAACGCAGAGACCCTCGCGACCGGCGTGCACCGGCCCGAGGGCGTGGTCACCAACCCCAGGAGGTTGACGACATGGCCGAGCCTAAGCGACGGCTGCTGCACGACGGGCGACTTCTGCCATGGAGCAGCATGGAGGGGAAGCCCTGCTATCTCCTCGGCGGCGACGGGACCGGATACGTCTCCCGCATGGCCGACCGGGTCGAGGCGGAACAGCTCGATTCGGCGGCCGAACTCATCGAGGAGGCCCGGGACGTCCTGCGCGAACGGTGCTGGACGCCGGGCGAAATCCACCTGCTGACCAGCGACTTGACCGCCTCGCTCAGCAACGTGCGGCGGATCGCGGTCAGCCGGGGCGCCCGGTTGCCCGCGCCCGCCTACGACTCCCCCGACCGGGCAACCGCCGAGCGGGACGGCACGCGTCCCGTCTGAGCCGACGGGCTCGACGCACGGCACCGCCCGGTCCGCCCCGCGGGGAGCGTTGCGGACGCTCCCCCGAAGGGTGCCGCGCCACCGCGGCGCGGTGAGGGAAGGGCCCCGTCCGGCGGACCAGTACGTTCGCCGGGCGGGGCCGCCCACGCGGCGCTACGCGTCCGATTCCCCCAGCGCCCGCTTGGCCCCGGGGTGGCCCATGGCGGCGGCCTTGCGGTACCAGGACCGGGCCTCGGCCTCGTCGCCGTCCTTCTTGTGGAGTTCGGCGAGGCGGAACGCCCCGTAGGCGTCGCCCTGTTCGTAGCCCTTGAGGTACCAGGGGCGGGCTTCGTCGGGGCGGTCGTGCCTTTCGAGAAGCACGCCGAGGTTGGCTGCGTCGAAGCCGCGACCCTCACGCGCATCGTCTTGGAAGAAGCCCACGGCTTGCTCCAGTGTCTCGGAAAAGTCATCATCCAGGAACTCAGCGGCTTCACCATCGCCGGAGTCGGCAGCTCGACGCATCCAGACCGCAGCGACTTTGGGTTCGCCGTATAGCAGGTGTGCGACAGCCATGCTCCTCGCGACTGGCTCATACCGTGCTGCGGCGGCATTCAGGTAACTGCCGAAAGCGCCGTCCAAGTCGCCGCGAGCAAGCAGCAGATCTCCAAGGAGATGTGCCGCCTCTGCGCTGCCCCCCTTCCGCCCCTCGGTGAACCAGCGCTTGGCCCGCTCCTGCAACAGCTTCCCCAGGTGTGTTGCTGCCTCCACGTCCCCCGCCTCGGCCGCTGCCTCAAGGAAGGGCTCGGCCTCCTTGCCCTCGCCCCGCCCGGCGAGCATCCGCCCCAACCGCCCCGCCGACCGCGGCTCGCCGGCCTCCACCGCCCGCCGGAACCAGCGCTCGGCCTCCTCCCCTTCGTCCAACGACTCGGCGAGAACACCGAGGTTGTGCAGGGCGGCGGTGTCGCCGGTGTCGGCGGCATGTTGGAAGGCGATCCGCGCTTTCGCCGCGATCTCGGCGTAGTCGTAGGCCGCGTCCGTCCGGGCTGCTTCCAGGGCACAGCGCCACACGGAGCCGGGGACATCCGCCAGTTCCAGTACCGGGGACGCCTTCGCAACATGAAAGGGCGCAGCCAGCCAGGTGTCTCCAATCCCACGGGCGAGGAGCGGCAGCAGACCTTGCCTTGGCTCGGTCGCCCAGGCGAGCGCATCGTCCACGGACTCCCGTGCCATGCCGGTTACGTCCGCGTACCCTTCCTGGACCTTGCGGAGCAGGTCCAGGGGGAGCGGGCCGGTGAGGCCACAGCGTGCAAGGTCGCGGGCAGCACGAACCAGGGCGTGGCCGCGCGGGTGGCGGTCGGCGCGGCGAGCCCGCCACCACTCGTCCCTCAAGAGGGGGCCCAAGGCGAGGAAGGCGGCGGCGCCCTCGGGGCCACTGGTGGAAACGACGCCTATCAGGCGCGGATCTCCGGTACGTGCGGCCTCCTGCGCCACCCGCTCCCGCTCCGCCGGGCTCCACTCGCGCGCCAGCTCGACGAGGTGCGCAACGTCGAGGACTCGGCCACCGGGCCGGGCGCGGCAGGCGTCGTAGGAGTCTTCCCGCATGGTGGCCACCACGACAACCCTCAGGGCTACCAACTGGGCCAACAGGCGCGGCTCCAGTCCGCCGTCACCAAGGTGCTCGTCGAGGTCGTCGAGCCAGATGACATACCGCTCCGGCCGGGCGCTCAACAGTGTGGGAAGCCCCCGCAGGTCCGTACCACCAGCCGGCGCGAAAACACGACGACCGGCTGGCCCCCTGGCCATCGCCGCCAACGCCGTGCGCGTCTTGCCTGTGAACGGCTCGCCAAGAAGGAGCACCAGCCCGCCACGCTCCCGCGCCTGTCCCAGCGCCGCATCGAGGTCGTGATCGCAGTCACGGAGAACGTAAGGAGGCAGAGGCGGGTGCCCAGGAACACGATGGGTGGGACGCACACCGAAGGCGATCGAGTCGACGTCCCCGGCCGTGGGCCAGCTCTGCGGGTCAGGAACGGTCCCGGAGAAACCGGGAGTCTGGAAGGTGACCGCGCCAATGGCCCCCGCCTGAACGACGGGGCCGTGAGCCCTGCCGGAAACGGTGTTGTGCGCAGCGGTGGCGCGGCCAGCGACCGCGACCGGGGGCACGCCGTCCACGAGACGCCGAACTTCCTCGCCGGCATCCGGATCGCGCTCCAGGAGTTCGCGCAACCGGTCCTCCCACCAATGCCGGGCCGAAATGAGGTCCTGCGGCGGATCGAAATCCGACGCCATGCGATGCCGGAACTTGCCCCACCTCGCCCCGGCCGCCCCCGTCGTTGTTCGCGCCAAGTGCATCGCCGCCCGCGCCATCAACTCCTCGTCCACCCGCACCCCTCCCCCTCAACTCCCGTTCCCCCAACGGTACTAAGCGCCGCCCCCCTCGACCGCCACCACCGCGTCGCGGTAGGCGCGGGCGGCGGCCCGCAGGGCGGCTTCCGGGTCGACGCCCTCCGACTCGGCGCGGACGGCCAGGGCGAGGAGTTCGTAACCGATCCCGGAACCGGACGGCAGGGGGACGTCCAGGCCGGCCGTGCGGACGCGGGAGGCGAGCTTGGCGGCGAGGGCGAGGCCGGGCTGGGCCAGCGGGACGCCCTCCGTGATCGACGCGCGCTGCTTCTCCTCGGCCTTGGTGCGCAGCCAGTGGGCCTTGACGTCCTCGGGGGTCTCGGCGGACTCGTCGCCGAAGACGTGCGGGTGGCGGTGGAGCAGCTTCTCGATGAGGGTGCCGGCCACGTCGTCGACGGAGAACGGCTCGTCGGGGTCGTCGTGGGCGATCCGGGCGTGGAAGACGACCTGGAGGAGGACGTCGCCGAGCTCCTCGCGCAGCGCCTCGCGGTCGCCCTCCTCAATGGCCTCGACCAGCTCGTACGCCTCCTCGATGGCGTACTTGGCGAGGTCGCGGTGGGTGCGGATGCCGCTCCAGGGGCACTCGGCGCGGATCTGGTCCATGACCTGGACGAGGTCGAGCAGGCGGGCGCCGGGGAGGTCGTAGGAGCCGGGCAGCAGCTCCAGGTCGGGCATCGTCTCGCGGCCGGAGCCGGCGAGGCGGGCCAGGCCGTCGGTGAGGGCGCTCTCGCCGTCGGCGGAGGTCAGGACGACGGCGGTGCGGTCGCCGGGGACGACGTCGTCGACCAGCTCGCGGGCGGTGGGGGCGGCGGTCTCGACCACGACGCCGGCCTCGCGGAGGTACGGCAGCTGGGGGTGGTCGGGGTCGGCGCACAGGACGCGGTCGGCGGCCCGCAGGACCTGCCAGGCGGGCCAGGACAGCAGGCCGGGGGCGACCCGGTGGCTGGTCGTGAGCAGGACCAGGCGGCCGGTGCCGGGGCCCTCGGGGTGGGGCGCGGCGCCGGGACCGGCGGCGGGAGTGGCGTCAGCGTTCACGTAAACGAACGTAACGCACGCCGCTGACAGCGCCCCGGCCGCCCGCGCCCGGCCCCGCTCCCGCCGCGGCCCGGCGGCTACGCCTGCTGCGGGTGGGCGGTGGCCGGCACGATCCACGGCTCCTTGGTCTGGCCGAGGATCACTTCCTGGTCGTCCCACTTGCCGAACCGCGGATTGACGTCGACCCGCAGGTCCCGGGAGGTCTTCGACAGCGCCTGGACGAGCTTCTGCTGCCCGTCGGGGCGGGCGCGGTCCGCGTGCAGGTGCTTGGAGAGGCCGTCCAGGAGGAGCTGGTTGCGGACGACCGTGTCGATCTCGTCGGGGGCGATGCTCTGCTGGAGCCACATCGTCTTGAGGCGGGCGGCGCCGCCGGCCCGTTCCTCGGCCGCCGCCCGGGCCTTCTGCACGTCGGCGCGGGTGACGTGCACCCCGGCGTCCGCGGCGGCCCGGTCCAACACCCGGTCGAAGATCATGCTGTTGAGGGTGGCGAGGCTGAGCCGCCCGGTGTTGGCGATCAGCTGCTTGCCCTGGGGGGACGTGGCCTGGGCGGTGCGGACGTCCTTGACCCGGGACTGGAGCTGAGCGACGGTGATCCGCTTGCCGTCCACGACGGCGGCGGCGCCGGGGTGGGCGTCGGTGCCGCAGGCGGTGAGCAACGGGGTCGCGGCCAGCAGAGCGGCGGCGGCGGTAACGGAGAGCGCTGTCCTACGACGGAGCACGTGGCCTCCCGGCAGATCGGATCGTGCGACGGAGTGACGACCTCTTACGGAGTGACGACCTACTTGCGACCTAGTGACGACCTTGAATGATCGATGCTAGGGAGTCGGCGTGGCCCAGGCCACTGCTTCGGCCAACGAGCTGCGGCGGGGTCGGTTCCGGTCGACGCCGGGCGGCCCGCCCGGGTGGCCCACCGCGGCCCGCCGCCGTGCCCGGGCGCGCGCGGCGTCACCCCTGCATCTGCCCCAGCCAGTACAGCGTCCGGCGGATCTCCGTGGGGAAGGGGTGGTGCGGTCCGTGCAGGCGCTCGGCGTCGTAGAGGAGGCGGGAGAGGGTCTCCTTGGCGGCGCCCTGTTCGCCCTGGGCCAGCAGCAGGTGCCCGATGGAGCGGCGGATTTCGAGCGGGCGGACGGGGTCGTCGGCGTAGTGCTCGAAGTACGGCAGGAGGGACCGGTACTCCTCCAGGGCCCGGGCGACCTCGCCGAGTTGTTCGAGGCACTGGGCGGCGTCGTAGTGGAACTGGAGGGCCTGGCGGGTGGCGCCGGCGCCGGACTCCTTGGCGTACTCCTCGGCCAGGAGGCGGAGTTCGGGCAGGGCGCGGCGGTACTGGCCGTCGTCCATGAGGGTGGCCGCGTACTGCTTGCGGAGGGTGCGCACGACCGGGGAGTGCGGGCCGTGGCGTTCGGCGGCGGCCGGCAGGATGCCGCCGAGGATGTCCACGGCGCGGGTGATCCGGCCCTGGTCCAGGAGGTGCTTGACCTCGTCGACGGCGGCGGCGACGTCCGGGCCGGCGGGGGCCGCGGCGCGGACGTCGGTGGCGCCGGCACCGGGCGCGGCCGCGACCGCGGGCCGGGCGGGGGCGGGGGTGGGGCCCAGTGCGCTCCACGGGGCGTCGCCGGCGAGGGAGGCGCGGGGGTCGGGGACGGCCCGGGCGGGCGCCTCGGGGATGCGCGGGGTGGCCAGCACCGTCGGGGTCGGCGCGGGCGCCGGGGCGGCCGAACGGGTCGGCCAGGGGGCGTGCGGCTGGCAGAAGGGGCGGGTGGGGTCCATGGGGGACAGCGGGGCGCGCGGGCCGGAGGAGGACGTGGGCAGGAGGGGGGCGAGGGCCGCGTAGACCTCCTGGGCGTCGGCGGGGCGGGCCTGGGGGTCCTTGCGCAGCAGGTGCAGGACGAGCGCTTCGAGCTCCTCGGGCACGTCGGGGCGGAGCCGGCGGACCGGGACCGGCTCCTCGTGGAGGTGGCGGTGCAGCACGCCCAGGGCCGTGGAGCCGGCGAACGGGACCTCGCCGCTGAGGAGTTCGTGCAGCAGCACCCCGAGCGCGTAGAGGTCGGTGTACGGGCCGACGGCGCCGCCCATGGCCTGTTCGGGCGCCATGTAGGCGGGGCTGCCGATGGGCGAACCGGTGTGGGTGAGGCGGGTGGTGTCGGTGTCCAGTGCTGAAGCGATGCCCAGGTCGAGGACGACGACCGAACCGTCCGGCCGGATCATGACGTTGCGGGGCTTGAGGTCCCGGTGGACGATCGGCACCGCGTGCACCGCGGCCAGCACGGCGCACAGTTGGGCGGCGACCGAGACCGCCCAGGGCCAGGGGTAGGGGTCGTGCTCGGCGAGGTGGTCGGAGAGGTCGGCGCCGTCGACGTACTGCATGACGAGGTAGAGGTCCTCGCCGTCGCTGCCGGCGTCGTGGACGGTGACGAGTCCGGGGTGGTCGACCTGCGCGGTGACCCGGCACTCGCGGACGAAGCGGCGGCGCATCTCCTCGCCGTCGAGGGTGCCGGCGACCCGGTCGGGGCGGAGCAGCTTGACGCCGACCCGACGGTCCAGGCGGCGGTCGTAGCCGATCCAGACCTGGCCCATGCCGCCCTGGCCGAGCAGGCCGGAGAGTTCGTAGCGGTCGGCGATGACCCGCCCGTTCACCGGCCGCCCTCCTTGCGGAGGTAGTCGCTGAGTTCGTCGAGTTCGGCGCGGACCTGGTCGATGCGCTGGGGCTGCGGGCGGTGCGCGGGGCCCTGCGGGGCCGGCACCGGGTGGGCGGGCGGCTGCTGCTGCTGCTGCGGGGGGAGCCCGGTGGCGGTGGTGGCGTACGGGTTGACCGGGGCTGGGGCCGGTCCCGGGGGCGCGGCGGCGTACGGCCGGGTCTCCTGGGCGTACCGCGGGGCGTGCGGGGGGAAGCCGCCGCCCGGCGGCGCGTAGGGGTGCGGGAAGGGGCCGGCGGGGTAGGCCGGCGGGACCGTCCCGGCGGGCTGGAGGCGCGCGACGCGGAGGTCGACGACGAGGTAGTAGGCGACGACCCCGGCGATCTGGAGCAGCAGGAGGGCCACGCCCAGGTTGGTGCGCCAGTCGGTCTCCGGGAAGCTGACGATCAGCACGCTGGTGCCGATGAACAGCGCCAACTGGCCGGCGAAGAGCCACCAGCCCAGTGGCCGGCGCTGCACGATCGCGGCCCGCAGCATCGCGGCCCAGCCCAGGAAGCCCAGGCTGAGCACCGTGGCGGCCACGAAGAGCACCCGCAGTGCGAGGACCGTTCCGCGCGCCGGGGGACGGTGCGGCGGCGGGGCCGGGACTGGGCCGTGCATCACTGCTCCTGAGGAATCGTTCGTGGCCGGGGGCCGGGTCTCCCCCATCGACTCCGCTCGAACGGGGTGGTGCGCCCGCCGGCGGTCGCGCGCCGCCGACGGGTCCACCGGGCGCGCACGTGCCTTGCGAGCGTATATACGACGCCGATCGCGTGTGCAGGGTTGTACGGATTGCCCCGGGCAATCCGCCGGCCCCGCGCCGGGCCGGTTCAGTCGGGCGCGACCGACCCGTCCGTCAGCCCGTCGTGCAGCCCCTGGACCAGTTGCTCGCCGAGCCGGGAGGCCAGCCGCAGGGCCGTTTCGAAGGCGGCCAGGTCGGCGAAGCGACTGCCGTAGCGGCGCTGTTCGGCGAGCGGGAGCCGGGGCAGTTGCAGGCGGCGGACGTCGAGGCGGGTGGCGGTGGAGGCGTAGCTGCTGGCCTGGCGGTTGTTGGCGGTGCCGCGCAGGAAGCCGGCCAGGAACCACGGGTCGAGGGCCGCGGCGTCGGGGCGGAGCAGGGTGAGGTTGCGGCCCAGGGCGGCGCCGGCGGTGGCCTCGTCGACGACCCGGGCGGTGGTGCCGCCGCCGAGGACCGGGACGACGACGTCGCCCTCCTGGACGAGGACCGGCTCCTCGGGGGGCGTGCCGGTGGGGGTCTCGGGGAGGGCGCCGGACGGGGCGAGGCCGCCGATCACGTCGTGGTCGGTGAGGACCGCGGGACCGCCTTCGGGCCCGGCGGTGCCGGGGCCGCCGGCGCGCAGGACCAGGGCACCGGAGCGGGCGAGTTCGCCGACGGTGGTCAGCGGCCAGCGGGCGGCGGCCGGTTCGGCGGCGGTGGCGTCCGGGGCGGGGTGCGGGGTGAGTGCGGTGGTGCGGGCCAGGGTCGCGGTGAGGCGGTCGTGGACCCGGGCGAGTTCGGCGGGGCCGCCGGCCGCGGCGGGCGGCGGGAGGTGCCGGGCGGGGGCGAGGTCGACGTCGTCGCCGAGCAGGTCGATGGCGGCCAGGGAGCGCCGCACGCCGGGCACTTCCTCGATGCCGCCGTCGCGGTCGAAGTCCCGCCAGGCGTCCAGGGCGGTGGCCCGCACGGTCTGCCAGTCGAGCTTGTCGCGGCCGCCGGCGGGGGCGGCGCCCGGCTCGGGCTTCGCGGCGGCCGCCGCGGTGTCGACGACGAGCAGGTGCGGAACGGGCGGGGTGGGGCCGCCGGGCTTGCGCAGCACCCACAGGTGCAGCGGGACGTTGTTGGGCGGGGCGGCGCCGGCGGGCAGCGCGATCACGGCGCGCAGGGCGCCGCGGCGCAGCAGGTCGGCGCGGATGCGGCGGCCGGAGCGGCGGGAGGCGGCGGCCGGCGGCATGAGGAGGACGGCGGTGCCGCCGGGGCGCAGGCGGGCCAGGGCGTGCTGGACCCAGGCGAGTTCGGATTCGGTGCGGGCCGGGAAGCCGTACTCCCAGCGCGGGTCGTAGGCGAGTTCGTCGTGGCCCCAGTTGCGTTCGTTGAACGGCGGGTGGAGCAGGACGGCGTCGGCGGCGAGCTGCGGGAAGGCGTCGGCGCGCAGGGTGTCGGCGGCCCGGATGCGGATCGCGGCGCCGGGTGCCTCCAGGGCGAGCCGGAGCGCGGTGAGGGCGGCGAGGTCGGGGTCGGCCTCCTGCCCGTGGAGGGCGGGCGGCGCGGCGTCCGGGGCCCCGCCGGTGTCCGCCGCGGCAACCCCGGCGGTGCCCCCGGTGGCGTGCTCGCGGGCGGCGGCCAGGAGCCCGCCGACGCCGCAGGCCGGGTCCAGGACGGTGGTCGACGGGCCGTCGCCGCGCGCGAGTTCGGCCATCAGGGCGGCCGGCCCGGGCGGGGTCAGGGTGTACTGGCGGGGGTTGGCGTCCAGGTGGCGGCCGAGCAGGAAGGCGTAGGCCGCGGCGGGCCCGTCGGTGGTGGCGAGGTCGCCGGCGGCGCGGACGAGTTCGGCGGAGCGGGCGAGGGCCGCGCGGGTCAGGCCGCGCACCGGGTGCTCGGGGCCGAGCCGGGCGGCCAGCACGGACTCCAGCAGCGCGGGCAGCACGCCGGTGAGTTCGGTGTCGTCGGCGGCGCCGCGGAGCTGCCGCCAGGCGGCGGGGCGTTCGTGGACGAGCAGGAGGACGGCGCCGACCTGGCGGAGCGCGGCGGCGGCGCCGGCGGGGTGGCCGACGAGTTGCTGCCAGACCCGTTC
The DNA here is from genome assembly GCF_045799175.1 of Streptomyces sp. VTCC 41912. Taxonomy (NCBI): domain Bacteria; kingdom Bacillati; phylum Actinomycetota; class Actinomycetes; order Kitasatosporales; family Streptomycetaceae; genus Streptomyces; species Streptomyces sp. VTCC 41912. The sequence continues at coordinate 70,465 of NZ_JBJMAB010000037.1, forward strand.
GCGGGCCGGGACCTCGGCGATCTTGCCCTGGTCGCGGAGCCACTGCTCGACGTCGTGGAGGGCGAAGGCGGGGCTGGTCTCGGTGCCGCCGACGGGCTTGGGGAAGTCGGCGTGGCGGCGGCGCCAGTTGCTGACCGCGGCCCGGCCGACGCCGGCGAGCCGGGCGATGCCGGCGGCGGTCACCTCGGTCGGGCGGCCGTCCGTCCCGCTCCGCGCGCGGGTGTCCGTGGCGCCGCGGTCCGCGCTGTCGTCCGTCGCCTGCTCCGGCACCTGTGTGGCTCCCGTCCCGATGACCCCGTGACTTCTGCGTGCCCCCTGTGTCGACGAGCATACCCATGCACTACGAACGAACCCCTTCACGCCGTGAACGATCGTGTTTCGTGAATTCGTGTTGACTCGATTCACAGCCTCTGTTGTTATTGACCCACCGATTCGACAGAACGCAGTCCAGCGCCCGGAAGGGGCCCCTTCGCATGTCCCAGCAGATGCAGTACCAGCCCGTCCCGGAGGGGGCGCCCGGCATGCCGACCCCCGGTCACCAGGCGGCCCGCAACGGCCTCGGCGTCACCGCCCTGATCCTCGGCATCATCGGCGCCCTCAGCGGCATCCCGATGATCCTGTTCTGGCTGGCCGGGCCGCTCGGACTGCTGTCGCTGATCTTCGGCTTCGTCGGCCTGAGCCGGGTCAAGAAGGGCCAGGCCACCAACAAGGGCGTGGCGCTCACCGGCACGATCCTCGGCGCCCTCGCGATGATCCTGGCGATCGTCGGGATCATCGTCACCGTGTTCGCCGTGAACAAGGCCGTCGACGAGATCAACAAGCAGGTCAACGGCGCACAGGCGCAGCCCAAGGACGGCAGCAAGGGCGACAAGCCCTACGGGCCGGGCGACGCGGCCACCTACCCGGACAAGGGCCTTGAGGTGAGCGTCGCCAAGCTCTCCCCATACACGGTCGGCGAGATCGTCTCCGGCCACACCGCCGGCAACAAGGCGTACAAGGTCACCGTCCAGATCAAGAACAGCGGCAAGGCCGTCTTCGACCCGGCCCTGACCCAGATCAAGGCGAAGACCGGCGCCGACGGCCGCAAGGCGGAGCAGATCATCGACGGCAAGATCGGCATCGGCTTCGACGGTTCGATCGCCCCGGGCGCCACCGCCACCGTGGACGTCGCCTTCGACGCGCCGCCCACCGCCAAGGAACTCGACGTCGAGGTCGCCCCGGACATCGACATGCAGGGCGTCCACTGGAAGCTGCCGACCAGCTGACCGAAGCGGCCCGTCCGGCGATCCCACCGGACGGACGCGGAGCAGGACGACCGACGGCCCCCGGGCCCGGACCGCGCGGCGCGCGACTCCGGGCCCGGGGGCCGTCCGTTCCGTCTCCCCGCCCTCCGGCGGCTACTTCGCCGTGAAGCGCGCCGGCGCCTCCGTCGGCGTCCCCCCGCTCGGCAGCGCCTGCCGCGGGCAGGAGTTGAGCACCCTCGCCATCGCGTCCTTCTCGGCCCGGGTCACCCACAGCCCGTACTTCTTCTTCACCGCCACCTGCCGCGCGACGTAGGTACAGCGGTAACCCGCGTACGAGGGCAGCCAGTCCCCCGCGTCCCCGTCGCTCTTGCTGCGGTTGGCCGACGCCTCCACCGCGATCAGGTTCAGCGGATCGTTCGCCAGCGCCACCCGCTTGCGGCCCGCCCACTGCCGCGCGCCCGTCTGCCAGGCGTCCGACAGCGCCACCACGTGGTCGATGTCGACGGTGCTGCGCCCCCGCTGATAGCGCAGCGACTTCCCCGTGTACGGGTCCTTCGGCAGCGTCCCGGACACCACCACGCACTGCTTCGCGTCCCGGAACGCGGTGTCGCGCAGGTCCCGCTTGAGGATGTCGTCGCGGGTGCCGCAGCCGTTGCCGTCGGTGTCCGCCCAGGCCGAACCGAACCGGTCCCGGGCGTAACCGTCCTTCGTCCCGGAGCGCTTGACGGCCAACGAGTCCAGCGTGCGCAGCGCACTGCCCGCCGCCCCCGACCGCCCGTCGCCGCCCGCGGAAGCGGACGGGTCCGCCCCCGAGTGCGCACCACCGCCTCCCCCGGCACCGTGGCCGGAGCAGCCGGCGACGGTCAACAGCGCGGCCAGGGCGGCGGCGCTGACGAGGCGTGGGGCCGGGCGGCGGGCGGAAGTGACGGTCGGTATCACGTGGGGCGTCCAATCCGAGGAGCGTGTCAACAGGGTTGCGGGACAGGTGAACAAGGGAGCGGACCGGCCGGCGAACGCCGGACCGGCCCACCCCCCGGGTTCGGATATCTTTTCGGAAATCGAGAGTGAGGACGCCCATGGACACGGCCGCAGCAACCACGGCGGACGACCGCTCCGGGCCCTCCCCCGGCACCGCCACCGCGTCCGGTCCGCCGTCCGCCCCCGACCCGGCATCCCGGTTCGCCGCGCTCCGCGCCCCGCGCCTCGACCCGTACTGGACCGCCGGGTTCTTCTTCCTCGCGTTCGCCGTGCTCTCGTTCTGGCGCTACCGCACCCTGTCCACGATCTCCTGGGACCTCGGCATCTTCGAGCAGGCGATCCGCGGCTACGCCCACCTCCAGGCACCCGTCGTCGACCTCAAGGGCCCCGGCACCAACATCCTCGGCGACCACTTCAGCCCCATCCTGGTGCTGCTCGCCCCCTTCTACCGGCTGCTGCCCTCACCCCTGACCCTGCTCACCGCGCAGGCCGCCCTGTTCGCGCTCTCCGCGATACCCGTCACCCGCGCCGCCGCCCACCACCTGGGCCGCCGGCGCGGGCTGGCCATCGGCCTCGCCTACGGCCTGTCCTGGGGCATCCAACGGGCCGTCGACTTCGACTTCCACGAAATAGCCTTCGCGGTCCCGCTGATCGCCTTCGCCCTCGAAGCGGCACTGCGCGGCCGCTGGAACACCGCGGTGTGCTGGGCCGCACCCCTCGTCCTGGTCAAGGAGGACCTGGGCGTCACCGCCGCCGCCATCGGAGCGCTCTGCCTGATCCGCTCCCGCCGCCCCGGACCACTGCCGCTCGCCCTGGTCGCCCTCGGCATCACCGCCACCGCCGTCACCCTCGGCCTCCTGATACCCGCCTTCAACGGCTCCGGCTCGTACGACTACTGGACCAAACTCAGCGGCAACGGCAACGCCGGCCCCGCCATACCCCTCGACGTCGCCCTGCGCACCCTGCTGTGGACCCTGCTGCCCACCACCGGACTGCTCGCCCTGCGCTCCCCACTGCTGCTGGTGGCCGCACCGACCCTCGGCTGGCGCTTCCTCTCCCACGAACCGCACTACTGGGGCACCGACTGGCACTACAGCGCCGTCCTGATGCCCGTCGTCTTCCTCGCCCTCGTCGACGTCCTCCCCCGGGCCCTCGCCTCCCGCCGGCCCTGGCTGCGCTCGTACGCCCACCACCTGCCCGCCGCCGTCCTGGCCGCCGCCCTCGCGCTCACCACCACGCTGCCGCTGGCACGGCTGACCGAGGCCGACACCTACCGCACGCCCCCGTCGGCGACCGCGGCGGAACGGCTCCTCGACCGGATACCCGACGGCGCGAGCGTCGAGTCCGACGTCCGCCCGCTCAGCCACCTCACCGGACGCACCCGCGTCTACTGGACCGGCGACACCCGCGGACTGATGCCGGACTACGTCGCGGCCCAACTCCACGACGGGGGAACGCCCCCACAGGTCCTGGCCGACGCGCAGGCACGGCATCCGCACACCACGTACGACGTGGTGGGGGCCGCCGGGGACGTCGTGGTCCTCCGCCGGCGGGCGTAGCGGGTGCGGGCGGGTGGCCCGCGTACGTTGTCGGCTCTCCCGCCGTGGTGGCGTTCCGCCTTCGGCGGGGGTCTTGCGTACGTTGTCGGCTCTCCCGCCGTGGTCGTTCTCGCCTTCGGCGGGGGCCGTGCCGGTGTCGTCGGCTCTCCCGCCGTGGTGGGTTTCGCCTTCGGCGGCGGGGGGTTGAGGGGTGGGGCTTCGGTGGGTGGCGGGGGTGGGGGGGGGGGGGGGGGGGGGGGGGGGGGGGGGGGGGGGTGTGCGGACTGCTGCGCTTTACGTCCGCACACCCACCCCCAAGGCCCCACACCCTCGCGCCGTCCATACGGTTCCCCACCCCTGGGGTGAGGAGGGGGAAAGGCCCTGGCTGCTCACGGCCGCCCCGCGCGACCCGCGCTTCTGGTCGGGGGGCCACCACGACGGGGCTTGTCTGTCCTCTCCCCCTCACCGGGTGGGGGCGCTCCACGGCGGGAAGGGGTCGGGCCGGAGGGGGCGTTGTGCAGGACGTAAAGCGCAGCAGTCCTGCATGACGCCCCCTCCGGCCCGACCCCGCCACCACAACGAACCGACGCCCCCACCCGAACACACCCCCCGCCGAAGGCGAAACCCACCACGGCGAGAAGGCCGAACCGCGGATCAGCCCAAGATCGTCGTGAGGAACTCGCCGACCCACGCCAGCAGTTCCCGTCCCACCACCGGCTTGCCGCCGATCCGGCCGGTCGTCGGGCGCGGCACCAGGATCTGCCGGGTGGCCGGCTTGAGGACCGTCCGCGGGTGCAGCCGCTTGAGGCGCAGCTCCTGGGACTCCCGCAGCTCCACCGGGCCGAAGCGGATGTTGGAGCCCTGGAGGGTGATGTCACTGACGCCGCAGGCGCGGGCCAGCATCCGCAGGCCGGCGACGAGGAGGAGGTTCTCCACCGGCTCGGGCAGCTTGCCGTAGCGGTCGGTGAGTTCCTCGCGGACCGCCGTGACGTCCTCCTCGGTGGTGGCCGAGGCGATCGCCCGGTACGCCTGGAGCCGCAACTGCTCGCCCGGCGCGTAGTCGTGCGGCACGTGCGCGTCCACCGGGAGCTCGATCTTGACCTCCAGCGGGGGCTCCTCCTCGCCGCCCTCCAGGGACGCGCGGTAGTCGGCGACGGCCTCGCCGACCATCCGGACGTACAGGTCGAAGCCGACGCCCGCGATGTGACCCGACTGCTCGCCGCCGAGGAGGTTGCCCGCGCCGCGGATCTCCAGGTCCTTCATGGCGACGTACATGCCGGCGCCCATCTCGGTGTGCTGGGCGATGGTCGCCAACCGCTCGTGCGCGGTCTCGGTGAGCGGCTTCTCCGGCGGGTAGAGGAAGTAGGCGTAGCCGCGCTCCCGACCACGACCGACCCGGCCGCGCAGCTGGTGCAGCTGGCTGAGGCCGAAGTTGTCGCCGCGCTCGACGATCAGGGTGTTGGCGTTGGAGATGTCGATGCCGGACTCCACGATCGTGGTGGAGACCAGGACGTCGAACTTCTTCTCCCAGAAGTCGACGACGACCTGCTCCAGCTGCGACTCCCCCATCTGACCGTGGGCGGTCTGGATGCGGGCCTCGGGCACGATCTCCCGCAGTCGGGCCGCCGCCCGGTCGATGGACTCGACGCGGTTGTGGATGTAGAAGACCTGGCCCTCGCGGAGCAGTTCGCGGCGGATCGCGGCGCCGATCTGCTTCTGCTCGTAGGGGCCGACGAAGGTCAGGACCGGGTGCCGCTCCTCGGGCGGCGTGGTGATCGTCGACATCTCCCGGATGCCGGTGACCGCCATTTCGAGGGTCCGCGGGATCGGCGTCGCGGACATCGTCAGGACGTCGACGTTGGCCCGGAGCTTCTTCAGCTGCTCCTTGTGCTCGACGCCGAAGCGCTGCTCCTCGTCGACGATGACCAGGCCCAGGTCCTTGAACTTGGTCTCGGACGAGAACAGGCGGTGGGTGCCGATGACGATGTCCACCGCGCCCTCCCGCAGCCCCTCCAGGACCGCCTTGGCCTCGGTGTCCGTCTGGAACCTCGACAGCGCCCGGACGTTGACCGGGAACTGGCCGTAGCGCTCGGTGAAGGTGCCGAAGTGCTGCTGCACGAGGAGCGTGGTGGGCACCAGCACCGCCACCTGCTTGCCGTCCTGGACGGCCTTGAAGGCGGCCCGGACCGCGATCTCGGTCTTGCCGTAGCCGACGTCGCCGCAGATCAGCCGGTCCATCGGGACCGACTTCTCCATGTCCTCCTTGACCTCGGCGATGGTGGTGAGCTGGTCGGGCGTCTCCGCGTACGGGAAGGCGTCCTCCAGCTCGCGCTGCCAGGGCGTGTCCGTGCCGAAGGCGTGGCCGGGGGCCGCCATCCGGGCGGAGTACAGCTTGATCAGGTCGGCGGCGATCTCCTTGACGGCCTTCTTGGCGCGCGCCTTGGTCTTCGTCCAGTCCGCGCCGCCGAGCCGGTGCAGCGTCGGCGCCTCGCCCCCCACGTACTTGGTGACCTGCTCCAACTGGTCGGTGGGGATGTACAGCCGGTCCCCGGGCTGGCCGCGCTTGGCCGGCGCGTACTCCACGAGGAGGTACTCGCGGGTGGCGCCCTGGACGGTGCGCTGCACCATCTCGATGTACCGGCCCACACCGTGCTGCTCGTGGACGATGAAGTCACCGGCCTGGAGGGTGAGCGGGTCGATCTGCTTGCGGCGGCGGGCCGGCATCCGGGCGGCGTCCTTGCCGGCGGCCTTCTGCCCGGACAGGTCCGTCTCCGTGAGCACCGCGACCTTCAGGCCGGGGTCGACGAAGCCGTTGTCGATCGAGCCGCACGCCACGTGCACCACGGACGGCGCGATCTCGCCGAGGTCGGCCTCCAGGCGCGCGGCGATGCCCTCGCCGCCCAGCACCTCGACCGTGCGGGCCGCCGGGCCGTGGCCCTCGGTGACGAACACCGTGCGCCAGCCGTCCGCCAGCCACTCCTTGGTGTCGGCCAGCGCCCGCTGGGTGTCGCCGCGGTACGTCTCGGGGGCGTGCATCCCCAGCTTGAGGGTGTCCCCGTCGGCCTCGGCCTCGTCGGCCGCGAACGGCGACACCGACCACCACATCATGCCCAGTTCACGGGCCCGGTCGCGGACGTCCGCGAGGCCCCACAGGGACGCCGCGCCCACGTCGATCGGGGCCGCGCCGCCCCCGGCGCTGGCCGCCCAGGACGCCTGGAGGAACTCCTGGCTCGTCGCCACCAGGTCGGCCGCCCGGGTCCGCACCCGCTCCGGGTCGCAGACCACCGCCATGCTGCCCTTCGGCAACACGTCCAGCAGCAGCTCCATGTCGTCGACCAGCACCGGGGCCAGCGACTCCATGCCCTCGACGGCGATCCCCTCGGCGATCTTCCCCAGCAGTTCGCCCAGCTCCGGGTGGTGCTCGGCGAGCTCCGCCGCCCGCGCCCGCACCTCGTCGGTCAGCAGCAGCTCGCGGCACGGCGGCGCCCACAGCCCGTGCTCGGCCACCTCCAGGGACCGCTGGTCGGCGACCTTGAAGTACCGGATCTCCTCGACGTCGTCGCCCCAGAACTCCACCCGCAGCGGGTGTTCCTCGGTCGGCGGGAAGACGTCCAGGATGCCGCCGCGGACCGCGAACTCGCCGCGCTTCTCGACGAGTTCGACGCGGGCGTACGCGGCTGCCGCCAGACCGTCGACGACCTCTTCGAGATCGGCCGTCCGCCCCGTCCGCAGACTCACCGGGACCAGTTCGCCCAACCCCTTGACCTGCGGCTGGAGCACCGAGCGGATCGGCGCGACCACCACCGACACCGGGCCCGCCGTCGGGTCGTCGGCGCTCGGGTGGGCCAGCCGGCGGAGCACCGCCAGGCGCCGGCCGACGGTGTCCGACCGCGGCGAGAGCCGCTCGTGCGGCAGCGTCTCCCAGGACGGGAACTCCACGACGGAGTTCTCCTCGCCGGCCGGCATCAGCGAGCGCAGCGCGGCGGCCAGGTCCTCGGCCTCCCGGCCGGTGGCGGTCACCGCCAGCACCGGGCGGCCGGTGCGCCGCGCCAGCGCCGCCACCGCGAACGGGCGGGCGGCCGGCGGCCCGACCAGGTCGACGTGCGGCCGGTGCCCGTCGGCCGCGGCCTTGACCGCTTCGGCGAGCGCCGGGTCCCGTACGACGGCGTCGAGCAGACCACTCAGGCTCATGAAAAGGTTCCGTCCCAGCGAGGCGAACAACGCGACCGGTCCGCCACCCCTCGACGGCGCCGGCGGGCGCACACGGACCAGGGCTGACCACCTTACGCCGGACCGCCGACAACCGGCCGCCCCGACGGCCGGCACCGCCGTCCACGCTGCGAGAAACCCCATTCCGCCCGGCCACCGCGCGTGCAAGGGTGTCCAGCGGAATCGTGCCGACTACACGTATGCCCACCGCACGGACACCGGCCATCCCGGTACCGGCCGCGCGGAGCGGGGCGCACCCCGGGTCGGCCACGTCGCAGCAGGGCAGGAGGGGGCCACGGTGAGCCGCACCACCGAGGACAGTCACGGCACGGGCCGCAACGGCACCGGGAACCAGCCACCCGACGGCCCGGCCGCCGCCCGCCGCGGCCCGGTCGTCGCCGCCCTGATGCTCGGCATGGCCCTGGCCGCCCTCGACTCGACGATCATCGCCACCGCCGTCCCCCAGATCGTCGGCGACCTCGGCGGCTTCGCCGTCTTCTCCTGGCTCTTCTCCGGCTACCTGCTCGCCGTCACCGTCACCCTCCCCGTCTACGGCAAGCTCTCCGACACCTACGGCCGCAAGCCGATCCTGCTCACCGGCATCGTGCTGTTCCTCATCGGCTCCCTGGCCTGCGCCGGCGCCTGGAACATGGGCTCGCTGATCGCCTTCCGCGTCCTCCAGGGGCTGGGCGGCGGCGCCCTCCAAGGCACCGTCCAGACCATCGCCGCCGACCTCTACCCGATGAAGGAACGCCCCAAGATCCAGGCCAAGCTCTCCAGCGTCTGGGCCACCTCGGCGGTCGCCGGCCCCGCACTGGGCGGGCTGCTCACCACCTACGGCGACTGGCGCTGGATCTTCCTGATCAACCTGCCGGTCGGGGCGCTCGCCCTCTGGCTGATCGTCCGCCACTTCCACGACGCCCACCGCGACCGGCCGGCCGCCGGCGCCCGCACCCGCGTCGACTGGCCCGGCGCGCTCGCCGTCTTCGCCGCCGGCGGCCTGCTGCTCACCGCCCTCGTCCAAGGCGGCACCGCCTGGCCGTGGCTCTCCCTCCCGTCCCTCCTGCTGTTCGCGGGCAGCGCCCTGGCCACCCTCGCCACCGTCCTGATCGAACGCCGCGCCGCCGAACCGGTCATCCCCGGCTGGGTCTGGCGCCGCCGCACCATCTCCGCCGTCAACCTCGCGCTGGGCGCCCTGGGCCTGCTGATGGTCGCCCCGACGGTCTTCCTGCCCACCTACGCCCAGGCCGTCCTCGGCCTCGGCCCGATCGCCGCCGGCTTCGTGCTGTCCGTGATGACCCTGAGCTGGCCGATATCCGCCGCCTTCAGCAGCCGCGTCTACAACCGCGTCGGCATCCGCAACTGCGCCCTCCTCGGCATCGGCGGCGCGGCCCTCGTCCTGCTCGTCTTCCCCCTGCTCCCCTATCCCGGCGCCGCCTGGCAGCCCGCCCTGGTCATGCTCGCCCTGGGGGCCACGCTCGGCCTCTTCCAACTCCCGCTGATCATCGGCGTCCAGTCGTCCGTGGGCTACGCCGAACGCGGCACCGCCACCGCCTCGATCCTCTTCTGCCGCCAGGTCGGCCAGTCCCTCGGCGCGGCCCTCTTCGGCGCCGTCGCCAACGCGACCCTCAGCGACCGCCTCACCCACGCCCCGGCGGCCATCCGCGCCGGCCTCCCGCACGACCTCGACGGCGTCTCCCGCGCCCTGCAACACGCCGGCACGCTCGCCACCGGCACCGTCGACTACCTCCGACGCGCCGTCGACACCACCGTCGAACACGTCTACCTCGGCGCCGCGGCCGCCGCCGCCCTGGCCTTCCTCAGCGTCCTGGTCCTGGCCCCCCGCCGCTTCCCCGTCCACCCGGACGCCCATCCGGCGCCACCCGCCGAGACCTCGCCAGACGCCACCGCGGCAGGCACGATCGGCGACGCGGTCGCCTCCGGGGGCGTCGCGCCCGGGGACCCCGGCCCCCTCGGGGACACCGGCCGGAACGGCGGCGCGAGCACCCCGTCCGCCAGTTGACCGCCACGGCGCACGGACCGTGCCCTAGCGCCGGCCCTGACCGCCCCGGTCCGCCCGCGGCAGCTCCGTCCCCCGCGTCTCCTGGGCGTCCGGCTCCCGCTCCGGCTCCGGCTCCGGCTCCGCAGCCGCACCCGTACTCGTACTCGTCGTCGTCCCGGGCGCCGGCGACCCGGCGCCCGCGCCCGAACCGGGGAACTCCGCCGGGTCCTTCCCCGTCAACGCCGCCAGGCTGTTCCGCACGTGCGTCATGTGCACCCGGACCTCCTCGCGCGCCTCGTCGTGCTCCCGCACGACCCGCTCGGTCGTCCGCTCGATCCGCTCCAGCTCGACCTTGGCCTGCGCCAGCAGCTCCGCCGCCCGGGCGTCGGCGTCCTCCAGCCGGTGCCGCGCGGACTCCTCGGTCTCCGCCGTCAGCCGCCGCCGCTCGGCCATCACCGCTTCCCCGTGGGCGTCCAACTCGGCGACCCGCTGGTCCATCTCGTTCTCCAGCCGCGCCAGCTCCCGCTCCAGGGCTTCCCACTCCTCGGCGTGCCGGGCCTCCTGGTCCTTGAGCAGCCGCTCGGTGCGCCGCCGGGTCTCCGCCAGTTCCTCCGCCGCCTCGGCCCGCACCTGCTCGGCCTCCTGGCCGGCGTCCGTCACGAGCTCCGCCGCCTCGTCGGTCGCGGCCTTCTCCGTATGGCGCGCGTCCTCCGCCGCCTCCGCACGCAGCCGCTGCGCCGCCTCGTCCGCCGCGTCGTGGACCTGCTGCGCGAAGTCGGCCGCGTCGTCGTGCGCCTGCTCCGCTTCCGCCTCCGCCCCGGTCAGCAGCCGCACCGCCTCGGACTCCGCCGTCGTCAGGATCAGCCGTGCCTGCTCGCCGAGGGACTCGTACGTCTGCTCCGGCAACTGGGCGACGTAGCCCTGTAGTTCGTCGAGTTCGGCTTCCATCTCGTTGGCCAGGACCGTCAGCCGGGCGGCCCGCTCCCAGCAGGAGTCGCGGTCGATCGAGAGCCCCTCGACGCGCCGGTCCACGTCCTCCGGCCGATAGCCGCGCCCTCGTACGGTCTCGAACCCGTGAGGCGAAACCGAAGTACTCATCCCTCAAGCCCCTCTCCGCTGCGCACAGCAGTGGCGCGAACCCGCAAGCTTCCGCACAGTCCCGCGCACATCTTTCTGGATCGACCCGAAGCGGCCTCATCGCGACACTCCGCCCATTCCTTCCCACAAGGATGCGCCATTTGCCACCAGAAGCCGGAATTGGATCTTCGCCCGCGAGGGGGTTTTGCCGCCTCCCACGTTGTCGAGGTGCCCCGAGCGCCGCCGCGCCGCCCGTACGGCGCCCCGGTTCCGCCGGCCGTCCGGGCGTTCCGAGGGGCTCCGCGGACCCGGAGGATCGCCAGGCCGAGTTCACCGTCACGGCGCACGGACCGACCGGTGCGGCAACGGGACGGCGCGGCCGCGGCCCGTCGACGACGGCGCCGCGGGAGGGGCCGCGCCCCTGGCGGCCGAGGGCCACGGGGGCCGGAAGGTCAGCGCAGGGCCGGGGCGGGCGGGCGCGCCTCAACCATCCGCGGCGCACCGGCCCGTGCGGTGCGCCGCGCAAACGGCGCGGCGCGGCTACGGACCGCCCGCGCGAGCGCGCCGGCCTCCGCAACCGCGCCGCGCGCCGCCGCCCCCTACAACAACCCGTCCCACATCTGTTCCAGCAGGACCGACCACCACGTCTCCGGCGACCCCAGCGCCGGCGGGTCCAACGCCACCAGCTGCGCCTGGAAGTCCACCGTCCACCGGCCGGCCTGGTCGGGCGTCAGCCCGTACCGCAGGCGCCACATCCGCCCCAGCATCGCCAGGCACCGCACGAACTCCGGCAGCCCGCTGTTCACGAACTGCGGCGCGACGGACTGCCCGCCGGGCCCTGCCTCCAGCGGGACGGCCACGATGTGCGCGGTCCCGTACTGGACGCACAGCTGGCGCCCGAAGTCGTTGCCCATCACCAGGTACGAACCGGCGTCCGGCGACGGCTGCACCCGTCGTTCCATCGCCAGCTCCGCCAGCGTCGGCACCGGACGCCCCGGCTGCGCCTGCGCCCAGAAGAACGGCCCGAAGTCGACCGGCAACCCGGCCCAGACCAGGGTCTGCGCGACGACGTCCGGCACGCCCTGCCGGGAGACCGCCCGTTGGTCGAAACGGAAGACCCCCTGGGGCCCGAACGCCTGCTCCAGTTCGTGCCCGATCGCCTGCGGCGGCGCCGGCGGCACCGGCTGGACCTGCGAGGGGTGCGGCAGCGGCGCCCGCACCGGCGCGGGCCGCGCCGGCCCGTCGGCGACCTGGTGCAGTTCGCCCTGATGCTCGATCAGGTGCCGGACGCCCTGCTGCCGCGACGCGTGGTCCTTGCCGTACGCGGCGGTGTGGCTGATCCGCACCTGCGGCCAGGTCTCCCGGATCATCCGGGCGCAGTAGCCACCGGGCAGATCGCAGCACTCCAGCTCGGTGTGGAGCTCCACCACCTGCTGCGGCGGGACGTTCATCGCGCGCAGCTCGTGCAGCAGTTGCCACTCCGGGTGCGGCGTGCCCGGCGCCGAGCGGCGCACGATCTTCTGCTCGCTGCCGTCCGGGGCGCGGTAGCTCAGGACCGCCATGTAGCCGGGGCCGACGGTCGGCTGACCGCTGGGCGCCGGCGGGTAGCCGTACGCACCGGACGCACCCTGCCCGCCCTGTCCGCCGGGAGCCCCCTGCCCACCGGGACCCGGCACACCCGGCCCCGGCATTCCGGGCGGACCGGACTGCGGGCCGGGCGGCGCCGGCGGGGCCATCGGCGGACCCGGTGGCATGCCGGGGCCGGCGGCGGGCGGCCCGCCCGGGGTCACGGACAGCGCGGCACCGTCCGCGAGCATCGTCGCCGCGGCGTGCACCCCACCGCCGGCACCGGCCTGCGGAGCGGGCGGCGGCGGGAGCGGCGGAGGCGGACCGTCCTGGCCACCGGGCGCGGTGCCGCCCGCTGCACCGGCGGGCTTGCCGCCCGAGGGCTTCGGCGTGCCCAACGGGCCGGGCGGCGGCGGGGGCGGCATGCCGGGAACGCCGGCACCGCCGGGGCCACCGGGGCTGCCGGTCGCGCCGCCCGGACCGGGCGCGGCGGCCTGGAGGGCCGCGCCGTCCGCGAGCATCGTCGCCGCGGCGTGCACCCCGCCCCCGCGACCACCCGCACCGGAACCCTCGGCACCGGGACCGCCGGCACCAGCCGCTCCGCCCGGGCCGTCGACCGCGCTCAAGTCCAGTTCGGACGCGTCCAGTTGGGACACCAGCTGGGTCGGCACGTAACCGCCGGCCGGCGCACCGGTCGCGCCCGGGCCCGGGGACGCCGGGCCGTCACCGGGGCGCCCGTCCGTCTCCTGGGCCCCGGCGGTGGCAGCCGCCCCGGACGCCGCCGGGGCGTTTCCGGGCAGCGCGGAACCGTCCGCCGGCATCGTCGCCGCGGCGTGCGCGCCGGGCGGCGGCGGTACGTCGGCGATCGGCGTGCCGGTCGGCGGCGGCAGGTCGCGCAGCGCGGCCGGCGTCGTGGACGGTGCGGGCGGGGCCGGTGGGGCGGGCGGCATCGGCGGCGGTGCGGATGGCATCGGCGGCGGGCCACCGGTGCCGCCGGTGCCGGTCCGGCCGGGCACGTCGGGCGCCGGCGGGGGCAGCGCGGGCGAGAGCTTGGTACGCGGCAACTGGCTGCCGCCATGCAGGAGTTCGGTCTTCGCGTCGGGCCGCACCCGCGGCGTCGACGGGGTGTCCTCGTCGTCGGAGCCGGCGAGCGGCGGCGCGAACACCGTCTGCGGCGGCGCCACCGAACGGTCCGCGTCGTCCCCGCCCGCGGTGGTGTCGGCGGCGGCCCACGGGGTGTCGTCCACCGCGGCCGCCCCGGACGGGGACGGCGCGGAGCTCGGGGCGGGGGAATCCGGGGGCGCGGCCGGCGGCGGAGCGTCGGCGGGCGCCGACCCCGCGTTCACGTTGACGTCGGCCCAGGCGTCCTCGGCGGTGCCCGTGGAAGAGGAAAGAGAGGAAAGAGACGAAGGAGAGGAAGGAGCGGTGGAAGGGGAAGGGGAAGGGTCGGCGGGCGGGGTGGAAGCGGCAGTTCCGGTCTCTCCCGCGGAACCCGCCTCCGCCGCAGCCCTGGCGGCGGCCCCGGGTTCGGCCCCGGACTGCGTCCCGCCGTCGGCCGGCTTCCGGCCGCCGATCCCGATCGTGTCGGCCGCCTCCTGCAACCACTCCGGCGGTGTCAGCAGGAACGACGTGGCCTCCAGGTCGATCCGCTGCGGCGGCTCGGCCGCACCGTAACCGGCCTCCGCCGCCGCGCCGTACTCCTCCTCGTAGCGGCGGATCACCTCGCCCACCGGCAGCCCCGGCCACAGCGTGGTCTCCCCGCTGTCCCGGGCGATCACCAGTCGGCTGCGGCCGCCGTCGGCGACCTGGCCGCCGTCGCGGTCCTCCGCCCACGCCACGAAGCCGAGCGCGAACTCCCGCACCCGCACCTCGCGGTGGAACTCCGACGCGACCTCGCCGTTCACCCACTGCTCGGCGCGCTCCTGCGCCTGCGCGAACGTCACCACTGAGCTCAGCCCCCCACCGGTACGGCGTACGCGAAGCCGCCGTCCACCATCAGGTTCGCCACCGTCTCCAGCTCCGGCGGGTTGCCCGCCAGCCGCAGGAGGAAGTCGTCGAAATCCGCACCGCACGGCAGCATCAGCCGCTCCACCCGTTCCTGCACCGACCACCCGTCCTGATCGCGGGCGTCGTCGTACGGGCAGAACCACACCGAGCCCGGCGCCTCGCCGCGGACCTTCACCGCGATCACCCCGCCCTGTGCGAACGCCACGCCCAGGTAGTCCTTGGTGAAGTGGTCGCGCAGGCACTTGTTCACGTAGACGAGGTCGTTGACGGCGGCGTCGTCCAGCACCGTGAAGAACGGCTGGTCGACCAGGAGTCCCAGTTCCGCGTCGAGGGCCGCGCCCACCGGGGCGCACCCGCCGGCCGCCTTCAGGAACGACCGGTACGCCCCGGGCAGCCGGTAGCCCAGCGCCTCCTCGGCCTGGACCAGCTGCTCCTCGCCGACCGCCAGTTCCCGCCGCGGCAGTCCGAAGTGCACCGGACGCGTCTCCTGCAAGGGCCGCGTCCCGCGCTTGTCGTGCGCCACCGCCGTCGTCGCCAGCCCCGCGTGGTGCCGCAGCAACGCCTTCACCTCGACCGGGACCAGTTCCATCCGCCGGGTCCCCGCCACGTGGTGCCAGGTCCAGCCGTGCGGGGTGGCCACCGCCGGCACGTCTATCCACAGTTCGTGGCCCTGGGCGTGCAGCGCCGCGTTCGCCGACACGAAGTCCGTCAGCCGCAGCTCGTCGACGCCGAAGCCCTCGGGCGGCTCGGCGATCTCCGCGGCGGCCCGGGCGTACGGCGAGAAGTCCGGGAAGCCGTTCCCGTCCATCCGCACCCCGGCCGGATGGCGCGCGGCGCGCACCGGATCCGGGAAATGCACGACCTGCCCGGCGTAGGCCGAGTTCGGTGGCACGGGACGTCCTTGGGCCTGGAGGCCGGGATGCGCCCCCAGCCCTTGCCGACCTGTCGTCATCGCGGTTGCCCCCTGGCTGAAGCTGGCTTTGGGGCACAGCCTATGTGGTGCCGCAACACCCTCCACCGCCCCCGTCCCGCCCTTCCACCCGTCGCCGGACCGGCCGCTCGGCGGTGCCGTCGGACGGTGGCGTGGCCGCGCGCGCCCCGCCCCGGCCGGATGGTGCCTCCCCTTGTACGGCGCCCGCGCCACATCCGGCCCCCGCGACGCACCCGCACCACGCGTCAGCCCCACGCCACACCCGCGTCACCCTCCGTCCCGCACCCCGCGGAGCCCCCCGCCCACACCCCGCCGACCAGCCCCGTTACCGGACAACCGACGGACCGTCACACGTCAGTGACATCCCCGACAGCGCGTCCGACTACCGCAACACCCAGCACATTTGGCAATCTGACCTCCGCAACCGGGGGGATTGCAGGGAGGGAAGCACCACCATGAGCACCACCGCACACCACACGACGGCCACGGGCGACCCCCGCGCCGCCGGCGACCCCCGCATCGGCTGGAGCGGCACCGCCGACGCGGACCGCGCGCCCGACCTCCATCACCGCCGCGACGGCATCCTCCCCACCATCGGCGCCGCGCTGTCCGTACGCGGACAAACCCTGACCTGCACGGCGAGCAAGGCGGAACAGCCCCCGACCCTGCACCCGCTCGTACAGGACTTCCTCGACACCCTCACCACCGCGCAACGCGACCGCTTCACCGGTCGCTGCCCGGAGGCGGTCCTGCTCTCCCGCCACCTGACCGCCGTCGAGAGCAACCGCGGCAAGCGCGCCTCCCGCAAGCCCCTCACCAACGGCGAAGCCCGCCGCTCCCTGAAACACTCCAAGATCACCGCACGTCACATCCGCGAGGACGGCGACCCCCAGCACGGCAGCTACGCACCCCCCTGCCGCTCCTGCGACGCGCTCCTCGCCCACTTCGGCGTCATGCCCATCGGGGCCACGACGCCCCAAGGGAGCTGACCGCCACCATGCCGCCCACCCCCACCCCGCACACCCCGGCCCCCGAGGACCCCGGGTCGACCCGCTTCCCCGCCGCCGTCGACATCGCGCTGCACAACGCCGGGTGGGAACCGGGCCGCTGGGACATACAGCAGGCCGAACGCTGGGCCGACGCCCTGCGCACGCACGCCTCGCCCGGCGGCCACCGCCACACGGTCTTCCCGGCCGCCGTCGAAGCCTGGGCCGAGTTCGGGGGCCTGTCCATCGCCGGTCCCGGCCCCGGCCGCCACATCGCGCCGACCCCGTTCGTCATCGACCCGCTGCTCGGCCTCCACCTCGCCCGGACCCTCGGCGACCTCGGCCGCGCCCTGGACACCGACGTCGCCCCGCTCGGGCAGGAGCAGCTCCCCGACACCAAGTCGACCCGCGGCACCACGTACCCGCAGGCCGCCCTCGCCATCGACACCGAGGGCCGGATCTACAGCCTCGACCACACCGGCGACTGGTACCTCGGGCACGACCTCGACCAGGCCCTCGGCACCCTCATCCTCGGCACCCGCCCCAGCCGCCTCACCGTCTCCGGCGACTGACGGCGCGGCCTCAGCCCGCCGCGCCCGCGGCGCGCACCTGGACCACCGGCACCACGGCCGACACCCGGAAGCCGCCGGCGTCGGTCGGGCCGGACACGAACGCGCCGCCCAGGGCCGTCACCCGCTCCCGCATCCCCACCAGGCCGTTGCCCCCGCTCGGCAGCCCGGCGTCGGTCGCGCCCCGCGCCGACGGGCCGTTCTCCACCTGCACCGCGACCTCGCCGGTCCGGTGCGCCAGGCGCACCCGCGCCCGCGCCCCGGGCGCGTGCTTGTGCACGTTGGTGAGCGCCTCCTGCACCACCCGGTACACGGTCTGCTCCACCCGGGCCGCGTACCGGCGCCCGTGGGCGTCCGCCGCGGGGGACTGCGCCGCCGCCTCCGCGCCGTCCTGCACCGAGAACTCCACCGCCATCCCGGCCGCCCGGGACTGCTCGACCAGCTCCCCCAGCTCCGTCAGGCACGGCCCGTCGCCGTCCGGTTCCGCGCCGCCCACCGGCGCCCCGGCCGGTCCCGCGAGCGCGTCCGACGGCGACCGCCCGGATTCCGCCGCGGGGTCCTCCGCGGTCTTGCGCGACACCCGTGACGCCACGGCCGCCAGTCGCTCCGGCTCGTCCGAACCCGCCGGGCCCCGCACCCCGGCCCCCTCCGCCGTGCGCAGCACCCCCAGCATCTCCCGCAGTTCGGTCAGCGCCTGCCGGCCCATGTCCCCGACCAGGGCCGCGTTCCGCGACGCCTTCTCCGGGTCCTTCAGGGCCACCGCCTGCAACGCCGCCGCGTGCACCACCATCAGGCTCACCCGGTGCGCCACGACGTCGTGCATCTCCCGGGCGATCCGCGTCCGTTCCTCGTTGCGGGCCCACTCGGCCCGTTCCTCGGCGCGGTCCGCCAGCAGCGACAGCTCCCGTTCCAGGCCGTCCGCCCGCTCGCGCAGGCTCTCCACCAGCCGCCGCCGCGCACCGACGTAGAGCCCCCACAGCACCGGCGGGGCCGTCAGCACCACGCCCACCGCGAGCGCCATCACGATCACGAACCAGGACGGCGGGTGGAAGTCCGGCTCGGCCGCCACGTCCTGCCGCATGCTGAAGAAGGTCGTCACCACGGTGCCGACCACGGTCATCCCCGCCAGCAGCCCTATGATCCGCCGCGGCACGTCGGACGCCGCGAGCGTGTACAGGCCGACGACGCTCAGCAGCCCGCCCATCTCCGTGGGCATCACCGCGATCGAGGTCAGCACCACCGCGACCGGCCAGCGCCGGCGCACCAGCAGCATCGACCCGGCCACCAGGCCGAACAGCATCCCGGCCACCGTCGGGATGCCCGACGAGTGCGCGAACGGGATGCCCTCGGCCATGCACTCCGCCATGGACGCCAGCGCGAGCAGCACGTCCAACACGGCGCTGCGCCGTCGTGTCCACCACCAGGGACCGCCCCCCGGTCTGCCTCGCGCGGCCACGCTCTCACTTGCCCCCGATGCGGTCATACCGACCAGCGTACGGGCGCCGGCACCGCTTCCCCGGCCTCCTCCCGGCCCGCATCCGGCCCGTTACCGCGCCTTACGTTCGGTGAGGGTGCGCACCCGACCGCCGGGCCCCGCGGCGGCGCCCCGTCGTTCGGGTTTCGCAAGGCAGTGATCCATACCGTCGCGTCGAAGGCCGGTGGTACGGCATAGTGTTGGGTGTCGAGCGGCCAGCCTGACGGAATGTCCGGTTTAGCTTGCTTTACACTCCCCTGTGGTGTAATAGGCAGCACTGAGGTTTTTGGTACCTTAAGTCCGGGTTCGAGTCCTGGCGGGGGAGCACAGTCACCACATCGCGACGTCCGGGTCCTGACCACACGGTCAGGACCCGCCCTCGTTTCCTTCGCAAAACGCCCCGGTATCCTTCGGATGACCACCACCCGAAGTAGCCAAGAAGCCGAAGGGCATCCCGTGAGCGCCAACCGCCCGGCCGCCGTCGTCGTTCTCGCAGCGGGTGAGGGAACCCGCATGAAGTCGACGACCCCCAAGGTCCTGCACGCGATCTGCGGCCGATCCCTCGTCGGCCACGTCGTCGCCGCATCCCGCGAGCTGGACCCCGAACACCTCGTCGTGGTCGTCGGCCACGCCCGCGAGCAGGTGCGCGAGCACCTCGCCGCGATCGACCCCGCCACCCGCACCGCCGTGCAGCACGAGCAGAACGGCACCGGCCACGCCGTCCGCACCGCGCTCGAAGAGCTCAGCGGCGACGGCGTCACGCTCGACGGCACCGTCGTCGTGGTGTGCGGCGACACCCCCCTGCTGACCGGCGAGACGCTGCGCCAGCTCAGCGAGACGCACGCCGCGGACAAGAACGCCGTGACCGTGCTCTCGGCCGAGGTGCCCGACTCGACGGGCTACGGACGGATCGTGCGGGACGAGGAGTCCGGCGCGGTGACCGAGATCGTCGAGCACAAGGACGCGAGCGAGGCCCAGCGGGCCATCCGGGAGATCAACTCCGGGGTGTTCGCGTTCGACGCACGGCTGCTGGTCGAGGCGCTGGGCAAGGTCCGCACGGACAACAGCCAGGGTGAGGAATACCTCACGGACGTGCTGGGGATCCTGCGGTCCGCCGGACACCGGGTGGGCGCCGCGGTGGCGGGCGACCACCGCGAGATCCTCGGGATCAACAACCGGGTGCAGCTGGCCGAGGCCCGGCGGCTGCTCAACGCGCGGCTGCTGGAGCGGGCGATGCTCGCGGGCGTCACGGTCGTCGACCCGGCGTCGACGTGGGTGGACGCGTCGGTGACGTTCGAGCAGGACGCCACGGTGCACCCCGGGACGCAGCTGCTGGGGGCGACGCACGTGGCGTCGGGGTCCGAGGTCGGCCCGCAGTCGCGGCTGACGGACACCGTCGTGGGTGCGGGGGCGTCGGTGTCGTTCACGGTGGCCGACGGCGCGGAGATCGGACCGGACGCCTCGGTGGGTCCGTACGCGTACCTGCGTCCGGGCACGGCCCTGGGCCTGAAGTCGAAGGCCGGCACGTTCGTCGAGATGAAGAACTCGCAGATCGGCGAGGGCACGAAGGTGCCGCACCTCTCCTACGTGGGGGATGCGACGATCGGTGAGTACACCAACATCGGTGCGGCCAGCGTGTTCGTGAACTACGACGGCGAGGCCAAGCACCACACGACGGTCGGCTCGCACTGCAAGACGGGCTCGGACAACATGTTCGTGGCGCCCGTCACGATCGGGGACGGCGCGTACACCGCGGCCGGTTCGGTCATCACCAAGGATGTGCCCCCGGGTTCGCTGGCGGTCGCTCGCGGCCAGCAGCGCAACATCGAGGGTTGGGTCGCGCGCAAGCGGCCCGGGAGCGCCGCCGCGCAGGCCGCTTCGTCCGCCCACCAGGAAGCGGAGTCGGGTCAGGGCTCTGACCGGAAGTCCGAGGGTGAGCGGTGACTGTGCCAACAGGTACGCCGTGCGGGGCGTACGGTGACGAGCGCACGCAAACTGTGATGCAAGGAGATTTGCTGTGACCGGGATCAAGACGACCGGCGAGAAGAAGCTGATGCTCTTCTCCGGCCGCGCCCACCCCGAGCTTGCCGAGGAGGTCGCGCACCAGCTGGGTGTGGGCCTGGTCCCGACGAAGGCGTTCGACTTCGCCAATGGCGAGATCTACGTCCGCTACCAGGAGTCGGCGCGCGGCGCGGACTGCTTCTTGATCCAGAGCCACACGGCCCCGATCAACAAGTGGATCATGGAGCAGCTGATCATGATTGATGCGCTGAAGCGGGCCTCGGCCCGCAGCATCACCGTGGTCGTGCCGTTCTACGGGTACGCGCGTCAGGACAAGAAGCACCGTGGGCGCGAGCCGATCTCGGCGCGCCTGATCGCGGACCTGATGAAGACGGCGGGCGCGGACCGCATCGTCACCGTGGACCTGCACACGGACCAGATCATGGGCTTCTTCGACGGCCCGGTGGACCACCTCTTCGCGCTGCCGGTGCTGGCGGACTACGTGGGCGCCAAGGTCGACCGCGACAAGCTGACCGTGGTGTCGCCGGACGCCGGCCGGGTGCGGGTGGCGGACCGCTGGTGCGACCGCCTGGGCGCGCCGCTGGCCATCGTCCACAAGCGCCGGGACAAGGACGTGGCGAACCAGGTCACCGTCCACGAGGTCGTCGGTGACGTCGAGGGCCGGGTCTGCGTCCTCGTCGACGACATGATCGACACCGGTGGCACGATCTGCGCGGCGGCCGAGGCCCTGTTCGCCAACGGTGCGGCCGACGTGATCGTGACGGCCACGCACGGCGTGCTGTCGGGTCCGGCCGCGGACCGGCTGAAGAACTCCAAGGTCAGCGAGTTCGTGTTCACCAACACGCTGCCGACGCCTTCGGAGCTGGAGCTCGACAAGATCACGGTGCTGTCGATGGCGCCGACGGTCGCGCGGGCGATCCGCGAGGTGTTCGAGGACGGCTCGGTGACGAGCCTGTTCGACGAGCAGTGAGCCGGCGGCCGGCGGTGGCCGGCTAGATCGACTTTGGGGCGGCCTTTCTCGCCGGGTAGACTCATCGAGTTGCTCGGCGAGGGAGGCCGCCCTTTTGCGGTGGCTGTCCGTTATCGACGCGCTCTTCGTAGCAGGTCTGTCGTGGGCCGGGTGACGCCCCGCAGATACTTTGAGATACGAGGAGCTGGCATGGCTGAGATCAAGCTTGTCACCGAGACCCGGAACGACTTCGGCAAGGGCGCCGCGCGCCGTCTGCGCCGCGAGGAGAAGGTTCCGGCGGTCATCTACGGCCACGGCGCAGAGCCGAAGCACGTGGCGGTCGACAGCCACGCGCTGATGATGGCCCTGAAGACCCCGAACGCGCTGATCCGCCTTGAGGGCGAGGGCACCAACGAGCTGGTGATCCCGAAGGCCGTGCAGCGCGAGGCGATCCGTCGCTTCCTCGTGCACGTGGACTTCCTCGCCGTGAAGAAGGGCGAGAAGGTCTCCGTCGAGCTGCCGATCCAGACCGAGGGCGAGCTGGCCCCCGGCGGCAACCTGCTGGAGCACCTGCTCAACACGCTGCCCGTCGAGGCCGAGGCGACCCACATCCCCGAGTCCGTCACCGTGTCGATCGCGGGCCTGGACGCCGGTCACACCGTGCTCGCCAAGGACATCGAGCTGCCGGCCGGCGCGTCGCTGACCGTCGAGGGCGACACCCCCGTGCTGCAGGTCGTCGCCGCGCAGGCGGAGGCCCCGGCCGAGGCCGCCGAGGGCGAGGGCGCCGAGGGCTGAGTCCTCGCGCGGTAGTTTTCTTCCCAACCGCTGTCGCGGTGCCGGACGGCGCCGGGGCGGCGGTTGGGTCGTTTTGAGGAGACGTGAACATGACCGATGCGGCGAGCCCCTGGCTCATCGTGGGGCTCGGCAACCCGGGCCCGGAGTACGCCGGCAACCGCCACAACGTGGGGTTCATGGTGGCGGACCTGCTGGCGGAGCGGATGGGCGGCCGCTTCAAGGCCCACAAGGCACGGGCCCAGGTGGTGGAGGGACGCATCGGCCCGCCGGGCCCGTCGAACCGTCGGGTGGTGGTGGCCAAGCCGTCGTCGTTCATGAACCTGTCGGGCGGGCCGACGACCGCGCTGCGGGACTTCTTCAAGGTCCCGGTGGCCAACATCGTCGCCGTGCACGACGAGTTGGACATCGACTACGGCACGCTGCGGTTGAAGCTGGGCGGCGGTGACAACGGACACAACGGCCTGAAGTCGATCACCAAGTCGATGGGCGCGGAGTACCACCGGGTGCGGTTCGGGATCGGCCGGCCGCCGGGGCGGATGCCGGTGGCCGACTTCGTGCTGAAGGACTTCTCGTCCGCGGAGCGCAAGGAACTGGCGTACTTCGTGGACCGGGCGGCGGACGCGGTGGAGGCGCTGGTCCTGGAGGGCCTGGAGCGGGCGCAGTCGACGTACAACACGTGAGGGGCGGCCCCGTCGGCCGCTACTGCTGGTACATGTCCTTGGCGCTTTGACTTCCGCTCTCCTCCCTAGCGGGAGGAGATTCCTACCACGGTCAGTTGACCGTCTCGGTGGGTTCCTGCTTCTTCGCGCTGTGCGGGGAGAGGTCCCCGTCTTACCCGCGCTCTACAGGCTGACACGGCCAGTCCGGCCGCCGTGGCGACGTTGACCGCCGCGTTGATATCCCGATCGAGGACGGCCCCGCACGCCCCGCACGCCCACTCACGGACGTTCAGCGGCTTGGGGCCGTCCTTGACGCCGCACTGCGAACACACCTGAGACGTGGGCTCAAAGCGTCCGATGCGGTGGAAGGACCGCCCGTACCGGGCAGCCTTGTACTCCAGCATCGTGACGAACGCCGACCATCCGGCGTCGTGCACGGACTTGGCCATACGCGTACGGGCGAGCCCCTTCACCGCCAGGTCCTCCACCGCGACAGCTTGGTTATCGCGAATCAGTTTGGTGGAGAGCTGGTGGTGGAACTCACGCCGTGCGTCGGCCACCCGGCAATGAGCACGGGCGACCTCGACACGGGCCTTGTCCCTGTTCTTCGACCCCTTCGCCTTCCGACCGAGAGCCCGCTGCGCCTTCCTGAGCCGCTTCTCTGCCCGGCGCAGGAAGCGGGGGTTGTCGATCTTTGTGCCGTCGGAGAGGATCGCGAAGTGCGACAGGCCCAGGTCGATACCAACGACCGCATCCGTGGCGGGCATCCGGTCCAGATCCGCGGCCGGGTCGATCCCCACGATGAAGCTCGCGAAGTACCGGCCTGCCGCGTCCTTGACCACGGTCACCGTGGACGGCACAGACGGCAGGACGCGGGACCACCTCACCCGCACGTCGCCGATCTTCGGCAACGACAGGTCCCCGCCGGGGGTGATCTTCCACCGCGCGTTCGCGGTGAACCGGACGGCCTGCCGGTTGTCCTTGCGGGACTTGAACCTGGGCGCCCCCATCCGCGGGCG
>NZ_JBJMAB010000038.1:0-92594 GCF_045799175.1 Streptomyces sp. VTCC 41912
ATCAGGTCCACGATCTCGGGTGCCCTTCCCTGGAGGGCGCGTTGGACCTGGGCCCCGGAGATCACCGCGAACGGCGGTACGGTACGGGGCGTGGCGGTCGCGGGCCCGTCGGCCGCGGAGTGCAGGGTCGTCATGGCGTGGTCACCTCGATGGTGGGCGAGCAGTCGGCCAGGGACGTGGGAGCGCCCATGCCGACGAGGACTTCGCGGGGGCCGTCGAACGGCTCCCGGCTGTGTGCGGTGCGGACGTTGTCGACGAGCAGGAGGTCACCGGCGCGCCAGGGCTCGCGGACGGTGTGGTCCTGGTACACGGCGTTGAGGAGTTCGATGACGTCGGGCTCGATGGGGTCGCCGTTGCCGTAGCGGGTGTTGAAGGGGAGTCCGTCGGCGCCGTAGGTGTCGACCAGGTATTCCCGGATCTCCGGGGCGATCGTCCATTCGTTGAGGAAGGCGATCTGGTTGAACCAGCAGCGGCGTCCGGAGACCGGGTGGCGCACGACGGCGCTGCGGCGTTGGCGGGTGCGGAGGGTGCCGTCGGGTTGCCAGTCGAAGGCGATGGCGTTGGCGCGGCAGTAGCGTTCGACGGCCTCGCGGTCGTCGGTGCCGAACGCCTGGGCGACGGAGGCCCCGATCTCGTCGTTGTAGCTTCGGGTCAGCAACCAGCCCTGCCGTTCGAAGGGCTTGATCAGCTTCTTGGGGAGGGCGTCGAGGACGGCGCTCGCGTCGGCGACCGCGGTGGCTCCGCCGTCGGTGGGTGCGGTGCGGCAGGCGAAGAGCATCAGGCCGGGGAAGCGGAGCGCGTAGCTGAGCTCGTGGTGCATGCACATCGGCTGGTTCTGCGGCCACGGGGAGGAGGAGTAGACGCCCTGCCCGTGGTCGTCCCGCGGCGCGAAGCTCTCGCGCTCCACCATCAGGTCCGGCGACAACGCGGGGAAGGTCGTGGCGATCCGGTCGACGTCGGCCAGCCCCAGTCCGCGGACCAGCACTGCGCCGTGCTCCGCGAGGACGGCGCGCAGGGCATCCCGGTTCCGGGCGGCCCACTGCGCGGGGTCCGCGCCCGCTTCGGCGGTGAGGATCGGGGGCCGGCCCGGCTGGCGGTCCAGGTCGAGCGCGATCGTTGACTGTGGCAGTGACATGTCGGTGCCTTTCCTGTCCGCGGCTGCTCCGCGTTCCCCACGAGGGGGCGGGGCGGCCGTGCCGTGTGCGGCCTCATCGGGATCGTCTGGACGTCGGTGCGCGCGGCGGTCCGCGCCCCGCGCGGGCGAGGTGCGCGCGCAGGCGCGCGGGTGCCCGGTGCGTGGATCACGGTGGCGGTGCGGGGACGGCGCGCGGGTCGCCCACGCGCTCCTCGTGCCCGTCGAGCAGGGCGGCCAGGTCGGCCAGGACCGGGTGACTGGCCAGGTCCTTGAGCGAGACGGCCCGGTCGAGCGCGATCACGAGTTTCAGCGCCGAGAGCGAGGTGCCGCCCCGGCGGAAGAAGTGGTCCAGCCGACCCACCTCGTCCTCCCGGATGCCGAGCACCTCCGCCCAGGCACGGGCCAGTCGCACCTCGGTGGGGGTGTGCGGAGCGCGGTCGGCGGCCTCGGGCTCCTGCGGCCGGGCGACGAGACGGGCCAACTCCTTGTTGTCGACCTTCCCGTTGGCGGTCAGGGGGAGCCGCTCCAGCCACTGGAAGGCGCTGGGGAGCATGTAGGGGGGCAGTGCCTTCCCGAGGTGTCCGCGCAGGTCGTCCGTCTCCAGGGGCTGCGGGCCGGTGTAGAAGGCCACCAGGTGTTGTGCCTGGCTCTCGTCGCCGACGGCCAGCACCGCGCCGTCACTGACCCCCGGCACCCGCAACAGGGCGTTGGCCACGTCACCGATCTCGATGCGGAAGCCGCGGATCTTGACCTGGGCGTCGCGTCGCCCGAGGAAGTCCAGTTTCCCGCCGGGCAGCCACCGGCCGTAGTCGCCGCCCTTGTACAGGCGTTGTCCGATGCGGTGGGGGTCGTCGAGGAAGGCCGCGCAGGTGCGTTCGGGGTCGTTGACGTAGCCGCGGCCGACGCAGACGCCGGAGAACACGATCTGCCCGGGAGCGCCCAGCGGCACGGGCTGGAGGTCGTCGTCGACGACGTAGACGCGGACGTTGGGCACGCACGGTCCGAGCGGGACCCGCTCGCCGTCCGGCGGCCGGTCCATGACCTCGTGGTTGGTGTCGTCGGAGGTCTCCGTCAGGCCGTAGGCGTTGACGAGCCGGACGTCGGGCCGCACCGCGAACCAGCGGTGCGCGAGGGTGATCTTGAGCGCCTCCCCGGTGACGGAGACGCAGCGGAGGTCCGGCAGCGGGCGGGGGTGCCGTTCGAGGTCGGACAGGACGGCTTCGAGGTAGGAGGGGACGACTTGCAGGACGGTGACGCGGCCGTCGGCGAGGGTGTCGACGAAGCGTGGGACGTCCATGATGGTGTGCTGGTCGACGAGGTGGGTGCGGCCGCCGACGAGGAGGGCGGTGACCAGTTGCCACAGGGAGATGTCGAAGCATTGGGGGGCGGTCTGGGCGACGACCTGTCCTTCGGTGATGCCGAGGTCGGTGATCTTGGCGTGCAGGTGGTTGAGGAATCCGGCGTGCTCGCACATCGCGCCTTTGGGCTCCCCGGTGGAGCCGCTGGTGAAGTAGATGTACGCGAGTTGGTCCGCCGCCACCTTGACGCCCAGGTCCTCCGCGGACTGGGTCCGGTCGTGCGCGGCGTCGACGCCGAGCGTACGGACGTCCGGCACGGCGCTGAGCGCCTGGTCCAGCGTGGCCGTGTTCCCGGACTCGGTCAGGACGAGATGGCATGCGGCGCGCGCGAGCATGGTCGCGATCCGGTCGGCGGGGAAGCCCGGCTCGATGGGGAGGTAGACGCCGCCGGCCTTGAAGACGGCCAGCACGGCGGCCAGCCAGTCCAGATTGCGTTCGGTGACGACCGCCACGACGTCCTCGTGCCCCAACCCCCGCTCCAACAGGGCCCGTCCCAGGCGGTTGGCCCGCTCGTTGAGTTCCCGGTAGGTGCACCGTCGGGTGCCGTGGACCGCGGCGACGGCGTCCGGATGGACCCGCACGCGCTCCTCGAACAGCTCGTGGAAGCGCCGATCGGGCAGCTCCCGGTGCGGCCCGGCCAGGCCCTCCAACTGCAGACGGCGCTCCGCGGCCGACAGCAGCGCCGACGGCACCGGCGCGGCCTGCGGATCGGCGGCGAACTGGGTCAGCGCGGCGCGGTGGTAGCCGGCTATCCGGGCGGCGGCCGCCGCGTCCAGCGCCGCGGTCCGGTACCGCACGCCCAGTGTGAAGCCGTCGCCCTCCCAGGACGCCGTCACCCGCAGCACGGTGCCCGCAGCCAGTTCGTCCACCGCCCCCGCCAGATCCAGTTCGGTCTCGAACAGGACGTGGTCCAGGCCCAGTTGGCGCGAGAGCTCGGTGGCGGTGACCCCGCGGTGGGGGAGCAGTCCGGCCACCGCACGGGTGGACCGCTCCACCAGTTCGCACCAGCTGGCACCGGTGGTGGACACCCGGCACGGCAACGGCGCGCCACCGTCGGGCGCACGGTACCCGGTGGTGACGTCCGGTTCCCCCGACAGCGCGGCGAGCACCGTGGCGTGGGCGGCCAACAGCACCGCTTCCACCGGGCTGCCGAGCGCCGCGGCCTGGCGGACCACGGCCGCCCCCGTCTTGGCGGGCAGCGCCAACTCGTACCCGGCCAGGTCGGTCCCCGCCTCGGTGGACCAGCGCGGAACCGCCGTGAACCCCCCTGCGGCCAGGGCCTGTTCCCAGTAGTCGCGGTCCGCTTCCGTCAGCTTCGTCATCGTCAGTGCTCCCTCTACTGCCTCGTGCCGCGGTGCCGCTGGCCCGCTCGCGGGCTGCGGCGGTGGTGGCTCGTACCGTGCTGGGTGGGCGGCCGGTCACGGTGGCCCGGGGTCAGCCGGGTGCCCGCTTGGCGACGGTCGTGCCGTGGTGCGGGGAGCGTCTTGGCGGTGTCCGGCGGTCCACCAGGGATGCGGGTTCCGGTTCGCCGTCTGCGGGGGAGACCACGGCACGGCGGACGTGCGTCTCGGTGGCGGGGTTGCCCGCCCAGAGGGCGTGGGGTGGTACGTCCTCGCCCTTCATGAGGAAGGAGTCGGCGGCGAGGGTGGCGCCGTCGCCCAGGGTGACGCCGTAGTGGACGAGCGCACCGACGCCGAGGGTGCAGCCGGCGCCGAGGGTGCTGCGGTCGGACTTGAAGGTGCCGTCTTCCTGGGAGTGGCATTGGATGCGGCTGCCGGCGTTGAGGGTGCAGTCGTCGCCGATGGTGGTGAGGGTCCGCTCGGAGGGGTGGCAGCCGTCGTCGAAGACCCGGCGTCCCAGGCGGACGCCGTGCAGGCGCCACACGAGGTTCTTGAAGGGGGTGCCGTTGAAGGCGTTGAGGTGGGTGTCGGGGACCTTCCACAGTCGCTCGTGGTGCCAGAAGTACGGGTCGTAGATGGACCGCACCTGGGGTTGCAACGGGCGGAACCGCTGGGTGTACCGCTCCACGAAGGCGAAGTACACGGCGGTGTACGCCATCACGAACACCAGGAACCCCGCGTCCAACAGGTGCCCGAGCACGTCGTCCCGGGTGGTGGTCACCAGGCTCAACAGCACCAACCCGAGGAAGTGCAGCCAGCGGACGAGCAGGATCAGGGCGATGGTGCGGAGGTTGTAGCGGTTCTTGGCGGCCAGGCGCCGGTGCAGTTCGTCGCCGCTGCGCAGGTGGTCGAAGCGACTGTCGCGCTCCACCGACCGCGGGATCTCGAAGCTCGGCGAACCCAGCAGGCCCACGCCCTCCCGGACCTCCCCGTCCAGCGGCACCATCACCTTGGTCGCCAGCAGGCAGTTGTCGCCGGTGCGCCCACCCGCCGGATAGGCGATGTGGTTGCCGAGGAAGTTGTGCTTGCCGATCGCCGTGCGGGCGACGCTGAAGGACGTGCTGGAGAACTCCGCGTTGACCAGCGACAGGCCGTCGGCGACCATCGTGCCGCTCCCGACGGAACTCAGGAACGGCGATTCGTGCTGCACGCCGCTGCCGAAGTTCGAACCGGTCTGCTCGACGGGGGAGAGGTCGTACCCCAACCGTTGCAGGTAGTGGACGATGTAGGAACTGTCACCGAACAGCCAGGTGAAGAACTTGACGTTGGTCAGCCGCGCGATCGAGCGGTGCGTGGCGTAGCGGAAGCCGTACAGCGGGTAGACCACCCCGGGTTCGACCGCTCGGCGCATCAGTCGCGGAGCGGTGAACACCACGGCCAGTCCCACCACGACGAAGCCGAAGAACAGCACCAGGGAGAGGACCAGCGCGTTCAGGTAGAACGTCGCCGACGACAGCTCCAGTCCGCTCAGCCTCCCCTCGTCGCCCAACACCGGGACCTTGGCCCACAGGACGGCGAAGACCAAGACGGTCAACGGCAGGACGACGAGCAGCGACCTGGCGAGGCCGGCCGCGGCGAAGACCGCACGCCGTCCCGTCCCGCACCGGGCCGGCGCCACCCGCAGGTACTCCACCTCCGTCGGCTGCGCGGGAGAGCCGTGCCAGTGCTGGCCGGCCGGCACCGCCTCGCCGGGTTGCAGGGCGGAGGCGTGTCCGAGCTGCGCGCCGTCCCCCATGGCGGTGTGCACGTCGAGGACGGTGTGCTCGCCGACGAACACGTTCCGGCCGAGGGTGACCGGCCCGGTCTGGATCCGCCCGGCGTGGGCCCGGTAGCAGAGCAGGAACGCGTCCTTGCGGATCACCGACCCGGTGCCGATGGTCAGCAGGTCGGTGCAGACGGGGACGGAGCGGGAGAGGACCGTGACGTGCCTGCCGATCCGGGCGCCCAGGGCCCGCAGGTAGAGCACGTACACCGGACTGCCGACGAACAGCACGATGGGGTTGGCGTGCACCAACACCTTCACGATCCAGAAGCGCAGGTAGGTCAGCCCCCAGACCGGGAACTCGCGGGCCGTCCACCGTCCGATGAGGAGCCACTTGGCCACGATCGGAAAGGCGCACAGGCCGAAGAATTCGGCGGCGCCGAAGACGACCGCCCGCCCGTAGAGGGCCAGGGGACCGGATCCACGGGAGACCCACTGGTATCCGCGGGTGGTGGCGAGCACGAGGACGTAGGAGTAGCCGAAGAAGAACAGCAACTGCAGGGCCCCGCACAGCACGTAGCGCGCGGTGCTGCCCGGCAGCGGCGCTTCGGTCGGTACCGGGGCGGTGCGCGGCGCGGGAGCCGAGGCCACGGGAGCGTCCGCACCCAGTGCCGCCGCCAGGCTCCGGACGGTCGGATGCTGGTAGACGTCCTTCATCGACACCGACGGCAGGTCCGCCCGCTTCCTGACCCGGGCGCAGAAATGGGCCATCACCATGGAGTCCGCGCCGAGATCGGCGAAGAAATGACCGTCGGCCGGAATCGGTTCGGTGCGCGTCATCACCTTTGCCAGCAATTCCGCGAAGGCCCGTTCCAGGCTGGCCACTGATTCTCCGCCGCCCGTCAGGGGTATGTCGTTTTCACCGGTTCCGCCGGACGGGCCGTCGGTAGATTCGTTCACCATGTGAGCTCCTTGAGCGCCTCATGCCTGCTTTTGCCGGCGGAAACCGACTCACCAGGAGTGCGGTCGGCAACGACCCATGAGGTGCCGCAGTGCCGGAGAAGCTTCGGCGTGCTCGGACCGGGTGCTTCCGGCGGCGATGAGTGTGTCGACCGAGCTGTTCCAGCAGCCTGAGCTGCTTCGATCGAGACCGGAGGACGACGGACCTTCCTCGCCTCCCGTGGGAAGGAAGCGCGCGGAGAACCGTGCCCCGAAGCGTGTTGCTGAGCCGATCCGATGGTGACCGACGCATCAGGCACGTCGGACCGGAAGAATTTCGGCACCTCCCTTCGCGCCGACCGCGGGTGGGACGGGAAATTCGGGTTCTCGGTTTGGCGTCCCCTCGTAAGGGGAATCGCTCGACCCTCAAATCCTCCGGCTTGAACAGCTCTTTATTCACCTATGACCGCAACGCTACCCGAGGCCCTCGGGGGCCACCATCGAATGCCGCCCGCCCAAGCGGTGCACCGAGGGCCGTCAGGCGCTCTGTTTCGGGGCCTGTGCAGCGGACTCGACGGGCGTCGTGAGCACCGTGGACCCTGGCCCGGTCGGGTGACGCCGAACGGTGGCGCGGGGCACCGCACTCCGGGCACGGGCGGCGAACAAGGGGAAAGCAGAGCAACAAGCCGGGCTTGGGACCGGCCCGGTCACCGTCGGCGCCGAACCGTGTCCGACGGCATACTGGAACGACGCCCGAACGCGTGGCGTGCCCGCCTGAACCCCGCGGACCCGGGATGTGAGGGAACGAGATTGAGCATCCGACACCTCGACCACACGGCGTGGGACGTCGTCGTGGTGGGCGCCGGGCCCGCCGGGCTGGCCTGCGCCGCGGACCTGTGCGCGGCCGGACTGCGGGTGCGGGTGGTGGAAGCCGGAGACCGGCCTGGCGGCCGGATGCGCACCGACCTTGTGGCGGGGTGCACCGTCGACCGGGGTTTCCAGGTCTTCAACACGGCCTATCCGCAAGTGCGGCGCCGGGTGCGACTGGATCGCCTGCGGCTGCGCCCGTTCACGCCCGGCTTCCTGGTGTGCGACGACGGCCGGCGCCTGCGGTTCGCCGACCCCACGCGCGCGGCCCGGCAGGCCCTGGAAGGGTTGGCGGGCGGCCTGGCCGGGCCGCGCGACCTGGCCGCCCTGGCCGCGCTGACCGGCCGGGACGTGCTCGCCCCCGCGACGCTGCTGCGGCGCGGGAAGGACACCACGACGCGCCGGGCGCTGGCCAGGGCGGGCTTCACCGACGACTTCGTGGCGCGGTTCTTCCGGCCGTTCCTGTCGGGGGTGTTCCTGGAGGACCAGTTGGCGACCTCCGGCCGCTTCTTCCACCTGGTCTGGCGGAGCATGGTCCGCGGCACC
The DNA here is from genome assembly GCF_045799175.1 of Streptomyces sp. VTCC 41912. Taxonomy (NCBI): domain Bacteria; kingdom Bacillati; phylum Actinomycetota; class Actinomycetes; order Kitasatosporales; family Streptomycetaceae; genus Streptomyces; species Streptomyces sp. VTCC 41912. The sequence goes on from NZ_JBJMAB010000038.1 coordinate 7,948, forward strand.
CTCTGCCTGCCGGCCGGCGGCATCGGGGCCGTTCCCCAGGTGTTGGCCGCCCAACTTCCTTACGGCACGGTGTCGTTGGAGTCGCCCGTCACGGAACTGACCGACGACGGAGTCCTCGTGGACGGGGACCGGGCAGTGACGGCCCGGGCCGTCGTCGTCGCGGTCGGGCCGGCGGCGGCCGCCCGCCTGCTCCCACGCCTGGCCGTACCGCCCTACCGCACGGTCACCACCTACCACCACCTCGCCACCCGCTCCCCGTTGCGCGAGCCGACGTTGATGACGGACGTGCGGGGACGCTTCGTGAACACCTGCGTGCTGAGCGAGGTCCACCCGGGCCACGCCCCGCGCGGCCACGCACTGGTGGCGACCTCCGCGTTGGGCGGCGACCTCGCGGGCCGGGAGCAGGCACTACGTACCGCCCTGGCGGAGTGCTACGAGACCGACACCGGTGACTGGGACCTGATCGCGACGCGCACGGTGGACGAAGCGCTGCCCGCGATGCCACCGGGACTGCCCCTCAGCCGCCGCACCCGGCTGGGCGCGGGCCGCTATGTGTGCGGTGACCACCGCGCGACGGGTTCGGTGCAGGGGGCGATGGCCTCCGGCGCCCGGGCCGCCCGCGAGGTGCTGGCGGACCTGACGGGCGGGTGAGCGCAGGCACCCGAACGGGCCACCCGCGCACCGGGCTCACGGCGGCCCCGCGTCCCACCGGCGGTCGGTGCGCAACACCTCGTCCAGGTCCCCCAGGCGATCCAGGCCGCGGATCGCCCGCGCGGTGCGCTGGTTGCCGGCGAGCAGCGCGCGGTGCCGGTCGGCGAAGGACCAGTAGCCGGTGGTGAACGGGCAGGCCCGCGGTCCGGTGCGGTCCGAAGGACGGTACGCGCAGTCCGCGCACAGGTCGCTCATGCGGTGGATGTAGGCGCCGCCGGAGGTGTAGGGCTTGGTGGTCATCCGGCCGCCGTCGGCGTACTGGGACATGCCGATGACGTTGGGCAGCATCACCCAGTCGTAGCCGTCGACGAAGCAGCGGTGGAACCAGTCGGTCACCGCACGTGGGTCCCAGCCGCGCTGCAGGGCGAAGTTGCCGAGGACCATCAGCCGCGGGATGTGGTGCGTCCAGCCGGTGTCGCGCACTTGGGCGAGGACGGTGGCCAGGCAGCGGGCGGTGACGGCGTCCGCGTCGAGCTCGCGGAACCAGTCGGGGAGCGGCGCGTGGTGCCACAGGGCGTTGCGGTGGCGGTAGTCGTCGCCGAAGTACCAGTACAACTGCCACACGTACTCGCGCCAGCCCGCGACCTGCCGCACGAAGCCCTCGACGCTGTTGACGGGCGCCCGGCCGGCCCGCCAGGCGTCCTCCGCCGCCGCCACGCACTCCGCGGGGTCGAGGAGGCCGAGGTTGAGGGAGGACGACAGCAGGCTGTGGCTCATCACCGGGTCGGCGGCGAGCATCGCGTCCTCGTGCGGGCCGAAGCCGGCGAGCCGGTGCCGGGCGAACCGCCGCAACGCGGCCTGCGCCTCACGTCGGGTGGCGGGGAAGCGGCGCGGCCCGTCCCGGCCGACGAAGCGGATGCCGTCCTCGCGCTCCCAACGGTCCAGGTCGGCGCGGACCTCCTCGTCGATGGTGTCCTCGCGGGGCCGGTAGGGCGCGGGCGCGCCGAGGGTGCGGCTGCCCTTGGGCGGGGCCTCCCGGTTGGCGTGGTCGTGGTTCCAGCGTCCGCCGGCCGGGGCGTCACCGTCCATGAGCAGGTCCAGCTCGCGGCGCACCCAGTGGTAGAAGTCCTCCTGCCGCAGGCGTCCGCCGCCGTGCTCGTCCGCCCAGGCACGGAACGCCTCGTGCGGCAGCAGGAATCCGCGGGCGGGCAACACCCGAACGTGCGGCAGGGAACGCACCAGGCGGAGGGCGGCGTGGGAGGTGGGGTGGTGCACGGTCAGGGTCCGGTCGGGCGCGGCCTCGCGCAGGCCCTCGCGGTAGGTCTCGGCGCGGACGTAGACGACCCGGTCGCCGAGTTCGGCGGCCCGGTGGCGCATCGCGGAGAGCACGAGATGGGCCTTGGCCCGGTGGAAGCGGCGCCGGCGGAACACCGAGCGGGCCTCGATCATCACCACGGGGGCGTCCCGGCCGGGTCCGTCCGCGCCACGGGCGAGGAAGTGCGGACCGAGCTGGTCGCCGAAGAGCCAGTGCGGGGTACTCATCGCGGCCATCCTGCTACGGCCGTCTGCCGCCGGCCCGCCGGAACGCGCCGAACCCGACGGCGGCGCGGCGGACGGGCGAGCCAGGGCGGCCAGGGGCAATGAGGGACGGTCAGCGAGGCTGCGGACCCCGTGGCAGCCACGGCGGGCGGTCCTCGTTGCAGGGGCAGCCCTCGTACGGTCCGCCCAGGAGTTCCACGCAATGGGGTTCCCGGAACCACTGGGGGCAGCGCAGCGGTCCGTGGTCCGCTCGGCCTTCGATCCTGCTGTCGGGCGGGGCGGGGGCGGCGTGAGCGGCGCCGACGGCGGTACCGGCAGTCAGTGCCGCCAGGGCCAGTGCCGCGAGGAGACGAGAGGTTCGCACACCCACAGCAACGAAGTGACGGCGGTCGGGTAACCGTCGGACCGGCCGTCAGCCGCCGGCCCGCGGCCGTCACGCCCGGGCCGGCACGCCCGCCGTGCCGCGGAGGTGCCCGATGCCGGTGTCGAGCGCCGCCTTGAGATGGGTGGAGTCGCCCGTGGACGTCATGACGATCACCCCTCCCTACGGAACTCCCGTCACCGGCCGGAACGTTTCTCTGAGACCTTCCGGCCAACCGCGAGACAATTACCGACGAACTGCCAGGAGTGCCCTACCAGTTGCCACTGCCACGCATACCGTCACAGGCATGACAACACCAACCAGTCCGGCCCTCGCGCAGGGAGGCTCCTGGACTCAGACCGGCCCGCTCACCTTCAACCACGTCCTCACCACCGACAGCGTCTACGAGAAGATCTCCGAGGTCCCGGCACTCACCATCCCCTATGCCGGAGTGTGGGAGATCGCCTACAACGCCCACACGAACTTCGCCCTCATCGCGAGCGGGGGTTTGCTGCTGATCCACACGGCGTTGTACAACAACGCCGGGATCATGCCCGGCAGTGAGGCAGTGACCGGCATCCAATCCGCCGCGGGTTTCGGCTTCCAGGCCACCGCCGGGCAGACGTTCCTGTACGCCTTCGCCGCCCCGGACAAGGTGATGCTCTACGGGTACCGCAACGGGGCCACCGCCACCGCCGGCGCCGCCATCTCCAGCGGTGACGACGGACGCACCGGAATCATGGCCCACTGGGTGAGCCCAGGGTTCTGAGCCTGCGCACACCCGAGTGAGGCGGGCGGTCGACGGCTTGTCCGGTGGATCGCTCCGTCCTACCGGACACGGCCTGGCGCGCGGCGCCGGACCGGGCCGAACGCCCCGCCGGCGCGCACCTCGGCCCGCCACCCGCCGCCGCGCGCACCGGACGCCGCGTCACGGCACGAGGAGCACGGTCAGCCGCCGCGGACCGTGCACGCCGCGGACGCGGATCATCTCGATGTCGGCGGTCGCGGAGGGCCCGCTGATCCACGTCAGGGGGCGCGCCGGCGCCAGCCGGCCGATGGCCTCGGGCATGGCGGAGTGCACCTGCGCGCCGCGGACGACGCAGACGTGCAGGTCGGGCAGGAGGGTGGGGGCGCGCCTGCCCTGGCCGGGCCCGCCGTCCAGGACGAGGGTGCCGGACTCCGCGACGGCTGCCGCACAGGTGGTCAGCACGGCGTCGGTGGCGTCGAGTTCGGCGTGGGTGAGTGGCGGGGCGTCGCGACGGACGACTCCCGACCAGCGGGCTAGCCAGGCGTCGGGCAGCCCGGCGGGGACGACGGCGGAGCCCGCTGCCGCGAGGGCGCCGGCGACCGCTGCCGGGAGGTCCGCCTCGGCGCTGCGGTGCACCTCGGCCCCGTACTCCGTCAGTCGCTCCACCAGCAGTGCGACGGCTGCCGACCGGTCGCCGGGAACCACCGCGGGGGCGTGGCGAAGGTAGGAGCGGGGGACGGGGCCGGGGTCTTTGGGCAGGTCGGCGGTGGCCTGGCGGATGCGGCGCAGCATGGCCTCGCGGGAACTCACTTGGTGCCTCCTTCGGTCCGCTTCCACCAACTGCGGAAGGACTCCTCGGGGATGTCGGGGAGTGCCCGGCTGTCGGTCCAGCCGCGCAACGGGCCGGGCAGCTGCGCGTTCTTGGGCACCAGGCGCCCGGCGGTGCCCGCGGCCTTCACGGCGGCGTTCCACAGCGCGCCGTGCCCCATGGCGCCCGCGACGGCCTTCAGGGCGACCCGTTCCGCGGGGTGCTTGACCTTCGCGTCGCCCTCGGCGATGTCGTGGCGGAGTTCGAGGAGGACGTCGGTGAAGCGGATCTTGACCGGGCAGACCTCGTTGCACGCGCCGCAGAGCGAGGAGGCGTAGGGCAGCGAGGCGGTCTGCGGATCGTCCGCCCCCTTGAGCAGCGGGTTGAGGATCGCGCCGATCGGGCCCGGGTACACCGAGCCGTACGCCTGGCCGCCGGTGCGCTCGTAGACGGGGCAGATGTTCATGCAGGCACCGCAGCGGATGCAGCGCAGGGCCTGGCGCCCGACCGGGTCGGCGAGCGCGCGGGTGCGGCCGTTGTCGACGAGCACCAGGTGGAAGGCGCGCGGGCCGTTGCCGTCGGTGACGCCGGTCCAGGTGCTGGTGTAGGGGGCCATCCGTTCGCCGGTGGCGCTGCGGGCCAGCAGTTGGAGGTAGACCTCCAGGTCCTGCCAGGTGGGGATGACCTTCTCGATGCCGACGACGGATATCAGGGTGTCCGCGAGGGTGAGGCACATGCGGCCGTTGCCCTCGGATTCCACGATGCACAGGGTGCCGGTCTCGGCGACCATGAAGTTCGCGCCGGAGACGGCGACCCGCGAGGTGAGGAACTTCTCGCGCATGTGCAGTCGGGCGGCCTCGGCGAGTTCCTCGGGGTCCTCGGAGAGTCCTTCGGGCGCCGGTCGACCGTGCTTCCCCATCTCCCGGACGAACACGTCGCGGATCTCGCTGCGGTTGCGGTGCAGCGCCGGGACCACGACGTGGGACGGCAGGTCGTCGCCGAGTTGCACGATGGCCGCGGCGAGGTCGGTCTCGCGGGCGCTGATCCCGGCCGCCGCCAGGGCCCCGTCGAGCCCGATCTCCTCCGTCAGCATCGACTTGACCTTGACGATCTCGGTTTCGCCGGTGTCCTGGACGAGGCGGGTGACGATGCGGTTGGCCTCCTCGGCGTCGCCGGCCCAGTGGACGGTCCCGCCCGCCGCGGTGACCTTCTCCTCGATCTGCTCCAGGTAGGTGTCGAGGTGGGCGAGGACGTCGTCCTTGAGTGCGGCCGCGGTGTCCCGCAGGTCCTGCCAGTCGGGGCGCTCGTCGACCAGCGCGGCGCGCTTGGTGCGGATGGTGTGCGTGGCGCGGCGGACGTTCGCGCGCAGTGGTGCGTCGGCGGTGGCGGTCTCGGCGGCCTTGGGGAAGGTGGGCCAGCCCATGAAGGTCTTGCTCATCGCAGTGCTCCGTTCCGTGCCACCGGTACGTCCGCGAGCGGTCCGTCGGCCCGGGTGCGGGCCAGGATCTCGACCAGGTGCAGGGTGCGGACGGCGTGGCCGTCCTTGGTGAGTCGGCCGCCGATGTTCATCAGGCACGAGTTGTCGACCGCGGCCAGCACGTGGGCGCCGGTCTCCCGCACGTGCCGGGCCTTGTCGCCGTTCATCGCGCCGGAGACGGCCCCGTTCTTGATCGAGAAGGTGCCGCCGAACCCGCAGCACTCCTCCTCGGCGGGCAGTTCGACGAAGTCGATGCCGTCGACCGCGCGCAACAAGCGGTAGGGACGGTCCCCCAGCCCCGTGGCCCGCAGGCTGTGGCAGGTGGGGTGGTAGGTGACGCGATGGGGGAAGTGGGCGCCCACGTCCTCCACGCCGAGGACGTCGGTGAGGTAGCGCGTCAACTCGTGGACGCGCGGGGCGATGGCGCGCACGTCGCGCAGCAGGCCGGCGTCCCCGGCCGCCTGGGCCGCGCGCTCGTACGCCTCGGAGGGCAGCCCGCCGCAGGAGGCCGAGGGCACGACGATCTCGTCGTACGTCTCGAAGACGTCCACGAAGTGGCGGGCGAGCTTGGCGGTCTCCTTGCGGTAGCCGGTGTTGTAGTGCATCTGCCCGCAGCAGCTCTGCCGCGGTGGGAAGTCCACGCTCACGCCGAGCCGTCGCAGGAGGCCGACCGTGGCTCGGCCGGTCTGCGGATGGAGCGCGTCATTGAGGCAGGTCACGAAGAGGGCGGTGCGCATCGTGTCTCCTTGGTCGCGGGAAGGGGGGAATCGGTCGCTCCGGCCACCGCTCGCCGGGCACCGGCCACCGGTCGTGACGGGGCGGGGGCGTCACGATGATAGACGTAAGCATAGACGGAAGATTAGGTGGATGTCTGCGGCGAGCAGGCACAATGGGTGCCATGACACCGTCGAAGCCGACCGCCGACCGCGCGTACGCCCACGTCCGGGAGCGCCTCCTGGACGGCCGCTACCCCGGCGGCGAGCTGCTCTCCGAGCGCGCCGTGGCCACCGAGCTCGGCCTGTCCAACACTCCCGTGCGCGAGGCGTTCCTGCGCCTGCAGGCGGAGGGCTTCCTGCGCCTGTACCCCAAGCGCGGCGCCCTGGTCGTGCCGGTGACGCCGGGTGAGGCGCACGCCGTCCTCCAAGCGCGGCTGCTGATGGAGCTGTTCGCGCTGGACGCCCTGGCGGCGCGGGGTCCGGAGGCGATGCGCCAGGCCGCCGAGACGCTGCCGCAGGCCGGGAACGACGCACCGGACGGCGTCTCGTCCCGGCGGGCGCTGGACGTCGCCCGCGCCTTCCACACCCAGCTCATGCGGGCCGGTGGCAACCCCGTCCTGGCGCGGCTCCACGAGAACCTCTGGGACCAGCAGATCCGCATCGCGGCGGCCTCGACGGCGGGCCCCGGCCATGCCGCCGACGACCTCGGCGAGCACGCCGCCATCACCGAGGCCATCCGCCGCGGCGACGGCACCGCCGCCCGCGCACTCCTCACCCGCCATGTGGCGGCGGTCCTGCACCGGATCGGCCTCGCGGGCGGCTCGGCCCTGCTGCCTCCCGTGGCGTGATCGCCGCGTTCGCGGCCCGGGCGATGCCCGCGAACCCTTAGGTGAGGCTAACCTAATGACTGTCGGTTAGGGTGGGTGCGGCAACCCCCTCCGGCGGTGCCCCAGTCGTCGTTGGAGCATCACGTACGACCTGAGGAGCCGGCCTTGCCGCACGTCACGCACGCCCTGGAACCCCGCACGGCCCAAGGGCGCGGCGATGGACTGGTGGAGCTGCGTTCCCCGGAGCGGCTGCGCGAGATCCTCGGCGAGCCGCACCCCGCGGTGATCGACAAGGTGCACGACCAACTGGACGACCAGGACCGGGAGTTGCTCGCCCGTTCGCCGTTCTGCCTGCTCGCCACGGCGGACGCCCACGGCAACTGCGACGTGTCGCCGCGCGGCGACGGCCCCGGCTTCGCGCACGTCGTCGACGCCCGCACGGTGGCCCTGCCGGACTGGCCGGGCAACCGCCGCGGGGACAGCTTCCACAACGTCCTGGCGAACCCGCGTGCCGGCCTGCTGTTCCTCATACCGGGCGCCAAGGACGTGCTCCGCGTCAACGGCCGCGCGCGCATCCTCACCGACGCCCCCTTCTTCGCCGACATGGCGGTCAAGGGGCAGCGGCCGAGGCTCGCGCTGCTCCTCGACGTCGACGAGGTCTACCTGCACTGCCCGCGGTCGCTGAACCGCTCGGGGCTGTGGAGCCCGGACACCTGGGGGCGGTCCGCGGGGCAGCCGGCCTAGCCGGTCGGTGCCCGCCGGCTACGCGGCGTCCGGCGGGAGCGCGACCGGGTACTCCGCGCCGAAGTCGGCGGAGACCGAGACGGTCCGCCAGGCTTCGGCCTCGGCGCTCTGCCGGCGCGCGTGGTCGAGCGCCATCCGGGCCGCGTTCGCGCCCAGCGGCAGGTGGGTGGGGAGGTGGTCGCGCTTGACCACGCGCACCAGGATCTCGGCGGCGCGGTCCGGGTCGCCGGCGGACCGGCTGCCGCGGGCCCGCTCGGTGAAGGCGCCCACGGTCTCCTGGTACTCCGGCGGGACGTCCTGGACGTCCATGGAGGAGCCGGCCCAGTCGGTGGCGAAGCCGCTGGGTTCGACGACCAGGTAGCGGATCCCGAACGGCGCGGTCTCGGTGGCGAGCACCCGGGTGAGGCCGTCGATGGCGAACTTGGCCGCCTGGTAGGAGCCCAGGCCGGCACTGCCGCCCACCCGGCCGCCGATCGAGGAGAACTGCACGACGGTGCCGCCGCCCTGCGCCTTCAGGAGGGGGAGCGCCGTCTTGGAGACGTTGTACACGCCCCAGAAGTTCGTCTCGAACTGGCGGCGGAAGTCGTCCTCCGGCGCCGTTTCGACCGGGGCGACGTTCGCGTAGCCGGCGTTGTTGACGAGCACGTCGATGCGGCCGAAGCGGTCGCGGGCGGCGTCGAGGGCGGCCGCGGCGGCGGCGGCGTCGGTCACGTCGAGCGCGACCGGGAGCACCCGGTCGCCGTACCGCTCGGTCAGGTCGGAGAGCTGTTCCGGCTTGCGGGCGGTGGCGACGACCCGGTCGCCCGCTTCCAGGGCGGCCACGGCGAGGGAGCGGCCGAGGCCGCGGGATGAACCGGTGAGGAACCACGTCTGAGTTGCCATGGAGATAGCGAAACACGGTTGCGTTAATAGTGCAACCGTGTTGCGTTACGATGGCGTCATGGCCAGTCGCAGTCAGCCCACCAGAGCCCGCAGCTCCGAGGCCAAGCTCGCCCGCGAGGCCGCGATCCTCGACGCGGCGGCCCGCCTGGCCACCGCGCACGGCATCCGCACGGTGACCTTGACCGACATCGCCGCCGAGGTCGGCATGCACAAGTCGGGAATGCTCCGCTACTTCGAGACCCGGGAAGAGATCTTCCTGCGCCTGGCCGCCGCCGGGTGGGTCGAGTGGTCGCGGGCGGTGCGCGAGCGGCTCGTCGACGCGGCGCCGGACGCGGGCGACGCGCGCGCCGCCCGGTCCGCCGACGGCGTGCGCCACGAGCCCCGCTCGCGCGCGGTGGCCGGTCTGTTGGCGGAGTCGCTGGTGGCGCGGCCGCTGTTCTGCGATCTGCTCGCCCACACGCCGATGAACCTGGAGCGCAACGTGTCGCTGGAGAGCGTCCGTTGCTTCAAGGTCACCGCCCTCGCCGAGGTCGCCGCGGTGGGCGAGGCGCTGTGCCGGGTGGCCGCGCTGAGCCCGGCGCAGGCCGGCAACGTCGTCGCCACCGCCACGTCCATGGCCGGCGCGCTGTGGCAGATGGCCGCCCCGGGCACCGAACTGCGCCGCCTGTACGAGACGGACCCGGACCTCGGCCACGCCGTCGTCGACGTCGTCCCCCGGCTGACCGACATCCTCGGCGCCATGCTCCGGGGGTACCGCGCCGGCGGCGAAGCAGAGTAGGCGAGGGCGCGCCGCGCACCTCCCCCGAAAGGACCGGCCCCTCCTCCCCGTCACGGCGCCCCCGGTGTCCCCCGTTGCGGGGAGGTGGGGAACCGCCTCGCCTGAGAACCTTCGCGAACACCCCGCCCGGCGAACCTCCGTGCAGCCCCTGCGCGGAGGTCCACCGCGCACCCCGGTCCGCGAAGGGAAGCCATGACCTCATCATCCGCTCCGCACATACCGCGGGCACCGCACCCGCAGCGCCCCGCCCACCGCGTCTCCCCGGCCGTGCGGCTCGGTGCGGCCGCATGGATCGTCGCGGCCGTGCAGTTCCTCGTCGTCCAAGTGGTCGTCGCCTCCGCCTGGCGTACGCCCTTCAGCTGGGCGACGAACAACGTCAGCGACCTCGGCAACGTCCACTGCCGGACCTGGGACGCCTCCCGCCCCCGCTACGTGTGCTCACCGCTGCACGACGTCATGAACGCCTCCTTCGTCCTCCACGGCGCACTGCTGCTCCTCGGTACCGTGGCGACCGCCGCCTGTTGGGGCCGTGGTCGGCTCGCGGCAGCGGCCCGCATCCTGTTCGCCCTCAACGCGGCGGGGTGGGTCCTGGTCGGGTGCGTTCCCGCGGACGTCGACGAGAACCTGCACGTGCTGGGCGCGCTGCTCATCATGGGCCTGGGGAACCTCGGGCTGCTCTGCGCCGGATTCGTGCCGGTGGGCTCGCCGTTCGGCAGACTGCGCGCCGTGACGTTGGCCCTGGCCGCTGCCGCCGTGCTCGCGGCGTGGTCGTTCTTCGGTCAGCACGATCCCGGAACGGGCCTCGGCACCCTGGAGCGCATGGCGGCCTTCGCGGTCGACGCGTGGATCGTCGTCAGCGGCCTCGCCGCACTCCGCGCGCACCGAGCGGACGCCGCGGGAGGGCCGCGACCGTCGGTGCGCCGCGACTGAGCGGAGATCCCAACCGGCCCTTCCCGCAAGGTGTTTCGCGCCGGATGTGCGTCACTCCGGCTCCGTGTCACGAACCGGTCGAGCGCGGCCCCCGCGTCCGCCTCGGCCCGCGGATCCATGGCGGCGCCGGGCTCGCGCCTGCCGGCAGCACCACGTTCAACTCCGGGTGCCGTTCGGCGATCTCCGCCGCCGACTCGATGCCGGTCAGCCCGCTGCCGGATCTGCCCGACCGGCCGCGCGGCGGTCCGGTACAAGGAGACGGTGACGGCCTTGCCGTGGCCGACCTGCGGCCGCATGAAGAAGATGCCCGCTTCGGGCGCGTTCTGGCCCCGTGGGGGTCGCTTCACCCTTGCCTGAGGGGGCAGATGGCGGAGTGTCAGGCCGGCAATTTCTCCTCGTTCACCGAATCTCATTGCCGCGGGGCGCACGACGGCACAGAATGCGCATGACAAATCCGGAGGCGGTGGACGGGACCCCGCGTCATGCCGCGCCGGTACACAGAGTTGAGAGGACCCCCACATGCATCGACCTCTCGTCGGCACCCTGGCCACCGCCGTCATGGGAGCCGCCGCCCTGCTGGCCACCGCCGGTCCGGCGGGCGCCGCCCCGGCGGGCGCCCCCGCGCACCACAAGCCGAAGCCCCCGCGCACCAAGGCCGTTGACTTCGCCGGCACGGTGGCGTTGGACAATTGCTCCGGATCGATCGTCAAGATGCCCGCCTCGCAGCCGAACGACCCCGCGTTGGTGATGACCAACGGGCACTGCCTGGAGAGCGGGATGCCGTCGGCGGGGGAGGTGATAGTCGACCAGCCCTCCAGCCGCAGCTTCACCGTCCTGGACAAGTCCGCCGGCGACCTGGGCACGATCAAGGCCACCAAGGTCGCCTACTCGACGATGACCGACACCGATGTAACGCTGTATCAGACCGGTTCGACCTACGCGCAGATCGAGCAGAAGTACGGCATCAAGGCGCTGGAGCTGTCCGCCGACCACCCGACCAAGGGTGCCGGGATCACCGTCGTCTCCGGCTACTGGAAGAAGACCTACAGCTGTAGCGTCGACGGGTTCGCGCCCACCGTCAAGGAGGGTGACTGGACCTGGAAGGACTCGGTCCGCTACACCCCGGAGTGCAAGGTCATCGGCGGCACGTCCGGTTCGCCGGTGGTCGACAACAGCACCGGCAAGGTCACCGCCATCAACAACACCATCAACGAGAACGGCGAGCGGTGCACCCTCAACAACCCGTGCGAGGTCGATGAGAACGGCAACGTCACCGTCCACGACGGCATCGGCTACGCGCAGGAGACCTACTTCATCACCAAGTGCTTCGGCGCCGGCAACAAGCTGGACCTGAACGCCTCGGGCTGCACCCTGCCCAAGCCCTCGGGCGTGCGGCACTGACCCGTACGACGTGGAACCGGTCCCCGTGCACCCGCGTGCACGGGGACCGGTCGTTCGGGCAGCCGGACGCGGCCTTCACGACGCGTGGGTCGTCGGCGCCCTGCGCCACCAGCACGGCGTGCGGAGGTGCTCAACGGCGTCGATGCCTTCCTCCGTGGAATCGTCGTCGCTGCGGCAAGGTCAATCGCGTGTGGCATGTCAGCATTTCGACATGGTGGTATCGACGCCCTAGTGTCGGTGGTGTCAAAGTTTTGACATAGGGAGGGACTCCCATGTCCGTCACCATCGCCGACCCCGACCCCGACCCCGACCCCGACCCCGACCCCGCAGCCCTGCACGTCCGCGTCTCCTTCGCCCCGGCCGCCGCCGACGTCGCGCGACTGGCCGCCGTCGCCGACCGGTGGCGGCCGTACCGCAGTTGGGTCGCCACCCTGCTCCGCATCCGCGCCCAGGACACGTCCGGGCCGGGTCCCGCGTGCCAGGGCGCACCGCCACCCGTCACGTTTCGCGCGCGCGGAGGCGAGCGGTTCTGAGCTGTTGCGGGCGCATTCCGCATGTGGTGCGGAATGCGCCCTTGGGCATGGCGGGGTCGCCGGACTGGCGCCGGGCCCGCGGCAGCCAGGTGCGACGACGCCCGCCGCGGGTCAGGGCCGCGGTTGCTGCTGGGTGACGCAGTGGATGCCGCCGCCGCCCGCGCCGAGGCTGTCGATGTCGAGTTGTTCGACGACCCGGTCCGGGAAGATCTGCTGGAGCGTCGCCTTGGCCGCGGCGTCGGCCCGGGTGTCGCCGAACTGGGCGGAGATCACGGCGCCGTTGCACACGTAGTAGTTGGCGTACGCCGCGACGAACGTGGGACTGGTGGAGCGGATGCGTTGGTAGTCGGGGCCCTGGAGCGGGGTGACCGTGATCGGGTTGCCCCGGGCGTCGGTGGCCGTGGAGAGGATCCGGTACTGCTCGCGCGCGTCCTGCGACCAGGCGTCGGTGTCCGTGGCGAGCGGCGTCTGGACCAGACCGGAGGCGGCGGCCAGGAACCTGGAGGTGGCGTCGACGTGGTCGTCGGTGATGTCGCGCCCGGTCACGCCGTTGAACCAGATCACCTTGGTGGCCCCGTACGCCTCGTACAGCGCGCTTTCGACCTGTGCCTGGCTCAGGTCCGGGTTGCGGTTGGTGTTGAGGAGACTGCTCCTGGTGGCCATGAGCGTGCCGTCGCCGTCGGTCTCCACCGCGCCGCCCTCGCCGACGAAGCCGGCGGCGGTGAACGGCACTCCGAGGTGGGCCGCGATCCGCTCGGCGACCAGGGCGTCCTGGGCGTGGCGCTGCTTGCCGCCCCAGCCGTTGAAGTTCGTGCCGATGGCGTCCAGGCCGCCGGCGCCGTCGGTACGGAAGACGGGGCCGCTGTCGCGCATCCAGCAGTCGTCGACCGGGATCGTGTCGAGGACGGTCACGGAGGGGCCGCAGGCGTTCCTGGCTGCCTGCGCGCTGGCGGGGTTGGCGCACAGGGTGACGGGTTCGTACTTCGCGATCGTGCGGGCTATCAGGGCGATGTTCGTCTGGACGCCGGGGAGTTTCGGCCCCCAGACACCGGTGCTGTCGGGCCAGGCCATCCAGGTCCTGCTGTGGGCGACGGTGTCGACCGGTACGGCGAAGCCCTGTGCCGTGGCGGGTGCCGAGCCGGTGGCCAGGGCCTTGCCGGTGCCGGTCATCGACCAGGCGGCGCCGGCCGCGGCGAGGCCGGTGGCGACCAGGAAGCTCCTTCTGGCGAGGGCGCGGCTGACGCGGGTCTGTCGTGCGGAGTGGTCGTCCATCTCTGCTCTCCGATCGGTCGGGTGGACCAGTGGTGTACGGATCCGTTCCGGGGCCGGTGCGGCTACGGGGTCCGTCGGGCCGTGGCGATGGCCCGGGGATCCCACCCGGGGCGGGGGACGGAGTCCAACAGCAGTTGGGTATAGGGGTGTTGGGGGGAGTCGAGGACCTGCGTCGTACCGCCGGATTCGACGATGCGTCCTTGGCGCATGACGACGACGTCGTCCGTGACGCAGCGCACCACCCCGAGGTCATGGGTGATGAACAGGTAACTGATGCCGGTCTGCGCGCGGATGTCGGCGAGCAGGTTGAGGATCTGTGCCTGCACCGAGACGTCGAGTGCGGCGACGGCCTCGTCCAGGACGAGGACGGCTGGCTCCACCGCCAACGCCCGTGCGATGGCGACCCGTTGGCGCTGGCCGCCCGAGAGCTGCCGGGGCAGTGCCCCCGCGGCCCGGGTGCCGAGTCCCACCTGGTCGAGGAGTTCCGCCGTGCGGCGGGAGCGGTCGACCCGGGGGAAGTGGAGCCGCAGGGTCTCCCGCAACAGCGCGTCGACGCTGACCCTCGGATCGAGGGAGAGGTAGGGGTCCTGGAAGACCATCTGCACCTCGCGGGCGCGCGCCAGTCGGGCGGCCCGTCCGCGGGCCCGGTCGCCGCGCCGCCGGCCGCGCACCACGACCTCGCCGGCGTCCGCGGATTCCAGGCCGACGACGATCCTGGCGGTGGTCGTCTTGCCCGAGCCGGACGCGCCGACGATGCCGAGCGACCCGCCGGAGGGGAGGGCGAACGTCACGTCGTCCACCGCGCGGACGGTGCCGTAGGAGCGGGACAGTCCGGTGACGACCAGGGCGGGCTCAGGCATGGCCGGTGCTCCCTTCGAGCCGGTCGCCGTGGTGGCAGGAGACGAGGTGGGCGGGGGCGCCGGGCACCGCGTCCGCGGCGGGTGTGCGTTCGAAGCACACGTCGGTCGCGGACGCGCAACGCGGCGCGAACGGGCAGCCGGTCAACTCCGTACGCAGATCCGGGGGTTGGCCCTCGATGGCGTCGAGCCGACCCTGCGGTGCGTCGAGCCGTGGGGTGGCGGCGAGCAGCGCGGCCGTGTACGGATGCCGTGGCCGGGCGAACAGGGCCCCGGCGGGGGCCGATTCGACGATCCGGCCGGCGTACATGACGCACACCCGGTCGCTGAGGGCCGCCGCCAGGCCGAGGTCATGGGTGACGAAGAGCAGCCCGGTGCCGAACCGGGTGCGCAGGTCCGCGAGCAGGGCGACGATCTCCGCCTGGCTGATGACGTCGAGGGCGGTGGTGGCCTCGTCGGCCAGGAGCAGGGCGGGTTCCCCCATCAACGCCGCCGCGATCATGACGCGTTGGAGCATGCCACCGGAGACCTGACTCGGGTAGCGCCGCAGCAGTGCGGGCGGCAGGCCGACGGCTTCGAGCATCGCGCCGGCGCGTTCTTCGGCCGCGGCGGTGGGCGTCTTGGTGTTCAGGCGCAGGCTCTCGGTGAGGAAGTCGCCGATGCGGCGCAGCGGGTTGATGGCGGCCCGGGGGTCCTGGAAGATCATCGCCGCGGTGCCGGCGCGCAGCGTGCGGAGCTGCCGGGGCGTCAGCGTGAGCACGTCCGCGCCGGCGACGGTGATCCGGCCCTCCGCGACGGCCCCCGGTGGCAGCAGGCGCAGGACGCTGCGCGAGGTGAGGGTCTTGCCGGAGCCGGACTCGCCGACCAGGGCGACGGTCTCGCCGGCGGAGACGGTCAGGTCCACACCGTCCAGGACCGGCCGGGCGGTGCGGGGCAGCCGCAGCCGCAGCCCCCTGATGTCGAGGACGGGTGCGGTGTCGAGCAGGGCGGGGGAAACGGGGGCGCTCATCAGCGGTCCCTTCTGGCAACCCGGTCGGCCCAGTGTTCGCCGACGACGTTGAAGGCGACGACGGTCAACACGATCGCGGCGCAGGGCAGGATCGCCGAGAGGGGATAGCCCTCTTGGACGGCGGTCTGGCCGTCGAAGACCATCCGGCCCCAGTCGGGAGTGAGCGCCGGGACGCCCAGACCGAGGAACGACAGGCCGGCCAGGTCGATGAGGGCGTAGCCGAAGTTGATGGTGGACTGGGCGAGGACGACGGGGGCGATGTTCGGCAGGACGTGTCGCAGGCAGACCTGGAGGCCCGACTGCCCCTGGACCAAGGAGGCGCTGACGTAGGGGCGTTCGCGCTCGGCGAGCACCAGGGACCGGGTGAGCCTGCTGACGTACGGGAGGTAGGCGACGGCGAGGGCGAGGACGGGCGCCAGGAGCCCCTCGCCGTACACGGAGACGATCAGGATCGCGAGCAGCATCCCGGGGAAGGCGAAGACGAGTTCCGTACTGCGGGAGAGGACCGAATCCAACCAACCGCCCCGCCATCCCGCCAGCGCGCCGACGACGACACCGGTCAGCGTGGAGAAGGCGACCACCCCGAGCGGGCCCAGCAGTGAGGTGCGGGCGCCGACGAGCAGGCGGGAGAGGGTGTCGCGGCCGGATGCGTCGATGCCGAACGGGTGGCCCACCGAGGGGCCGGCGAGCGCGTTGCCCAGGTCGACCGCGTTGGGATCGGCCGGCACGAGCCAGGGCGCGAGCAGCGCCGCCAGGACGAGCAGGGTGACGGCCGCGAGGCAGAGCAGGTACAGCGGCGCGCCCGCGGTGCGGATCCGGGCGAAACCGGGTCTGCGCAGGGGGACGACGGCGGTCATCCGATCGACCTCCCCGGGCCGTAGGTGACGCGCGGGTCGACCAGCGGATGGAGGAGGTCGACCACGAGGTTCACCGCCATGAAGAGCCCGACCATGATCAGGGAGATGGCCTGCACCGTGGGGAAGTCCTTGGTGGTGATGGACAGTTCGAGGAGCTGGCCGATGCCGCCGACGCCGAAGGCGGACTCGACCAGGACGGTGCACACCAGCAGGGTGGAGACGATCAGGCCGCCGGTGGTGAGCACCGTGCCCAGCGCGTTGCGGAACACGTGGCGACCGATGACCCGGCGCTTCGGCACCCCGCGGCTGAGCGCCACGGTGACGTGTTCCTGGCCCAGGACGTCGAGCATGGCGCCGCGGGTGACGCGCGCCAGCATGCCGATCAGGTACAGCGCGAGGGCGAGCGCGGGCAGGGTCAGGTGCCAGAGCAACTGCCCGAGGCCGTCTCCGGTTCCGCCGGCGGGGAACCAGTGCAGCCGCAGCGCGAACAGCCCCTGGAGCAGGACCGCGGCGACGAAGGAGGGGGTGCCCACGGCGAGCGCGGTGGTGATGAGGATCGTGGAGTCCACGGCGCCGCCGCGGACCGCACCGATCCGGCCCAGTACGAGCCCGCCGACCAGCACCAGGACGAGCGCCATGAAGACCAGCAGCAGGGTGGCCGGCAACCGGTCCGCGAGGAGCCGGGACACGTCGGTGCGGTAGGTGATCGAGCGGCCGAAGTCGCCGTGCAGCAACTGTTCGAGCCAGCGGGCGTACCGGACGGCGAACGGGGCGTCGAGGTGGTACTGGGCGTTGAGGGCGCGCAGGGTCTCCGGCGAGGCGGAACGTCCCGACAGCAGGAAACTCGCGGGGTTGCCGGGCGCCAGGTACATCGCGCCGAAGATCACGAAGGAGGCGCCGAGCAGGGTGGCGGCCATCTCCACGACGCGTCGCAGGGCGAATCGCACGAAGTTCATCGCGCGGCCCCGACGTCGGCGGCCCAGGGGTAGTAGAGGTAGCAGATGGTGGTGGGTGCGCCCGTGATCCGGTTGTTGAGGAACACGGCGGTGGGCCACTCGGCGACGGGGATCCACAGGACCTGCTCGGCCGCCTTGCGCTGGAGCCGGGCCTCGACGGCGAGGCGACGGGCCGGGTCGTCGGTCGCCCGGGCCTGGTCGACCAGGGCGTCGTAGGCCCGGTCGTGGTAGCCGGCGTAGTTCTGGTAGGCGCCGGTCTGGAAGTTGCTCAGCAGGTCCAGCGGATCGGTGATGGAGTCGTAGTACGTCTCCGGGAACATGTCGATCCCCTTGCGCGCCTCGGGGTCGGTGAACAGCGCCGAGAAGGCGTTGGGGGCGATGGTCTTCAGGCGGACGTCGAGTCCGATCCGGGTGCCGGCCGCCTGCACCGCGGTGGCCAGCAGGGACACGTCCTGGCCGATGGAGCTGGTGGCGAGGGTGACCGTCTTGCCGGTGGCGCCCGCCTCCTCGACGAGCCTGCGGGCCGCGGCGACGTTCCGTTCGGTCGGCGGCAGTGAGTCGAAGGCGGCGCTTTTGACCGGTGCCGGGGCGGCGGCCCAGGCGGCCTTGGCGGTGAGGGCGCCGGTGGCCGCTCCGGCCCCGCTCAGACCGGTCGTGACGAAACCGCGTCGGTCCAGCGCCAGGGACAGCGCGCGACGAACCCGGACGTCGCCGAGCGGGCCGTGCATGTTCGTCACGTTGACGTTGACCGTGCTCAGCCCCTCACCGAAGGAGAGGGAGCCGACACCGCTGGAGCGCAGTGCGGCGTAGCTCTCGGTGGGGATGAGGTATCCGCCGTCCACCTCGCCGCCGAGCATCGCCTTGGTCCGCGCGGAGGCGTCGGGGAGGAAGCGGAACACCACCTTCGCCGACTTGGCCCGTCGGCCCCAGTAGCCGTCGAAGCGGCGCAGTTCGACGGACTGGCCCTTGTCCCATGTCCCGAGCCGGAACGGGCCGGTGCAGTCCAGGCTGCCGGAGGTGCCGTAGTCCCGGCCCGCCGCCCGTATCCCGGAGCGGCTCGCCACCACTCCGGCGGCGGTGGCCATGTACTGCGGGAACTGCGAGTCGGGTCGGGCCAGTCGCACGGTCACCTGGAGCGGGCCGGTCTTGGTCAGGGCGGCCACGTTCTTGAAGACCGAGGCCCATGCCGACCCGTTGGCCGGGTCCCGCTGCCGGTTGAGGCTGAAGACCACGTCGTCGGCGCTCAGCACGCCGCCGTCGTGGAAGCGCACGCCGGGCCGCAGGTCGTAGACCCAGGTCAACGGGTCGGGATGGGTCGCCTTGCGGGCCAGGCCGGGGGCCATGGTGAGCCCGGGCGTCCACCGCATCAGGCTCTCGCAGACGTTGGAGAGGATCATGTTCTGCGGGTAGTCGAAGGCGGAGACGTAGTCGAGCGTGGACGGTTCCGCGTACAGGGCCCAACTGAAGGAGTCGATCTCCCCCTTGGCGGCCGGGGTGCGCGCGGACAGTCGGAAGTCGGTGCGCGTGCCGGAGGCGCCGGTACGAGGCGGCCCCGCGCAGGCGGACGTCAGGAGGAGGGTGGACAGTGCCCCGGCTGCGAGGGCTCGCCACCGGGGAGGGCGGCTCCTCGGGCGGGGTGGAGGTGCGGGCATCGATGCGGTTCCTCTCCTTGCACGGCGGGTCGGGCGAGGGTGGCCGCCGCGGGCCGTCCGGGCGACGGACGGCCCGGGGCCGGCGCGGGCGCGGTGCGCTCAGGCCCCGGGCGCCACGGCGGGAACCTGCTGGGTGATGCAGTGGACGCCGCCCCCGCCGTGGGCGATCACCCGGGCCGGGACGCCCACCACCGTGCGATCGGGGCAGGCCGCGGCGATGACGGCCAGCGCCTTGGCGTCCTGCGGCAGGCCGGCGACCGGGACGACGACGCCCCCGTTCGCCAGATAGAAGTTGAGGTACCCGACCTCCACCTGTGCACCGGCGACCTCGACGAACGCGCTCTGCGCAAGCTCGACGACCTCCAGGCGGCGTCCGCGGGCGTCCGTGGCGGCCGCCAGCACCGCGCGGTTGGCCCGCATCCGTGCGTGGTCCGGGTGCGTGGGGTCGTCGGGCAGCTGCACCACGACCTTGCCGGGGGCGACGAAGGCGCAGACGCCGTCCACGTGGCCGTCGGTCTCGGTGTCCAGCAGACCGCCGTACGGCAGCCAGATGACCTTGCTGACGCCGAGCCGGGCCTTCAGCTCGGCCTCGATCTCCGTCCGGCTCATCCCCGGGTTGCGGTTCGGGTGGAGCAGGCACTGCTCGGTGGTGATGAGTGTGCCCTCGCCGTCCACGGTGATGGCGCCGCCCTCCAGGACCATCTCGGAGCGCACGGACGGGTCACCGAGCACGTCGAGCAGCAGGCCGCTGATCCGGTCGTCGGCGTCGAACGGTCGGTGCTTGCCGCCCCAGGCGTTGAAGCGGAAGTCCACGCCGGCCCGTCGGCCGTCGGGGCCGAGCACGAAGAGCGGTGCGGAGTCCCTGAACCACGAGTCGTCCAGGGGCAGTTCGAGCACCTCGATCCCCGGACCGCACAGGGCACGGGCCTCGTCGCCGTGGCCGGGCGGCGCGACCATGGTCACCGGCTCGAACCGGGCGACGGCACGCGCCACGTCGGCGTACTCCTGCTGGGCCGCGTCCAGGACGCTGCCCCACAGGTCGGGCCGGGTGGGCCAGGCCATCAGGCAGCGCTCGTGTGCGGTCCACTCAGCGGGCATGCGGAAGCTCATGGGAACTCTCTTCTCCGGATTTTCCGGACGGGAGGAGGGGGGCCGGGGGTGTGTGAGACGGCGAGCGCCAGGACGGCGGGACGGCAGAAGCAAGGCGACTGCCGATGATCCAGGGCGCGTTGAGAGGTCCAGTGCGGGGTGGACCTTCGATGTGCGGGAATCTTGCCCCGTACTGAAAATTCAGTCAAGAAGTTCGACGAAGAATCCTGCGGACGTCACAGGGATGTGGGCGCAGGTTGGGCCCAGAGGGCGCCGGGCGGGCCGGAGTGGGCGACGTGGTGCGCGGGAGGGCGGTGCCGAGGCCGTCGCCGCACGGGCGCCACGGGTGGGCTCCGGCCCGGCACCCGGCCCCTCAGAGGAGGTGGAGCCTGGACAGGAAGACGGTGTCGGCGGGTTCGGAGTGCATGGGTTCGCCGTCGAGGGTGACCAGTCCGCTGCGTTCGTCTCTGTGCATCGTTGCGTCGCTTTCTGTGGCAGGTGAGCGGCGTCGTTCCGCGTGAAGAGTGACACTGACTGAAAATTCAGTCAAGAGGACGGTCAAGGATCTGCTCGATTCGAAACGGCGCGTGCCAGGCAACCGCCGTTTCGCGGGGGAGGGGCGCGGCGCGCTCAGCCGTCCTTGCGGTACTGGCTGAGGGAGACCGACACCTCACCGCCTCCGGGGGCGACCTCGACCAGCCGCACGATCGCGACCTCGCGGCCGTTGGGGCTGCGGACGCAGAAGGGGTGCTGGTCTTCGAGCGCGTCGAACTTCAGGGAGGACGCGGGGGCGGTGTCGATGCCGGCGAGGCAGTCGCCGAGGGTGAGGCTGTCTCCGGGGGCGACGAAGGCGTCGCTGTCCGTGGGGACCGCGAACTCGGCGGCCGAACGTGACAGGTACCAGTCGACGCTGGACTCCGGAACGACCTTGCCGTTGTGGAGGTCGAACTCGTAGCCCGAATCCGGGGAGGTCAGTTCCACGCCGGCGTATCCCGGGCCGTACGCGTCCTCGGGCGCGCCCTGCGACTCCTCGGATCCGGCGGACGACGCGGTGTCCTCGGGCGGGTAGTCGAAGTAGTAGACCGCACCGCCGCCGAGCAGCAGCGCGGCGACCACCGCCGGCACGACCCAACGGACGGTGCGCCGCCCGCGCCGCGCCGGGGCCGGCGCCGACGGGCTGGGCCCCTCGACCGGTGGCAGGGGCGGGGAGGTGGCGGTGACGGTGGGCTGCGCGTGGGGTGCCGGGGCCGGCGGGGACGGTTCGCCGTGCCGCACGAGCTCGGTGTGGACGGCCGTCGGCAGCCACCCCTCGGTGAACCGCACCTGGGCGCCCAGGGCGGGGTGGGCCCGCACGGCCTCGATCACCGCGCTGGTGGTGGGGCGGTCGGCGGGGTCCTTCGCCAGGCACCGTCCCAGCAGGTCGTGCAGTTCGACCGGCACGCGGGCGAGGTCGGGCGGCTCGTGGACCGCCCGGTACAGGGCCACGGATTCGGGGCAGTCACCGAAGGGCGGCGCGCCGCTCGCCGCGTACACGGCCAGCGCGCCGAGCGCGAAGACGTCGGTGGCGGCGGTGGCGACGCGCCCCAGGGCCTGCTCGGGGGCCATGAAGGAGGGCGTGCCGATCCGCAGGCCGGCGCTGGTGAGCGCGACGGCGTCGGCGGCCCGCGCGATGCCGAAGTCGATGACCCGGGGGCCGTCGGCGGCGACGAGCACGTTGGCCGGCTTGAGGTCGCGGTGGACCACGCCGGCGTCGTGGATCGACTGCAGCGCCTCCGCGATGCCCGCCATGAGGAGGAGCACGGTCTGCACCGGGAGCGGACCGTGCCGGCGGAGCACCTCGTGCAGGGACGGGGCGGGCACGTAGGCCGTCGCCAGCCACGGCGTCACGGCGTCGACGCCGGCGTCCACGACCTGCGCGGTGTACAGGCCGTGGATCCGCCGGGCGTTGGCCACCTCCTGGACGAAGCGGTGGCGGAATTCGGGGTCGCCGGCGAGTTCCGGCCGCACCGCCTTGAGCGCCACCGGCCGGCCGCCCGGTGTGTACGCCAGGTACACGTGCCCCATGCCGCCCGAGCCGAGCCGGGCGTGCAGCCGGTACCCGCCGATCTCCTCCGGATCGTCGGCGGCCAGGGCCGCGGGGCTGGGCAGCGCGCCGGGACGGTGGGTCGTCATGGTGTGGCTCTTTCGGAAGGAGCGGCGGAGGTGAGCCGCCGAGGACCGATCGGGGAGTGTGGGACCGGATCGACGGCCGCGCGGCTGATGTTAACTGAAGTTTCAGTCAATCTGGATTCCAGGACCGAAGAACGGGGCGGTGGAACTAAGGTGGGTAACCGTGAGTGACCGTAAAACAGCGATCATGGAGGCGGCCGCGCGGGTCATCGCCCGGCGCGGGGTGCGCGGACTGCGGGTCGAGGAGCTGGCGGCGGAGGCCGGTGTGTCCACCGCCCTCATCTACTACCACTTCAAGGACCGGGCCGGCATCCTGCGCCGGACCTTGGAGTTCATCAACGACCGCGCAGCCGGCTACACCACCGAGCGCGCCCCGGAAGCCCCCGCCCTCAGCCCCCGGCAGGAACTCGAACAGGCCCTGCTCCTGGAGCTCCAGGACGACGAGGAGGTGCGGGAGAACAGCACGGCGTGGGGCGAGCTGCGCGCCAGCGCCATCTTCGAGCCCCAGCTGCGGGAGGACTTGGCCAGGGCCACGCTGATCTGGGTCCAGGAGATCGCCGAACTGCTCGGCCGGATGCGCCCGCTGGCCACCGCCGCCGGCCTGACCGTCGCCGCCGAGCGGCTGACGGCCCTGGTGGAGGGGCTCAGCATGCGTTGGCTCGGCGGCGTCCTGCCCCTGGAGCACGCCCGCGCGCTCGTACGGGACGCCGTGGAGGCGGAGTTGGAACGACTGGGACGTCGGTAGGGGCGGGGCGAGTCCGCCGCCGCGGGGCCCGCCCCAGGGCACGCCGGTGGTTACTGTACGCACGTGACTACCCGACGAGCCAAGCTGCTGGAAGCAACCTGCCGAGTGATAGCCCTGCGCGGGGTCCGCGGGCTGCGCGTGGAGGACGTCGCCGCCGAGGCGGGCGTCTCCAAGACCTTGATCTACTACCACTTCCGCGACCGTGCCGGACTGGTCACCAGCGCCCTCGACTACGTCAACGACCGGGCCGAGAGCTATGCCGACGTCGCGGCGGTCGGCGGTACCCCGATCCGTGAGCTGCTGCTCTCCCTCCTGGCCGCGGAGTTCCAGGACGACACCACCGTGCGGGAGAACTCCGCCGTCTGGGGCGAGGTGCGGGCCGCCGCGACGTTCGAGGACGGACTGCGACCGACGCTCGCGTCGCTGACCGAGCGCTGGCTCGTCGACGTCGCGGAGCTGATCGAGGACGGGCAGGACGACGGAAGCATTCCCCCGACGGTCGACTCACGGGCCGTCGCGGTCCGGCTGACCTCCCTGGTGGAGGGGCTGAGCGGACGCTGGCTGGCCGGCTTGCTCAGCACCGCCGAGGCACGGGCGCACGTCGCCGCCGCGCTGGAGCGCGAGCTTGCCGGGAGCCCTCAGGGCTGACTCCCGGGTGGGCGTGAAACGGGGACGCGCCTGGCGAGCGAGTTGACTGAAAATCCAGTCAGTGTCACAGTTAGGGGCATGGTGATACCGGGTCTCTGACGCGCCCGGACTCCCGCGCTACGCCCCGCCACCACGGCATCCCGGGCGTAGGTGGTGCGGCCGCACCCGATCCCGCTGTGCGCGTCGTCGACGCGCTCGTCCTTGGACGGCGGCGACGGGACCGCTTCGCCCACGGTCCGCACGGGACCCGCGGCCAACGATCGCCCGCACTCACGGATTCGATGTGGAGCCCCCCATGAACGACCTCCCCGTAGGCAAGTGGCTGCTCGACGCCCTTCTCGGGCCGCGTCCCTCGCCCGGGGCCCAGGCCGGTGACGCCGGAGCGCACGGCTGGCACGTGCCGGCCGACGACGTTCCCCACGCGCGGACCTGGATGTCGTGGCCGTCGCGGAGATCCGTCTGGGGGCGCCACCTGGCGGGCGTCCAGCAGGACATCGCCCTGGTCGCCCGCACGGTGGCGGCGTACGAGCCCGTGATCATGTGTGCGCCGGACGACGTCACCGCCGAGGACGCGACGGCCGCCTGCGGCCCCGGCGTCACCGTCGTCGACTCGATCCCCACGGACGACCTCTGGATGCGCGACACCTGTGCCGTCTTCCGGCGCGACGGCCGTGGCAACCTCGACGCCGTCGGCCTCAACTTCAACGGATGGGGCCGCAAGCAGACGCATCACGACGACGCGGAAGTGGCCTGGTCCGTCGCCGAATTCAACGGAATCGCCTTCAGCGAGGCCGAATTCGTCGGAGAGGGCGGTTCGATCGAGACCGACGGTGACGGCACGGTGCTGGCGACCGAAAGCAGCCTGGTGAACAAGAACCGCAATCGCGGCATGAGCCGGGACGACATCGAAAGGGCGGTCCTGGCGGCGTACGGCGCCGAGAAGATGATCTGGGTTCCCGGGGTGCGCGGCCGGGACATCACCGACAACCACATCGACGTCACCTCCCGCTTCGTCCGCCCCGGTGTCGTCCTCGTGCAGGTCCCGCCGGACGACCGGAACGACGTCTGGGCCAGGGACGCGCGCGAGCAGTACGCCATTCTCTCCGCCGCGACCGACGCCAGGGGGCGTCGCCTCCAGGTGATCCGCGTGGACGGGCCCGACAGCGTGCGCCCGCGCAGCTCGACGTTCGTGGACTCGTACCTCAACTTCCACCTCGTCAACGGTGCGGTGATCACCGCGCAGTTCGGCGACGTGAGGGCGGACGCCGCGGCCCGCCGGACGCTGGCCGAGGCGTTTCCCGGCCGCGAGGTGGTCCAACTGGACGTCGACCGCCTCATGGGCGGCGGCGGTGGAATTCACTGTTCCACGATGCACCAACCCGTCCCGTAGGCAGCCGCGCCCCCAGACCTGCCCGAATTCGCCAGGGCCGTCGAATACCCTTAACCCGCAGCAGCCGAAATTCAGGCCGAATTCCCCCTGAATGCACGCTCGCCCGTTGAATGCCGGAGTTCTCTGTGTCTTTTCCCCCCATGTCCCGCCGCAAGGTCCTGCGCTCCTTCGCCGGCATCGGCGCCGTCGCCCTCGGCGCGGCGGCCTGCGGCCCGCGCGCGACGCCCAGCGGCCCCGCCTCCCCCTCCTCGAAGGCGTCGGGACGACGGTTCGGCGCCGAGTGGGACAGCCACACCCGCACCTTCATGTCCTGGCCGGCCCTGGAGTCGGTCTGGGGCGACCAACTGCCGGCCGTCCGGGAGGACATCGCGCGCGTGGCCCGTGCCGTCGCGGAGTACGAGCCGGTGGTGCTGATGGCCCGCCCCGAGCAGCAGGACGCGGCCCAGCGGGCCTGTGGGTCCCAGGTCGAGGTGATCCCCCTCATGGTGGACGACCTGTGGGCGCGCGACACCGTCCCGCTGTTCGTCGAGGACTCCGGCCGCCTCCTGGGCGTCGACCTCAACTTCAGCGGCTGGGGCAACAAACAGGAGCACCGCAACGACGCCCAGGTCGGCCGCCTCCTGCTGGACAAGTACGACGTCCCGCGCACCAAGGCCCCGCTGGTCGCCGAGGGCGGTTCCTTCGAGACCGACGGCGAGGGCACGTTGTTGATCACCGAGAGCTCGGTGGTCAACAAGAACCGCAACCCCGGCAAGAGCCGCGACCAGATCGAGGCCGAGATCAAGAGCAGTCTCGGCATCGAGAAGGTGCTCTGGCTGGCCGGAGTGCGCGGCAAGGACATCACCGACGCGCACGTCGACAGCATCGCCCGGTTCACCGCGCCCGGTGTCGTCCTCGTGGACCGCGCCTTCCCGGACAGCCCTCCGGACGTCTGGTCGCGCGCGGCCGACCAGGCCCGGACGGTGCTCAAGGACGCCACGGACGCCCGCGGCAAGTCGCTGGAGGTCGTCGACCTGCCCCAGCCGGACCTCGACAAGATCACTGGCCGGGGCGACGCCTTCGTCTCCACCTACGCGAACTTCTACGTCGCCAACGGCGCAGTGTTCATGCCGCGCTTCGGCGACGCCGAGGCCGACGACCGGGCGAAGGGCATCCTCCAGGACCACTTCCCGCAGCGCGACATCGTCCAGGTGAAGATCGACACCATCGCCTCGGGCGGCGGCGGCATCCACTGCTCGACCCACGACCAGCCGGGCAAGCCGGCCAAGTAGCGGATTCGAGCGAGGTCAGTCCGGGGAGGGCGTGTGGAGCGGTGGTTCGGCGGTGCCTGCGGCGGCCCGTTGGTCGCGCGTCGCGGGGTGGAACTCCATGACGGTGGCGCCGCCGGGAAGCCGGTGTGAGGCGTGGAGGTCCAGGCCGGCCCGTTCGGCGAGGTGCGCGTAGTCGGCTGTGCTGCGCTTGCGGCCGCCCAAGAGGACCAGCATCCGCAGATCGTGCGAGGTCAGCCGCCGGATCTCGGACGGGTCTCCGCCGTCCGGTGCGTCGGGCGCCGGTGGGTGGGGGAGCACGCGTTCGGCCACCAGCACCCGGCCCTGGCCGGTGAGGGCGGCGGCGCAGGTGTGCAGGATGCGCACGGCCCTCTCGTCGTCCCAGTCGGCCAGGACGCGGGAGAGGAGATAGGCGTCACCGCCGGGCGGGACAACGGCGAACATGTCGCATGCCGCAGCGTCCGCACGGCCGTCCAAGCCGTGCGCGGCGAGGTGACGGCGAGCCTCGGCCACCGAACCGGCTTGGTCCGCGACGGTGCCGCGCAGGTGCGGGTGGGCTTCGAGGACCTCGCGGAGCAGGGCACCGGTGCCCCCGCCGACATCGACCACGTGCCGCACGCCCGACCAGTCGTAGGCGGTGCCGATTCCGCTCGTCGAGGGCGAAACCTGTGCCATCAGCCGGTCGAACGAGGCGGTCCGGGCGGGGGACGCCCCCAGGTCCTCCCAGAACGGAGCGCCGTGGACCTTCGCGTAGACGGAGGTGCCGGAGCGGACCGCTTCCACCAGGTGGGGGAAGGTGGCGTCGAGTCTGCCGGCCACCTCGTCGGCGTCCAGCCACTGCCGGAGGTTGGCCGGGTGGTCGCAGAGCAGTTCCTCGGCCAGGCCGGTCAGTGCGTAGGTGCCGGGTTCGGGCTCCGCGAAGATGTCGCGGCAGGTGAGGAACCGCAGCAGTCGGCACAGGGCCCGCGGCTCGGCGCCGGCCGCCTCGGCCAGATCGGGAAGCTCGGTGTGACCGGCGGCGATGTGGTCGGCGAGCCGGAGGGTGGCCGCCGCCCGTACGGCGAACGGGGTGACGATGTCGGCGATCTCGGCGAGGCCGGGAGCGGGCTCCGGGCGGTCGTGCCGGGGCTGGGCGGGTGGCGTGTTCACATGCTTCTCCAGGGGGGCGTCGCCGTGGCGGCGGCCGGGCAGGTGCAGGGGACGAGGGTGCCGTTCGGCGGTGGATTCGCCGGCGGTACGGGGGCGCGGTCCCGGCCGGTGGCCGATCGTGGGGCCGGGGCGAACGCGGCGAGCAGGGCCGCTGCCTGGCGCCGGGTGCGGCAGCGGCGTACGGGAGCGCCGGTGCGGAGCAGCGCGGTGTGGATGACGACCAGGTCCCTGCGCCGGAAGAGCAGTGCCTTGCGGAGCAGCGCGGTGACGCTGCGCACGGGCGGCGCGTCGGTGTTCCGCAGGCGGCGCGGCACGTACTCCCGCGCGCTCGTCATCGTCGGCTGCCGGCTTCGGCGTCCGCCGTCGCGTGCCGCCCGCGGTGCGTCGTGGGTCGGGGGAGCGGGCGCCGTGCGGCGCAGGCGGCACGAGCGGCGCACCAGTGCCGCCGCGCACAGCAGCGGGTGACGGTCGAGGAGCACCACCAACTCGGCTGCTCCAACGCGTGGTTCGGCGCTGCCGGCGTAGTTGCCGTCGGCGATCCATCGGGGGAGGGCGCACAGGTCGTCGATGAGGCGGGTCCACTCCGCTTCGCCGGGTCGGGACCAGTCCGCGGACCAGTAGAGGTCGTCGAGGTGGTAGAGCGGGAGGCCGGTCGCGGCGGCGAGGAGGTGGCAGAAGGTGGTCTTGCCGCTGCCCGGACTGCCGAGTACGACGATCCGGCGGGGCGGCGGGTCCGGTGGCGCCTCACAGGACGCGGATGCCATGGAGCTTCCCGAACCGGATGGCGTCCTCGGTGGTGTTGACCAGGGGTTCGCCCTTGATGTTGAGGCTGGTGTTGAGCAGCATGGGGCAGCCGGTCTCTTCGTGGAAGCGCCGCAACAGGCGGTGGAGGAAGGGGTTCTGCCCTGCGTTCACGGTCTGCACGCGGCTGGTGCCGTCGACATGGCAGACGGCCAGATGGGCCTCGGGGTCGTGGGCCCGCGCGACGAACTGCATGTAGGGGCTGGTCGGTACCGGCAGGTCGAAGTGTGCGTGCGCGTGCTCTTCCAGTACCACGGGGGCGAACGGCCGGAACGGCTCGCGGCGTTTGATCGCGTTCACCCGGCGTTTGGCCGTGGGCGGCCGGGGGTCGGCGAGCAGACTGCGGTTGCCGAGCGCGCGGGGGCCGAATTCGGCCCGACCGTGGGCGACGGCGACCACCTCGCCCCGGACGAGTGCGGCGAGGACCTCCTCCAGGTCCGGTTCCCGTCCGATGTCGTGGCCGAGGTACGGGCCCGGCCACCGGACGTGCCGGCCGAGATGGGCGAGCGCCGAACCGGCCGAGCTGCCGGCGTCGCCGGGACTGGGCATGATCCAGATGGTGTCGAAGAGGCCGGTGCGGGCGAGTCGCGCGTTGTAGGCGCAGTTGAGCGCGACGCCACCGGAGTAGACCAGGTTGCGGGAGCCCGTCTCCTTGGCGGCCCAGGCGAACAGCCCGTCCAGCAGCCGTTCGGTCACTTCCTGGGCACTGGCGGCGAGGGTCGCCCGGTCGGTCAGTTCGGGCCGCCAGTCGGCGATACCCCGGTGCACCGAGCGGGTGAGGCGGAAGTGCGGCCAGTCATCGCGTTCGACGAAGTCGTTCCGGATCAGGTCGGCGAGGTCCGGCGTCCCATAGGCCGCCAGTCCCATCATGATGTACTCCTCCTCGTTGGGCTTGAAGCCCGTGCGTTGGGTGAAGGCGGAGTACAACAGGCCGATGCTGTGCGGGTAGTTGACGGTTGCCACCCGATCGAGGCGGTCGCCACGCCCGTGCCAGAGGGAGACGGTGTTCCACTCCCCGATGCCGTCCACGACCACCACGGCGGCCTCGGCCAGACCGGAGGTGTAGTAGCCGCCGGCGGCGTGCGAGCGGTGGTGGTCGACGATGTGCACCCGGGCTCGGCGCAGTTGCGGAAAGCGCCGCAGGTACCCGCGCAGTCCGATCGGGTCGGCGGCGAGGTTCAGTTGTCCGGAGCGCAGCTGCCGGGTGCGTTTGAGGACGGGGCGTTCGTAGTACACGACGTCGTCGACGCGATCCAGGTGGGCGAGGGCCGCCGACAGCGCCGCAGGGGCCAGTGCGGGGTCGTTCTTGCGTCGGCTGTACCGCTCGCAGTGCGAGGCGAAGACGAGTTCCTCGTCGCGGACCGCGGCGACCGCCGCATCGTGGCTGCGGCAGGACAGGCCGAGGATGTGCGCCATGGTGCGGCACCTCCAGGTGTGCGGGAAATCGGGGCGCTCGGGCCGAGCCCGCCGGGCGGTCCGCGCCGTGGGGCGCACACCGCCCGGCCGGGCCTCGTCGCCGTGGTGGCGGCCGAGGGACGGCGGCCGGCGGGTGCGGCCGTCACGCGGGCCGGGTGTCGTGCGGGGGGCTTTCCCGCGCGGGGAGCGGGGCGGTGGTCGGGGGAGTCGCGCGGTCGGCGACGTCGTCCAGGAGCTCGGCGACGCGGTGCATCTGTGGCCGGTCCGCCAGGGACACCCGGAAGCAGCCGCGCAGCCCGGGGACGTCGGACAGGGAGCGGATGCGGATGCGGTGTGCCGCGAGGTGGTCGCGGGCGGCATCGGCGGTGTCCGGATCCGGCGACCAGAACGTGGCGAAGTTGGCGCCTGGTTCGAGCACGCGCCAGTCCGGGTGCCTGGCCAGGACGTGGTCGACGAAGCCGTGCCGGATGGCGCGGACGTCCCGCCAGATCGCCCGCCAGCGTTCGCCCTGCGGCACCAGGCGCGCCAGCAGGGCGACGGCCGGGGCGCCGACCGCGTTCTCGGGGCGGAAGCGGCCGAGGTGTTCGCGCAGGACGGGGTGGGCGAGCAGGGCGGCGATGCGCAGTCCCGCCAGGGCGAAGGTCTTGGAGTAGGAGTGCACCACGACGACGTTGGAGAACTCCGCGACGAGCGGTGCGTGGGAGGTGTGGACGAAGTCCCCGTAGCATTCGTCGATCACGAGCAGATGGCCGTGTTCCCGGGCGGTCTCGGCGAGTTGGCGCATCGCGGGCGGTGGGTACCGCAGACCGCTGGGGCTGCCCGGATTGGTGACGGCGGCCACGGCGGGCCGCGGGGTGGACCGCAGCAGGTCGAGGAGGGGCGCAGGGTCGACGGTGGGCGGTGCTCCGGTGATGCCGGGGACTCCCGTCACGTGGACGCGGCGCAGTTGGGCGTAGTGGCGCCAGGCTTCGAAGGCGGGTTCTTGGAGGAGCAGCCGGCCGACCGGGCGGACGAGGGCGTCGACGACGAGGCCGATGCCGTAGTCGGAGCCGGCGGTGAGCAGGATGTGGGGCCGATCGAGCCCGTGGTAGGCGGCGAGTTGTCGAAGGACGTGGTCCTGGACGGGGTAGGCGAGGGTCTCGGCCAGGGAGAGCGCGGCCAGTTCGCGACTGACCAGCCGGTCGCTCCAGGGGTGCTGGAGTTCGCAGCTCTTGAGGTTCAGGACGCCGGGGCGCAGTTCGCGGGGCTGCCAGGTCAGGGTGCGGGTCTCGGTCCCGAGCGGGAAGCGGAAGTCGTGCAGGCTCACCGTGTGGGTGCCGGTGGGGGTGTGGGGTTCCGGGCCGGTCAAGGGGCGGTCCGTTTGGGAATGCGTTCGTGGACGTCGGTGAGCCGGTCCTCCGGCCCGAAGAGGAAGGCGTACCGGGCGTCGGCCTCGCGCTGGCGGCCGGTGTCGCGATCGTCGTCCGCGGCGTCGACGGACCGGCCGGCAGTGATCAATTGTCGGTTGTAGCGGGCTACTTGACGAGTCGTCATGTCACCCGTCATCGAGTGGTACGGGGTGTACATGGTCGGGCGGATGCGGGCGCCGAGCGAGCGCGCGAGTTCGATGGTGCGGGAGGCGCCCTGGACGGAGGTGCCCGGCAGCCCGACGATGATGAACGCGTTGAGTTCGATTCCGGACCCGGTGCACCAGCGCGCGAGTGCCCGGAACCGCTCCGCTTCGATCCGCTTGTTGCGGGGCAGTACGCCCTGGCCCTCTTCCTCCAGGGTTTCCAGCCCCACCGAAATGCGGACGCAGCCGGCTCGCCCCATCAGGGCGACCATTTCCTCGCTCAGGTGGTGGACCGTGGTCGCACATTTCCATTGCGGTGACACCGGGCCTTCGATGAACCGTTCGCACAGCTGACGGACCCAGCGTCGATCCAGGGTGAACGTGGGGGCGTAGAAGGCGACGTATTCGAAGGGGTGATGGGCGTAGCTGTCCCGGATGTAGTCGATCACGGTGTCCACGGGGAGCCGGCGTTCGCGGAGGCCGAAGATTTCCGGGACCTCGCAGAATTCGCAGCCGACCGGGCAGCCGCGGGCCGCCGGCACGACCAGTTCGCGTCGGAAGGGGATGCCGCAGAATTTGTGTTCGTCCCGGGAGTAGAACCGGTCGTAATCCTGGTAAGGAATTTCGGAGACATCGGGCAGGGTCCACTCTTCGGGGGCCAGTCGATCTCCGTGGCCGTCGGGTTCGAGCCAGCGATCGCCGTGCCGTACCGCGACACCGGGAAATCCCGTCGCGGCGGCGTCTTCCGGGCGGGCTGTCGCGAGCGCGGCGACGTAGTGCGCGACGCCGCATTCGTAGTCCCCGGACTGTACGACCGCGTCCAGGTCGAACTGCCGGAAGAATCCGGGATTGAGGCTGGAGAGCCGTCCGAACGTGATGAGTCGGCTGTGCGGGGACAGGGCCCGCGCGTACTCGGCGAACCGGGGCAGGCCGTCCACCGCGTCGAAGTCGTTCATCACCGCGATGACGTCGTAGCGGCCCTGGTAGAGCAGGTCGCCGACGCCCTTCCAGTTCATGCTGAGGGTGCCGGCCTCGCAGGTGTCCACCCGGCCCGTCTGCGGCAGGCGGCGCAGATGGCCGGCGACCATGTACAGCGGACTGTGGTGGCCGGCGTTGAAGTAACTGGGTACGTGGGGCGGCCAGATGAGTAACACGTCGGTCATGTGCGCTTCCTTGCCTAGCGGGCGGAGCGGGCACAGTGCGCGAAAACCTGCGGGTCTCCCTACCCCCGTCGAGCCCCCCTTCATTCGGCAATTTTGAGCCGAAGGATTTTCCGGACCCGCTGGTGTGGTCCTTGCTCGCACGGGCATCGTCAATGCCCTGGCGTGACGGTAATTGATCGCGATAACTCGCCCCTCAGGCTCCTCTTCCGTCACATGGCTGAAGTTCGCGGGACGGATATGCGACAGGTTGCCGAACGTGGAGGAGGGCTGCTTCAATTTCACACCGCGGCGGAAGCCTGCCCACTTTGACGTTGCTTCCGTGGTGCGCACATGGGGGTAAATCATATGTTGATTTACGCAAATGGCTGCTCTATGACGTACGGCGCCGAATTGGTGGACGATCGGGACCCGGATCCGGAACTACGGTGCTACCGGGAGAAGAACGCCTGGCCCGGGCGAATCGGGGAGTTCCTGGACGCCGACCGCGTGGTGAACGACGCAGTGATCTCCGGATCCAACGACCGGGTCGTCCGCACGACCATCGACTGGTTGGCCGGTCATCGCGAAGCGGCCGAAGAAGGGCAGCTGTTGGTCATCGTCGGCTGGTCCGGTGCCATGCGCCGGGAGTTCTACGTGGACGGCGCATTCCGACAGGTCATTCCCTATCAACCGCAGCAGCACCCGGACGTCCAGCAACTGGCCGACGTCTACCGCAAGTTCGCCTGGCACGACCGCGAGTGCGGGGCCCGCCTGCTCACGCAGATCCTCTCCCTCCAGGCGTTCTTGCAACAGTGCCGGATTCCGTACCTCTTCTTCGACGCCATCGAGGGGTCCTTCGACAGCATCGGCCGGGGCGGGCTGGCCGACAGCGCCGGGATGGAGATGGTGGACCGGACCCGCTTCTACCGGTTCGGCGACGCCGACGGTTCCATGGCCGACGTGCTCAGGGCATCCGGCACCGGATGGAAAGGACGGCATCCGGCGGAGGACGGTCACGAGGCGTGGGCGCACAAGCTGGCGGCGTACGTGGCGGCCGGCCAACTGCTCAGACGCCCCGCGGCAGCGTCCGCCGCGCCGCCGACCGGCCCCGCCTTCGGACGTCGGCGCGCGTTCCGCCCCGCGAACCGTGGCTTCCTCTACCCCTGACCGTCCGCTGTTCCACGGCCGGCCGGTGCCCCTCCTCCGCCGAGCGCGACGGCCGGCGTCCCGGGCACGAACGGCCGTCCCACCGGGAAAGGCACCCCTGATGGACACCACCCGCACCGCGGTCCGTCACCGGCCGCTCGGCGCCCTGCCCGCCCGATGAGCCCGCCGCCTCCCGAGCCGCACCCGCCCCGACCGGCCTCCGATGCGGTCAACCTGCGCGCCGTGGCACCGGTGGGGATCGCGGCGGGCCGCATCTGGCGCGCGGGAGCCGGCGCGACCATGGCCCCGGTCCTCGCGGCGGAACTGACCGATCACCATGGCCTGCGTACCGTCATCGACCTCCGCTCGGCGCGCGAGACGGAACGCTCGGGCGACCCGACGGCACTCCTCGCACGCGGCGTGCGATGGTCCCGCACCCCACTCGCGGGATACCCGCGCGATCTCGTGCACGTCCCCCGGCCGACCCCCGAACACTACGTGCGCTACTACCACGCCATCCTCCTGAACAGCGCCGCCGGAGCCGTCCGCGCGCTGTTCGGTGCGTTGGCCGAGGCCGCCGACGAACCGTTCCTGATCTGCTGCCACTTGGGCAAGGACCGTACGGCAGTGGTGGTGGCCGCGGTCCTGGCCCTGGCCGGGGTGCCCGACGAGTGCATCGTCGCGGACTACGCGGCCAGTGGCACCGCGTTGTGTCCGCTCGTCGACCGCTTCGCGGACAAGTGGCGGGCCCACGGCTGGACACGCCAGGACTACCTGGTCCACCTCGACACCCCGGCCGTGGTCATGCGGACCTGGTTGACCGAGTTGCGTCAGCGGCACGGAAGCGTGCGGGACGCACTGGTGCGGGCCGGAGCCCGCCCCGGAGACCTCACCGCCGTCACGGACGCGCTCCGCGGTGCCTCCGCGTCCCGCGCCCAACCGCCCTGATTCCCCCCGCCCGGCGAGCCCCCCCCGGCACGCCGTGCCTGCCACCGGAGCACCGCGCGACGGTTCCCTGCCCGAAGGTGGAGGCAAGGAGAAGGTCAGCCGCGACACAACCAGAACGCCGTACCCCGGTACACCGGCCGGCACCTGCCGCAGTGGCCAGCTCCTTGCCTCCTCCCCGGAACAGAGAAAATCCTCCGACGCGCTCCCTGTCCGTACGCACCCCCAACCGCCGGTCACAGGAGCACCCATGAGCCCACCCACCTCCGCCACACCACCCGACTCAGGGCGCTTCCGAGGCGCCGCGGTCATCGGCGGCACCCACGGCCTGGGCCGTGCGCTCGCCCTGTCCGCACACGCCCGCGGACTGCGCACCGTCGTCTACGGACGTACCGCTGAGAGCCTCTCCGACGACGGCCTGCTGCCCCGGCACCTGGACCTGTGCGATCCGCGCAGCGTGCGGGACACCGATGTCGAGGTGCCGGCCCCCTGCTACGTGCTGTGGGTCGCCGGGGCGTTCCTGAAGAAGACCCTCGCGGATACCACCGAGGACGAGGTCGAGCAGTTGACCCGGCTGCTCTTCACCGGCCCGGTCAACTTCCTCCGCCGCCTGCTCGCCGCCGCCGGAGGGCCCGTCCACCTGATCACCGTTGCTTCCTCGTCCGCGTGGAAGCGGCGCGAACGGGAGTCGCTGTACTGCGGGTTGAAGGCCGCGCAGGCGACGTTCGTGCGCAACCTGGTGCCCGAACTGCTCGCGGCACACCCGGAGAACCGCGTCACCCTGGTCAACCCCGGCGGGCTGGCCGTACCCGACTTCCACACCGGGCTCGCCCTGGACTTCGGCGCCATGATGGACCCGGACCGGGTCGCCCGGATCGTCTGGGACATCGCCGCCGACCAACGCCGGCCCTTCACCGAAGTGCAGATCCTGCGCAGCCGCGCCCCCGGCTCCGAGGGCACCCCCGAGGTGTCGTACGGGGCCCGCAGGCCGCAGGCCCCCGAAGAGCCCGACCCTCCCGCGGTCGCGAACGCGGCGCCGCCCCTGCCCACCCGGCACGACTGACCTAAGGACGCGCCCGTGCTCGACCTGCACGCGCCGGTGGAACGACACGGCGAACCGTACCCGTGGGCCGTGGCCCACTCCGTCATCCCGGCAGCGACCTGCCGGCTGCTCCGGGAGCAGATGCCCCCGCCCGGGGCACTGCACCCCGCCGAGCGCACCGGCGACGGCGACAAGACCTACCGGATGGCGGTCCTGCCGCTGATCCACCGCGGCGCCGCCGCACCGGGCATGGCCGAGGTGGGCGAGGCGTGGCATCGGCTCGTCGCGCACTTCCAGGCGGACGCCTACCGCGACTGGGTGGCCCGGACCATCGGCGTCGACGTCGGCGACACCACGTTCGACATCGGACTCTTCGTCTTCCAGGGCGGAGACCGGATCTCCTCGCACACCGACAAACCAGGCAAGCGCGCCACCCACGTCCTCTACCTCAACGACGACTGGGCGCACGAGCACGGTGGACTGTTCGAAGTCCGCAGCGGACCCGACCTGTCCGACCACCCGTACGCCACCGTTGTCCCGGGCGGCGGCCGTTCGGTGCTCTTCGCGCGCTCGGAACGCTCCTGGCACGCGGTCGCCCCCGTGTCCGCCCACGCCCCGCACTTCCGGATGACCTGCCAGGTGGAGATGTGGAACCCCAGCTGACGCCCACCCCGCCCACCGGCGGACACACCACCGACGCCCCCGTGGCGACTCCGCCGTCCCCCGGCGCCCCCATCCACCGCGAGCCGTACTGGGACGTCGAGGCCGGTCCACCGCAGGGCGGCGAGCTGCGGATGGCCGGATTCAAGCACCTCATGGTGCCCGCCATGGCCGCGGCGTGCCTGTCCGAAGAACCCTGGTGCCTGGACAACGCACCGCAGTTGACCGATCGCCAGGCACTGGCCGCCATGTTGACGCAACTCGGCGCCCGGGTGGACGTCGACGAAGCCGCGGACCGGGTGCGGATCGACGCCTCCCCGCTGCACGGGCACCGCGTCCCGGCTGACTGGTCGGCCCAGGTCCACGGCGGCGCCTACCTGCTCCCGGTCCTGCTGGCCAGGCACGGGCGGGTGGAATCCGGGGCGCACGGCGGCTGCCGGATCGGCGGCGGAAGCCGCGGCGGTCGGCCGGTGGAACACATCGCCCGGGTGCTGGAACGCTTCGGGGCGTGCTGCACCACCGACGGTGCCGGACTGACCGCCACGGCCCCCGCGGACTGCGCGGCGCGGTGATCGACCTGGGCGACTTCGCCACGCCCGACCCGCACCGCGGCCTCCCCACCGGCCCCCACTACTCGGGCGCCACCAAGACCGCACTGCTCGCGGCGGCCACCGCCCGGGGCAACACGGTGCTGCGGCACCCCTATCCCAAACCCGACGCCCAGGAACTGGCCCACGTGCTGGCGCGGGCCGGGGTGGCGGTGGACGTGCGTCCGGAGAGCATCGAGGTCCAGGGAGCGGACGGGCCCCTCCGCGCCACCTCCGTCACCCTGCCCTCGGACCTGATGGAAGTGATCACGTTCGTCACGGCGAGCGTCCTGCTCGACCGGAACCTGACCCTGCGGCTGGACCGCCCGGAGGTGGTGCGGGACGGACTCGCCCCGGAACTCCACCACTTGGGGAACATCGGAGTCCCGCTCGCCTGGGACGGAGAACTGCTGCACGTCCGCCCCGCCACCAGCCCCCTCGCACCGGACCGCGTCATTGCCGCCTCCCACCTGGTGTACAGCGACGCCCAGCCCCTCTTCGCCCTCCTCCTGCTCGCCGCCTCGGGGGCCTCGGCGCTCGTGGAGACCGTCTGGTCGGGGCGGTTCGGCTACGTCGACGGACTGCGCTCCATGGGCGCACGCCTCACGGTGGACGGTCAGGAACTGCGCATCCTCCCCGGCCCGCTGCACCCTGCGCCCGGTCCGCTTCGCGGCAACGACCTGCGGGCCGCCGCCGCCCTGCTGCTCGCGGCCCTGGCCAT
Source organism: Streptomyces sp. VTCC 41912 (assembly GCF_045799175.1). Lineage (NCBI taxonomy): Bacteria > Bacillati > Actinomycetota > Actinomycetes > Kitasatosporales > Streptomycetaceae > Streptomyces > Streptomyces sp. VTCC 41912. The sequence continues at coordinate 45,416 of NZ_JBJMAB010000038.1, forward strand.
CGGCACCCCGCACCGGCTGTACGGCGTGGAGCACCTGGCCCGCGGCTACGACCGACTCCCCGCCAAACTCCGCTCCCTGGGCGCGAGGATCACCTCCGGAACCACCCCGGCACCGGAACAGGAGGCGAGGACCCATGCCTGAGGTCCCGTCGCCCCTCGTCGCCACCCCGCCCCGAGGCCCCGGCCGCCTTCTCGACCTGTCCGTGCTGCGACGGGCGGAACTCGCCGAGCGGCCGTACCGCTGGGCGGAAATCCCCGGCACCCTGCGCGACGGCGTCGTCGCCGGCGAGACCGCGCGCAGACTGGAGGCCGAATTCCCCACCCGAGGCTTCCAACTGACCGAGCGCACGGGCAACGGCGCGGAGAAGACCTACCGCACGCGCAACCTGCCCCTGATCACCCAGGGCCGCCCGGTCGCCGACAGCCACCACGCCCTCACACCCCTGTGGCAACGGCTCGTCGACGAACTGGCCGCACCCGACTACCGCGCCGCCGTCGCCGAGACGACCGGTTGCCGGCTCGAACACTGCGCCGTGGAGGCCCGGGCGGTCCGCTACGGCCCCGGCTACTGGATCGCACCGCACACCGACCGCGCCGACAAGGTGGTCACCCAACTCTGGTACTTCAACTCCCGGTGGCCGGCCCACTGGCGCGGCACGCTGCGGATCCTCGGCTCGTGCGCACCCGACGACGTCACGACCGAGGTCGCGCCCCACCAGGGCTCCTCGGTGCTGCTGGTCCGGTCGGCCGACTCCTGGCACTCCGTCACCCCGGTCTCCGCCGACGCACGCCAGGACCGGCGCACCCTGCTGCTGCACTTCATCGATCCCACGGCCGACACCGGTTCCGGCCACCAGGAGGCACACCCGGGCGACGCCGCCCTCGACGACGCGCAGCGGCCCGGTGCGACGGGTGGTCGAGCGGGCCCCGAGCCGGCGCGTGACTGAGAGGCCGTCGCGCAGGTTGCACTACTGCCCGTGCCAGTCCCGCGACCGATCGGATGTCCCTCCTTGACCCGCCCCCACGACACCGTCCGCACGGCCCCGGCCCTCAGCCCGCCCTCGACCGGCTACGGCCGCCGGGTGCTCTCCGCGACCTCGTTCACCGCCCTGCTGACCGGCCTCAACACCAGCGGTCTGGACGTGGCCCTGCCCGACGTCGTCCGGCACTTCGAGGCGTCCGCCGCCCAGACCAGCTGGATCATGGTCGGATACCTCCTGGCCAGTACCGTCCTGCTGTTGGTCTGGGGGCGCCTCGCGGACCTGTTCGGGCGCCGTCGGCTCTATCTGGCCGGAATCGCCGCGTTCACCGCCGCCAGCATCGGCTGCGCCCTGGCCCCGAACGCCTGGATCCTCATCCTCGGCCGGGTCCTCCAAGGCGTGGGGGCCTCGGCCGTGATCACCAACACCACCGCACTGCTCGCGGACGCCTTTCCTCCCGAGCGGCTGACCAAGGCCCTCGGCATCAACGCCATACTGATCTCCGCCACCCAGGCCGCCGGGCCCCTGCTGGGCGGACTGCTCACCAACGCCTGGGGCTGGTCGGGAGTCTTCTGGACCAGCGGGGGAGCCGGACTGGCGGCCCTGGTCTGGTCCGCCGCCATCCTGCGCCCGGACCACGGCCGCGGTGCGTCCGAGCGGTTCGACGTGGCGGGTGCCCTGTTGTCCGTGGTGTTCCTGGGCGGTGGATCACTGGCACTGACCGAGAGCGGCCGCGGGGACGGGAGCGTCGCCGGGGGATGGACGAGCGCGACCGTGCTGCTCTGTGCCGCCCTGTCGGTGTCCGCCCTGCTCGTGTTCCCCGTGGTGCAGAGCCGCCGCCGGTACCCCCTGATGGATCCGTGGCTGTTCCGCGACCGGCGGCGGACGATAGCGCTGCTGGCCGCCTTCCTGACGGCGGTGTCCTACTTCTCCGTCGTGCTGGTCATGTCCCTCTACCTCCAGACGGTCGAGCGCCTGGACGCCCTCTCCGCCGGCCTCCAGGTCATGCTCATGTCCGTCGGGGCCATGCTCACCGCTCCGCTGGCCGGACGCCTGGCCACCCGCTATCCGGCACGCGTGCTGTCCAGCGCGGGCACCGCGACGTCCGCACTGGGCATCGCGTTCCTGGTGATCGCACTCGGCCCGCCGGCGCCCACGGCGCTCATCGGACTGGGACTGTTCCTGACCGGAGCCGGCGCCGGCATCTTCGGCGTACCGAACACCGGTGAGCTCATGACGCTGGTACCGCCGCACCGGCGCGGCATCGCCAACGGCGTCCGATCCGTGCTCCAGAGCGCCGGCTACCTCATCAGCACGGTCCTCTCACTCGCTCTGGTGGCCGTCCACGGGCCGTCGGAGCGCGCATCCCCCGACGACATCGGCGCACCGCTCCGCGTGGTGTCCGCAGGCGCCCAGAGCCTCGCCGACTCCCACCGCACGGCCCTGCTCGTACTGCTCTGCCTCTGCTTGGCCGCCACCGGTGTCTCGCTCCTGCGCGGCGGCACGCACCGCCCGGATCCCGCCAGTTCCCTCAGCACGGAAGGCACGAAGTGACCCTGGAGCACCCCGTCCTCAAGGCCCGCCACACCGACTTCATAGTCCAGGAGACCATCGTCCTGCCCGTCCAGGACGAGCCGGACGCCCCCTACCAGTACCTGAGGTTGCGCAAGCGCGGCTACACCACGTTCGAGGCGATCGACCGGATCGCTGCGGTCTGCGGCGTGCCCGCGTCCGACGTGACGGCGGCCGGGCTCAAGGACGAGGACGCCGTCACCGAACAGCACATCGCCTGCCGCGGCGGCCTCGCCCCGGACCGGATCGCCGAGTTCAACGCGCGTCACTCCGCCGGCGACCGCGCCATGAGCCTCACCCCCCACGGCTACGGACGACAGGACCTGCGCGCCGGACACCTGGAAGGCAACGGCTTCCGGATCACCGTCCGCGGGCTGAGCCCGACGTTCGCCGCCGCCCTCGACGGACTCGGCGAACGCACCAGAGACCTGTTCTTCGTCAACTACTACGATACCCAACGGTTCGGCGTGGCTGGCGGTCCCAAGACCACCCACCACATCGGCCGGGCCCTGTTGGAGAACGACCACCAGACCGCGCTCGACCTCGTCCGGGCGTCCCGGTCCGCTGAGGCGGAGCACGCCCGCCGATTCGCCGGACCTGCCGCCGGGTTCTTCGACGCGATCGACCCCCGGGTCAGGGCCTTCTACCTGTGCGCGCACGCCTCGTACGTCTGGAACGAGCAACTGACGGCACGGCTGCGGCAGTTCCATCGGCACCCGCTCGACGAAACCCACCGCGATGGCATCCCGTACGCCTTCGCCACGCACCGCGACGACGTGCTGTCGCTGCTCCGGCGAGCGCCGACCCTGTCCTACGTCCGCTACCGCTGGACCGACGGGGCCATCCGCCGGACCGAGGGCCTGCGCCCGACGGTCGTGCAGACCCGCGTCCGCGTCGAGCGGACCGGCGAGGACACCGACACACCGGGGCGGTACGCCTGTGAACTCGCCCTCTTCCTGCCCACCGGCTGCTACGCCACCAACGCGGTGGCGCAGTGGGTCGCCTGGACCGCCCGCACCGCCGCGGCGAGCGACCTGTAGGGAGGGGGGTCAGCGACGGGGGGCCACGGGCCGAGCCGTCGTCGTGGTGCAGGGCTGCCACCCCGTGGCCCGTGCCCAGGGCTCGGCGACGGCGACCACGAGATCGACCACGGGATCCTTGACGTCGGCGTAGGTGGCGAGATCCGGAACGGCCTGCGCCAGTACCTGCTTGAAGCGGGCGTAGGCCGGTACCGCCTCGGGGTGCGCCCGCAGCCAGTCGCGGAACAGCAGCGCCAGCCGCTCGTTCGGCGAACCGGACCTCCGGACATGGAGGTTGACGTCCAGCCCCCGATGGCCCTGACGGATCCACAGCCGCTTCGTCCAGCGCGCTGGATCGTCGTCACTGCCGGCGGGAACGTGGTCCTGCCGATACGGCGCGAGGGCGAAGCCCCGCTCGGCCAGCGGCCCGGCGAACGCGGCCTCCGCCTCCGCCAGATCCCGCACGCTCACCTGGAGATCGAGAACGGGCTTGGCCGCCATACCGGGCACCGCCGTGCTGCCGATGTGCTCGACGTGGAGCGCGAGCGGCCGGAGCAGGACGTGCAACTCTTCTGCGAGGTCCTCGCCCTGGACCGTCCAGCCGGGATCGGGAGCGACGACTACGACGTCGGGGGAGCTGTCCTTGTGCATCAGTCGATTGTAGGGACTCCGGCACCCAGGGTGGCGGGACCGCGCATCCCTGAAACCGGTGAACGTGCTCCTCGCCGTGGCGTCGACGCCTCGTGGGAAGCGTCGTCGGCAGCACCGGAGACGGCCGTGGCGGCGCCGGAGGTACCGGAACGCAGCTGCCGCCGGTCACCGTCGGCAGGGCCGCGCTGCTCGACCACGCGGAACGGCGGCCGGGGCGGCCAGGGGGCTCCGTAGCGGCTGTCCTTGCCCGCGGTGGCGTGGGACCCGAACTCCGCACCTCCCACTGGCGGTTCGGGAGCGGGATGTCGCCGACCTGAGCACTTCGGCGGTTGCCGGCCCGCCGGGCGCCGGTGCGCCGCCCTCCCGGTGAGGTCCAGGGAAGGGCGTGCCGACAACTTCCCCTTCCTTGACAAATTTTTTTGTCGGTACGATCCTGGAGCGGTGCTGGATGTCGCCGTGATCGAAGAACCCGCCGCCGCCGAGGCGTCCCTGGCCCCCATACGGTCAGGGATCCTCGCCGCCCTCGCCGAGCCCGGTTCAGCCGCCATGTTGGCGGCTCGCCTGGGGCTGCCCCGGCAGAAGATCAACTACCACCTGAAGGAACTGGAGCGCCACGGGCTGGTCGAGCTCGCCGAGGAGCGCCGCAAGGGGAACGTCACCGAGCGGATCTACCAGGCCACCGCCGCCTCCTACGTGATCTCCCCGAGCGCCCTGAGCGCCGTCAGTCCGGACCCGTCCCGCGCGCCGGACCAGCTTTCCGCCCGCTGGCTGCTGGCACTGGGGGCGCGGCTGGTGCAGGAGGTCGGCGCCCTGCTGAGCGGTGCCTCCCGGGCCCGGAAGCGGGTCGCGACCTTCGGGATCGACACCGAGGTGCGGTTCGCCTCCGCGGCCGACCGGGCGGCGTTCGCCGACGAACTGACCCGCACGGTGGCGGACCTCGTCGGCCGCTACCACGACGAGTCCGCCCCGCGGGGCCGCAGTCACCGCGTGGTGGTCGGACTCCACCAGATCCCCGCCGTGCAGCCCGCGGATCCGAGCGGGCAGACGGATCCGCAGCCGTCCGGAGAGACCGCAACGACGCACACCACAGCAGGACAGGACGCGTGAAGATGACCCATCCGTTCGAGATCGAGCTGGCGACGACCCTGCCGGCGACCCCGGAAGAGGTCTGGGAGGCCATCGCCACGGGGCCGGGGATCGACTCCTGGTTCATGGGGTGCAACGACGTCGAACCGCGCGAGGGCGGTGTCGCCGGGATGGAAACCGGCGGCCACCGCGAGGAGGCCGTGGTCACCGCCTACGAGCCGGGCCGACGCTTCGCCACCCGCACGGGCACCGCCGACGACGGCCGCTTCATGGCGTTCGAGTACCTGATCGAGGGCCGGGAGCAGGGCAGCACCGTACTCCGCGTCGTCCACAGCGGCCTGCTCGGCGACGACTGGGAGGACGAGTACGACGCACTGCGCCGCGGCTGGCCGTTCCACCTCCACACCCTGGGCCAGTACCTCGGCCACTTCCGCGGCCGCACCGGCGTGCCGGTCTTCGCCGTGGCGACGCCGGGCGACCGGCCGGCGGAGGAGGTGCGTGCGGCCCTGTACCGGGCCCTGTCGCTGCCGGCCTCGCTCGTCGACGGCACGCGGGTGCACGCGGAGCCGGCGGGCCTGCCGCCCCTGGACGGCGAGGTCGTCTGGGCGGACGACGAGCGCTTCGAGGTCCGGACCGGTGACGGGCTCTACACCTTCCACCACGGCATCGGCGGCCCGGTGCTGATGTTCCACCACCTCTTCGGCCCGAACCCGCACGGAGCCGAGGCCGCCTGGCAGCAGTGGCTGGCCGCGGCCCTCGCCTGACACCGCAGGCACGGCGCACGCCGGGCACGCACGAGAAGCCGCCCGCACCCGAGAAACCGAGGAATCACCCATGCGTACTCTGATCAGCACGGCCTTCGTCTCCCTCGACGGCGTCGTGGAGGCCCCCGGCGGCGAATCCGGCTACCGCAACGCCGGCTGGACCTTCAAGGACGTCGAGTTCGTGCCCGAGGCGTTCGAGATCAAGGGGCGGGAGCAGGAGGAGGCCACCGCGATCCTGATGGGCCGGGTCAGCTACGAGGCGTTCAGCCCGGTGTGGCCGACCATGCCGGAGTTCGCCCGCTACAAGACGCTGCCGAAGTACGTCGTCTCCACCACCCTCACCGAGGACCAACTGGTCTCCGACTGGGGCGAGACCACGATCCTGCGCTCGCTCGACGAGGTCGCCGACCTGAAGCGGAGCGAGGGCGGGCCGATCATCGTCCAGGGCAGCGCCTCGTTGAACCGCGCCCTCTCGGACGCCGGTCTGATCGACCGCTACCACCTGCTCGTCTACCCGCTGCTGCTCGGCGCCGGCAAGCGCCTGTTCAGCGCCGCGGACAAGGACGCCCAGAAGCTGAAGCTCATCGAGCACGACGCCTACGCCAACGGCGTGCAGAAGCAGGTCTTCGAGGTCGTGCGCTGACGACGCCGCCGGTCGCGACGACCGTCCGACGGGATGCCGCCCGGGTGAGCCGCGTCTCACCCGGGCGGTGCCGCTTGTCTATGCAACGAGTTGCATAGCAAGATCGGGGCATGGCGCTCGAACACGCGATCCTCGTCTCCCTGCTGGAGAAACCGGGCTCCGGCTACGAGCTGTCCCGGCGCTTCGAGCGGTCCATCGGCTACTTCTGGACCGCGACCCACCAGCAGATCTACCGCGTGCTCAAGCGGATGGAGCAGGACGGCTGGATCGACGTCCGCGACGTGCCGCAGCAGGGCCGGCCGGACAAGAAGGAGTACTCCGTCACCGGCCCCGGCCGCGCCGCGCTCTCCGGGTGGCTGCACGAACCGGTCGAACCCGAGAGCGTCCGGCACGACCTCGCCGTCAAGATCCGCGGCGCGGTCTTCGACGACCCGGCCGCGCTGATCCGCGAGGTCGAGCGACACCGCCAGGCACACGCCGACCGGCTCACCCACTACCTCGCGGGCGAGCGGCGCGACTTCACCGGCCCCGGGGCCGACGCCCCGCTCGACGCCGGACAGGAACTCCAACACGTCGTGCTGCGCGGCGGCATCGCCTACGAGCGGATGACGATCGCCTGGCTCGACGACGTCCTCGCCACCCTCCACCGGCTCCGCCCCGCGCCCTGACCCCGCGCGGGCGCCGCGGCCCCGAACCCCTCACCCGAAACCACCGAGCTCGGAAAGGCGTCCCCCCATGGCGGATTCCCTGCTGTTCAACCCCCGCACCTACGACCCCGCGCACTTCGACGCCGAGACCCGTCGACTGCTGCGCGCCACCGTCGACTGGTTCGAGGCGCGCGGCAAGCGCAAGCTCATCGAGGACTACCGCTCCCGTGCCTGGCTGGCGGACTTCCTCGAATTCGCCGCGAAGGAGGGGCTGTTCGCGAAGTTCCTCACCCCCGCCTCCGCCGCGGACGGGCAGCCCGACAAGCGCTGGGACACCGCCCGGATAGCCGCCCTCAACGAGATCTTCGGCTTCTACGGGCTGGACTACTGGTACGCCTGGCAGGTCACCATCCTCGGACTCGGCCCGGTCTGGCAGAGCGACAACACCGCCGCCCGCGACCGCGCCGCCGCACTCCTCGACCAGGGTGAGGTGTTCGCCTTCGGCCTGTCCGAGAAGGCCCACGGCGCCGACATCTACTCCACCGACATGCTGCTGGAGCCGGACGGCGAGGGCGGCTTCCGGGCCAGCGGCGCCAAGTACTACATCGGCAACGGCAACGCCGCCGGCCTGGTCTCGGTCTTCGGCCGCCGCACCGACGTCGAGGGCCCGGACGGCTACGTCTTCTTCGCCGCCGACAGCCGTCACCCGGCGTACCACCTGGTGAAGAACGTCGTCGACTCCTCCAAGTACGTCAGCGAGTTCCGCCTCGACGACTACCCGGTGGGGCCCGAGGACGTCCTGCACACCGGGCGCGCCGCCTTCGACGCCGCGCTCAACACCGTCAACGTCGGCAAGTTCAACCTCTGCACCGGCGCCATCGGCATCTGCGAACACGCCATGTACGAGGCCGTCACCCACGCCCAGAACCGCATCCTCTACGGGCGCCCGGTCACCGCCTTCCCGCACGTGCGCCGCGAACTGACCGACGCCTACGTCCGCCTCGTCGGCATGAAGCTGTTCAGCGACCGCGCCGTCGACTACTTCCGCTCCGCCGGCCCCGACGACCGCCGTTACCTGCTCTTCAACCCCATGACGAAGATGAAGGTGACCACCGAGGGCGAGAAGGTCATCGACCTGATGTGGGACGTCATCGCCGCCAAGGGCTTCGAGAAGGACACCTACTTCGCCCAGGCGGCCACCGAGATCCGGGGCCTGCCGAAGCTGGAGGGCACGGTCCACGTCAACCTCGCCCTGATCCTGAAGTTCATGGGCAACCACCTGCTCAACCCCGCCGCGTACGCGCCGGTGCCCACCCGCCTCGACGCGGCCGACGACGCCTTCCTCTTCCGGCAGGGGCCCGCCCGCGGCCTGGGCGCCATCCGCTTCCACGACTGGCGCGCCGCCTACGACCGCTACGCCGAGCTGCCCAACGTCGCCCGTTTCCGCGAACAGGCCGATGCGCTCTGCGCGTTCGTCACCACCGCCGCCCCCGACGAGGAGCAGAGCCGCGACCTGGACCTCCTCCTCGCCGTCGGCCAGCTCTTCGCGCTGGTCGTGCACGGCCAGCTGATCCTGGAGCAGGCGGACCTGACCGGCCTGGAGAACGACGTTTTGGACGAGTTGTTCGCGGTCCTCGTCCGGGACTTCTCCGCGCACGCCGTCGAGCTGCACGGCAAGGACTCCGCCACTGAGGACCAGCAGCGCTGGGCACTGGGCGCGGTCCGTCGCCCGGTCACCGACGAGGCCCGGTCCGCCCGTGTCTGGCAGCGCGTCGAGGCACTGGCCGGGACGTACGAGATGGCGCCGTAACGCACCCCCGCGCACTGCCCGCCGACCCGGGGCCGGACAACCGGCCCCGGGCCGCGCCCGCTTGCGCCGAGACGTGACACCGCTGGACGGGGACCGGCGCCAGAGCGGCTCGCCGGGCGTCCCGCCGATCGTGCCCTCGCGCACCGCATCCACGGCGCGCCCCGCGCAACGTGCCCGCGCATGCACTACCTCTTGTCGCATGAACCCCACGCAGCTGGCAGAGAACACCCACGACGTCGACCACGCGCGCCCCGCCACCGCCGCCGCGCACCGCTCCCGCGCCCTGCGGCTCGTCGCGGTTCCCCTGATGGCCGTCCTGCTCTCGATCGGAGCGGCCTCCGCCGCCTCCGCGGACACCGGCGCCGAGCGGGACGCGGGCTACGAGACGAACCTCGGCGCCCTGGTCGGCCTCGGCATCTAGCGCCACCGGGCCGCGCCAGGCGCCACGGTCACCAGGGCACGGGCGTGCCGTCCCAGGAGAAGAACCCGCCGGTCGGCCCGTCGTCCGGCAGGAGCGCCAGCCGTACGGCGCCCCGGGCGGCCTCCGCCGGGCGCGAATCGCGCACGGCAGCGGTCTTCACCGCACCGCGGCGCACCGCACCTGAAGCTCGTCCGACTTGCGTCCCGTCCGCCCTGGAGGCTCGTTCGTTGCCCTGCGAGTCGCCCATTCATCGGTAACCATGCGCGCCGGTGAACGCCCCCGCCCCGAGACCGGGGCGCGGCCTCAGCTGAAGGAGTGCGGCGACAGCGCGGTGAACCACAGCAGGACGACGGTGGCCACACCCATGATCGGAGTGAGGATCTCCGTCTCCAGCTTGTTGCCGCTGTGCTTGATGATGACGATCTCGTAGCGGTTCTTCAGCGGCCACAGCCACGGGGCACCCTGTTTGGTGATGGAGTCGCCCAGTAGATGGGCCAGGCACCCCAGACCGACGGCGTACGGCAGCCAGCCCGGCGCCGAGGGGATGAACTTGGCTATCACCGCGGTGCCGATGCCGGCCATGGCGACGATCGTGCTCCAGGCGGAGAACCCGTGGCCGGGCGGGCACAGGTTGAGCGCCCGGACCGCGAGGGCCAGGAGGAAGAACGTCATGCCGAGGGTGAACGGCCGTCCCAGGTACGTCACACCGGCCCAGGTGCCCGCGGTCATCAAGGCCACGAACAACAGCGAGTGGGTGGCGTGCCGGTGGCCGCCCGAGATCCAGGCCACGAACCGGCACAGGGCCTTGGACACCGGGCCGAGGAAGTTGGCGATGGTGCCGTCGTGGTGGTCCAGGTCGGGCAGCAGCGCGGCGCCGGCGCACAGCACCGTGCCCATCAGGATCTCCTGCGGCGCGAGGTGGGCGTGCATCACCAGCGGGGGCAGGAACGGTGTGGTGGCCGCGAAGAGCAGGGCACCGCTCATCGCGTGCGAATGGCCCATCATGGTGCGTTCGTCCTCCCCGTCCGGTGCGTGCAGGTGACACGCACTCAACAACGGCGGAGACGCTACCAGCGTGTTCGACCGGGGTGGGGGGCGGACTGCGCCCGCAGCAACGGAACGCCCCGCCCGACGGGGTCCGCGGAGCTCGTGCTCCCGCGCGGACCGCCCAGGGCGGGGCGTCGGCCGTGGTCAGCCGGCCGTTGCCAGTCGCCACAGCGGGGGGACGTGCCGGGCCGGGGCCGTCGTGCGCAGGTGGGCGCGCAGCACCGCGAACTCGTCCCGGCCCAGGCCGAGTTCCTCGACGATGCGGCGCGTGGTGACGTAGCCGACCCCGCTCCGGACGGTCCGTCGTTCCCATTGCGTGAAGCGCTCCGCCAGCGCCTGCGGCGCGACCGGGCGGTCGCCGACGGCGCCTGCCGGGGTCGTCGTCGGACCCATCCGGGCCGCGCGGTCACGTTCCCGGGCGATCTCGGAGAACCCGCAGACCCGCTCGCTCGCCCGCTCCGCCTCCGCGAGCTCGGTGGTCCCGGCCAACGCCCGGGCCAAGGGGTTGATTTCGAGGGCGCGCGCCAAGGGGAGCCGGTAGACGTGGGGACTGGCGGCGGTGAGCGTGACAGGGTGGGCGGAGTCCCGCGTCCCGCAGACGCCGCGGGTGCCCCGGGCCGCCGCGACCAACAAGGCGCTCGCCTCCGAGGGGTGCCAGTCGAAGACGCGCTCCACCGCCAGGGTGTCGGCGGCGGTCAGGGTGTGTAGGGGCGTCCCCAACAAGGGCAGCAGCGCGGACTCGGGTACCTCGGAGTCGAGGCCCGGCCCGGCGACGTGCACCGCGGTGGCGATGCCGGTGTGCGCGCAGGCGGCCAGCGCCAGGGCGTCGCCGAGGGGGCTGCGCAGGGTGGGCTCGGTGCCGTCGGCCAGGACGTCGCCGCCGACGTCCACGACGTCGATCCGCTCCGCCCGGCAGTACGCCGCTGCTTCGGTGATCTGTTGCGCGAGTCCCACGGCCCCGCCGTAGGGGTCGAGCAGGCCCAACTCCGGCCGCAGGTCGGCAGCCAGACGGGGGAGCAGGGAACCGGCGGGCGGGCGGGGCGCCGAGGTCGGGGTGACCAGTCGCAGCGTCGGGCCGGCCGGCACGGTGCCGGTGAAGTCGGACGGCCGGCGCGGCCCCGGCACCGGGTCCACCACCAGCCGCTCCCAGGCGTACGTCAGCACCAGGGCGGGTTCGTCGGCGCCGTGGAGAGCGGCGTGCACCATCGCCGTCGTGATGGCGTCGCCGCCACCTCCGGCCGCTATGAGAAGTCGCTTCATGAACGACATGGATATCCCAATGCGGGGGCTGATACCAGGGTGTCTCGATTTCCGCCGGTACCACCCGTGGAGTTTCTTATGATCAGATATCGGTGGTATGTGCAAGATGCGGAAGCTTCCAACATCGGCCGCGGTGCGGCCGTGTAGTTCGGTGGTTCGCCCCATGTCTTCGGTGACTGGTTGTCGACCAAGCTGTCACGTGGCGCGACTGATCCGTTTGGATCCGACCCGATCTGGAAGGAAACCCCCCGGAAGTGGCAACCTCGTTACCGCTCCAGATATCCCCCTCCGTTCCCGAGGAGCCGACGACGCCCTACAAGCAGTACGTCTACGCCTACCCGCACCAGAAGGCGTACCGGCTCGGCCAAGACCGTCCGCTCCTGTCCGACCTGTGGGCCGGCGAGCGCCTCGACGCGCTTTCCCTCTACGTGCACGTGCCGTTCTGCGAGATGCGCTGCGGCTTCTGCAACCTCTTCACCCGGACCGGTGCGCCCCAGGACGTCACCCGTGGCTTCCTGGACACCCTCGAACGCCAGGCGGGCGCGACCCGCGCGGCGCTGGACGCCAACGGCACCCCCCGGTTCACCCTCGCGGCGTTCGGCGGCGGCACCCCGACGTACCTCACCGCCGACGAACTGGTCCGGCTGTGCGACATCTGCGAGAACGTCATGGGCGCGGACCTCAAGGCCGTTCCGTGGTCGGTCGAGACCTCTCCCGCCACGGCGACCGCCGACCGCATCGCCGTCCTCGCGGAACGCGGCGCCACCCGGCTCAGCATCGGTGTGCAGAGCTTCATCGACGAGGAGGCCCGGGCCGCGGTCCGCCCGCAGAAGCGCACGGAGGTGGAGGCCGCGCTCGCCAGGCTCAAGGAGGCGGCCTTCCCCATCCTCAACATCGACCTCATCTACGGCATCGACGGCCAGACCGAGCAGAGCTTCCGGGTCTCGCTCGACGCGGCGCTCAGTTGGGAGCCGGAGGAGATCTACCTCTACCCCCTGTACGTCCGCCCGTTGACCGGACTGATGGCCCGGCACGACAAGAGCGGCGAACTCTGGGACGAACAGCGGCTGCGCCTGTACCGCTACGGCCGCGACCACCTGCTCGCCGCCGGCTACCGGCAGACCTCCATGCGGGTCTTCAGCCGGATCGGCACCGCCGCCGTGGACGGCGCGGACGACAGCAACATCAACGAGTACAACCAGCAGGCCGGCATGGTCGGCCTGGGGGTGGGCGCCCGGTCCTTCACGACCGATCTGCACTACACGACCGACTACGCCGTCGCGGTGCCGGAGGTCCGGCGCATCATCGACGACTACATCGCCACGCCGACCGAGCAGTTCCACCGCGCGCAGTGGTCGTTCCGCATGGACGACGACGAGCGCCGCCGGATGTTCGTCCTCGGCATGCTGTTGGAGTCGGACGGCCTGCGCGTGGAACGCTACCGCGCGCAGTTCGGCACCGTCCCGCAGGACGACTTCGGCCCCCAACTCGCCCTCCTCGCCGAGCGCGGCTGGCTGGACGACGACGGTGGAGTGTTGCGGCTGACGCCGGAGGGGACCGCCTGGGCGGACGCCATCGGCCCGCTGTTCTTCTCGGCGCGGGTGAACGAGGCCATGGCGTCCTATCGGGACCGCTGACCGGTAGGCCAGGGCCCGCGGCCCGATGAGGCTCACGTCCCCTCGCCCGCCACCGTCCGGGTGGCGGGGGGACGTGCTCCCCGCCACCCGGACGGGCGGCCACGCCCCCTCAAGCAGTCCCCGTCACCCCCCGGTCGACGTCCCCGGGGCGTTCGCGGCGCCGGCTGGGCACCGAGACCACGACGAGTCCGCCGAGCAACAGCAGCGCACCCATCAGCGCCGGCGGGCTCAACCGCTCGCCCAACAGCGCCACCCCCAGCACCGCGGCGACCAACGGCTCCGCCAGGCTGAGCGTGCCCACCGTCGCCCCGCTGAGATGCCGGACCCCCCGCGTGAACAGCAGGTACCCCAGGGCCGTCGTGGCCAGCGCCAACCAGCCGATCAGGGCCACCGCCCGCGGTTCGGCCAGCCCGTGCGGGTGGGCGAGGACCCACGGCGAGACGAGCAGCCCCGCGCAGAACACGCTCGCCGGGGCCGCCGCCGCCGTGTCCGCCCCCCGCTCCTCCAGCCGCTTGGTCGCCGAGATGTACACCCCGAAACTGGCGCCGGCGACGATGCCGAGCAGCACGCCCACGCCGTCGGCCGGCCCGTCGCCGGTGGGAGCGAGGAGCAGCACGATGCCGCCGACCGCCCCCGCGGTGCCGCCGACCCACCGCCCGCCGAGCCGCTCACCGGCCAGCACGCGTCCGCACACCCCCGACACGACGGGGACGGTGCCGAAGGTGACGGCGGTCGCCAGGGCCGCGCCACTGCGGGCCACCGCCTCCAGGAAACATGCCTGGAAGGCCGCCGTGACGGCGATGCTCACCACCATCCACGGCCAGGCACCACGCCGCCACAGGGACCGGATCCCCGCCCGCCGTGCGGTGAACAGCCCCAGCGCGAAGCCGCCGAGCAGCATCCGGCAGGCACCGATCGCCACCGGTGACGCGCTGGTTCCGGCCAGGATCTGGGCGGGGCCCACCGTGCCCCAGAGGAAGGCGGCAGCCAGGACCGGCACCACCCCGCTCGCCACGACGGCACGCTCCACTGTGCCCGTTGCGCTCGTCACGCTCTCCCCATCCGAGGGCCGGGCAGGATCCGTGGCAAGCGCGCCGCGGCGGCACACCCGACGATTCCTGGCCCCGACGCTACGAGTTCCGTGCGGCCGCACCCCATTGGGGGAAGGCACCATCTCCCCGGCGGACGGTTGGAGGTACCCCCGAACTCGCCCTCGGACAAAGGATGTTCACGGACCGGTGTCACGACCACACGGAACACCGGCGGCCGCAGGTCGCCCGGGGTGGACGACGCCTCGACCGCCCCAGCCAGGTACGCGACAGCGAAGTCAAGGGCAGGGCTTGCACATGTCATCCAAAAGCGGTAATAGCCGCAGAACCTCTCGGCGCATATGATCGGTGACATGACGCCCACATGGGTACCGAAGGCCACCACCGAGGCCAACGAACGCATACGCGCCTTCATGGCCGCCCGCGCCGGTCGCGCGCTGTGGCCCGAAGAGCAAGCCGAGTACGAGCAGTTGCTGACCGTCTGGGCCGACTCCCTGCACGCCGGGCCGGACCCGAGGTGAACGCGCCGCGGCGTCGGTGACCGGCGTCCGCCCGGGGGTCCCACGGTATTGACGAGCCGTCATGAGCGCCGCGGCCCTCGGTCGGCGGCGGCCACGCGGGCCAGGCTCTCCGCGTCGACCGGGAAGACCCTCCCGTGCGGCCGGTCGTCGATGGTGTGGTGCGAGCAAGCCGCCGCCTGCCGCTGGACGGCGGGCGGACCGCACGTATTGATGTTGACGCTCGACGTGCCCGGCGAATAAATTTACGTTCGTCGTAATTTCCCTCGGTCGGGCGTGCAGGGGGAGGGCGGCGACGTCGTCACGGGCGCGAGTGAGGCCCAAGTCCCTTACCGAGGCGGCGCGTTCGCGGCCGTACGGCTCCATGGCCGATCGCCCCCACGCCAGCCCCGCCCCGCCTTCGCGGGACGACCACCCTCACCCCTCACGACGGAGGACCGTTGCTGAACGTCACTGCTGTTCCCGCGGCGCCCGGTGCCGCCCGGGCCGCCCGCGACCGCGCCGGCGCGCTGATCGCCGCCCCGCTCCCGGCCGATGCCGAGGTGCACGGCGACTGGGTCCGCGCGCCGGGTGCGCGGGGCGGTGCGGTGGTCTACGTCCACGGCGGCGGCTTCGTGCACACCATGCCCGAGGCGGAGCGCGTGGTGGCCCACCGGCTGTCGAGGGCGACCGGACGGCCCGTCCTGCGGGTGGACTACCGCCTGGCGCCGGCCCACCCCTACCCCGCGGCGCTGGAGGACCTGCTCGCCGCCTGGCAGGGCGTGTTGGACCAGGGCGTGCCGGCGCACGAGGTCGTCTTCGTCGGCGAGTCGGCCGGCGCCACCCTGGTGCTCTCCGCCCTGTTGGAACTCAGGCGGACAGGGCGGGAGCAACCCGGCGCCGCCGTCGCGGTCTCGCCCATCACCGACCTCGCGCTGACCGGTGCGTCGCTGACCACCAACGACGGCAAGGACGTGCTGTCCCGCGCCGTCCTGGAGACCGTCACCGGTCACTACCTGGCCGGCGCCGATGCCCAGGCGGCGCCGCAGTCGCCGCTGTACGGCGATCCGCGCGGACTGCCGCCCCTGCTGGTCGCCGTCGGCACCGACGAGGTCCTGTTGGACGACGCCCGCCGCTTCGCCGAGGCCGCCGACGCCGCCGGCGTGAGCGTGCGGCTGGACGCGTACGAGGACCTGCCGCACGCCTTCCACCTCTCCGAGCCCGGGGAGGTGTTCTTCGACCGGCTCGGCAGGTGGCTGGCCGACCCGGTCCGGGAGGTCACCGTCAGCGGCCCCGAGGCAGGCCCGTACGCCCTCGCGGACGGCCCCGACGGGGCCCTGTGGTTCACGCTGGTCCACCAGGGTGCGATCGGGCGCCGGGACGCGGAGGGGGCCGTCACGGTCCACCCGGTCGGCGCGGGCCCGACGCTCCTCGCCCAAGGGCCGGACGGCGCCCTGTGGTTCACCGAGTACGGCAGCCACCGGATCGGCCGGATCACCATGGACGGCGACGTCACCGCCTTCGCACCGCCGACCGCCGAGGGCGGGCCGTTCGGCATCGCCGCGGGGCCCGACGGCGCGATGTGGTTCACACTGTCCGCCGCCGACCGGATCGGCCGGATCACCATGGACGGCGAGATCACCGAGTACCCGGCGCCCGGCGGCTTCCCCTCCGCCCTCACCGCAGGGCCCGACGGCGCCCTGTGGTTCACCCTCAACCAAGCCGGCGCGATCGGCCGGATCACCACGGACGGGCGGACCACGACGTACCCCCTGCCGACGCCGTCCGCCGCCCCGGTGGGCCTCACCGTCGGACCGGACAGGGCCCTGTGGTTCACCGAGATCGGCGCCGGGCAGATCGGGCGGATCACGACAGACGGCGAGATCACCGAGTACCCGCTGCCCGATCGCCAGGCACGGCCGCACGCCCTCGCCGCCGGCCCCGACGGCGCCGTGTGGTTCACGGAGTGGGGCGGCAACCGCGTCGGGCGCATCACCACCGACGGCCGGATCACCGGCTACGAACTGCCCCGCGCGGCCAGCGAACCGCACGGCATCGTCCAGCACCGCGGAGCCCTGTGGTGCGCCCTGGAGACGGGTTCCCTGGCCAGGGTCGCCGTGCCCGTCGAGTAGCGCGAGTGCTCGGGGCGACTGCCGGCGCCCCGGAAGCCCGATCGGAATAATGTACGCATCCATCATCACGCGTACGTCATACCGAACGGGCGGGCGCACGAAAGAAGGGGGACGGTCATGTCTGCGTCCGAGACCGCCGGGCAGCGCGAGGACTCGATCAGGGAGCGGCTGGCCGCCAACCTCCGGCAGGTGCGGACCCACCGGGGGTGGTCGATCTCCGAACTCTCCCGGCGCTCGAAGATCGGCAAGGCGACGCTGTCGCAAGTCGAGTCCGGCACCGGGAATCCCACCATCGAGACCGTGTTCAGCCTCTCCCGCGTCCTTGAGGTGCCGATCTCGGACCTGCTCGACAGCGCCCCCGCCCGCGCGCTGACGGTGGTGCGGGCCGAGGAGGTGGAGGCGCTCAGCGGTGCGGGCGTGGACCTCCGCCCGC
This sequence comes from Streptomyces sp. VTCC 41912, assembly GCF_045799175.1. Lineage (NCBI taxonomy): Bacteria > Bacillati > Actinomycetota > Actinomycetes > Kitasatosporales > Streptomycetaceae > Streptomyces > Streptomyces sp. VTCC 41912. Next base: position 63,064 of record NZ_JBJMAB010000038.1, read on the forward strand.
TGCGCCGGATCGAGTCCGGCGACGCCGTCTTCGAGGTCTACGACCAGCGGGTGCGGGCCGGTTGCCGGCAGGACTCGCTGGGACACGTGGGCACCGAGCACACCATCGTCCAGGCCGGCAGGTTGGGCGTGCGGGTGGACGGCCGCGAGGTGGAGTTGGGGCCCGGCGACTACGTGGGGTTCGACGCGACGCTGCCGCACAGCTACACCGCGCTCGGGGGTGCCGTGCACTCGGTGCTGCTGTTGCAGTACCGGGCGGACCAGCGGCTGCACCTGTCGGACCCGGTGCCCGGTCCGCGGTGCGCGGCGACGGACGCGCAGGCGGAGGCGGCGGCCCCGGGCGGGGGTGTGCCGACGGGCCAGGACCCGGAGTCGGTGTGACCGTTGACACGCCTCCGGTGACCTCATAGCCTCCCTTCGTCTCGTTCGTTCTAGCGAACGGAGAGGGTTCGATGAAGGGAACGCTCGGTAGCCGCGCGGTGGTGCTGGGCGCCGGAATCATCGGTGCCGCCTGTGCGCGCGAGTTGGCCTTGATGGGCTTCGACGTGCTCGTGGTCGACCGCGGTGGCGCGGCCTCGGCCACCACCGCCCACGGCGAGGGAAACGTCCTGGTCTCCGACAAGGGGCCCGGTCCGGAGCTGGAACTGGCCCGACTGTCCCGCCGGTTGTGGCCCGAGACGCTGGCCGCGCTCGCCGAACGGCACCCGCACGCGGCCCGTTCGGTGGAGTGGGACCCCAAGGGCGGCATCGTCATCGCGACCACCGACGCCGGTGCACGGGCACTGACCCGCTTCGCCGCAGCCCAACGCGCCGCGGGGGTGCGGGCCGACGCCCTCGACGCCGGGGCGCTCGCGGCGGCCGAGCCGTTCGCCACCCGCGACCACGCCGCGGCGCTGCACTACCCCGAAGACGCCCAGGTCCAACCGGCCGCCGCGGCAACGGCGTTGCTCACCGACGCGCTCGCCGCGGGCGCGGAACTGCGGACCGGGTGCGAGGTGCTCGGCGCCGTCACCCGCGGCGCGCGGCTGACGGCCGTACGGACCCCGACCGGTCCCCTCGAAGCGGACCTGTTCGTCAACGCCGCCGGACCGTGGGCCGGCGCGCTCTCCGCGCGGCTGGGCGCACCGGTGGACGTCCGGCCCCGGCGCGGCGACGTCCTGGTCACCGCGCCACTGCCGCCGACCGTCTTCCACAAGGTCTACGACGCCGACTACGTGGCCGCGGTCGGCAGCAGCGCCGAGGCGTTGCAGACCTCGGCGGTGGTGGAGGCCACCCGCGGCGGCAGCGTCCTGCTGGGCTCGTCGCGCCGCCGGGTGGGGTTCGACGACCGGTTGCGCCCCGCGGTGCTGTCCGCCGTCGCGGCCAAGGCACTGCGCCTGTTCCCGACGCTGGCCGGCGCCATGGTGACGCGCGCCTACGGCGGGTTCCGGCCCTACGTCCCCGACCACCTGCCGGTCATCGGGGCCGATCCGCGCCTGGCCGGCCTGTGGCACGCCGGCGGCCACGAGGGCGCCGGCATCGGCCTGTCGGTGGGTACCGCGCGGCTCCTGCGCGACCTGGTGTCGGGCCGGCAGACGGAGATCGATGCGACCGCGTTCCGGGTGGACCGGCCCGCCGTGCTGGGCCCCGTGCGCCGCCCGCCGGACGGGGCGCTCGCTCCACCGGGGGAGGGGGCGCGATGAGTCCGCGGCGCGTGCGTGCGGCGTTCGACGCCGTCGGCCGGCGGGAGGAGCCGTTGCGGATCACCGTCGACGGGGAGCCGGTGGACGGCGTCGCCGGGCAGTCCATCGCCGGCGTGCTGCTCGCCGCCGGCCGGCTCGCCTGGCGCCGGGCACCGTCCGGCGCCCCGCGTGGCGTCTTCTGCGGTATCGGTGTCTGTTTCGACTGCCTGGTGACGGTCGGCGCCGAGCGGGACGTGCGTGCCTGCCGCCGCCGTGCCCGGGACGGCGACGTGGTGACCACCCAGTCACGGGCCGCGGGCGACGGGGAGCCCCCGGACGCGTCCCGAGGAGTGGGAGAAGGCGGCGAAGTGCCGCGTGGGAATGAATTATGACGCTACGTCAGGTAGTCGTGATCGGAGCCGGTCCTGCCGGCATGGCCGCGGCGGAGGCCGCGTTGCGAGCCGGGGCCCGGGTCGTGTTGATCGACGCGGCCGAGCGTCCGGGTGGCCAGTACCACCGGATGCCCCCCGACGCCTACGCGCCGGTGCGTCCCCGGCGACTGCAACGCGACGGGCGCGCCTTCGACCGCCGCCGGAGCCGGGTCCTGGGCCATCCGCGCTGCACCTGGTGCCCGGAGAGCATGGTGTGGGCGTTGGAGCACCGGGACCCGGACGGGACGGGCGGCGCGCCGCCGCCCCGGGTGCACCTGCTCCACGGCCCGGTCGACGGCAGCGGTCGGCGCCGCAGCACCGTCGACCCGGACGCCCTGGTGCTGGCCGTCGGCGCCCACGACCGCGTGCTGCCGTTCCCCGGATGGGAGTTGCCCGGGGTGTTCACGGCCGGCGCGGCACAGGCACTGGCCAAGGGTGAGCGGGTGGTGGTGGGGGACCGGGTCGTGGTCGCCGGCACCGGACCGTTCCTGCTCCCGGTGGCCGCCGCCCTCACGGAAGCGGGTGCGCAGGTGCGGGCGGTCCTGGAGGCCAACGCGCCGGGGACCGTGGTGCGCGGCTGGTCGCGGGGCGGCGGAGAACTCGTGGCGCACACCGCAAAGATCCGCGAACTGTGCCGGTACGGCGTGGAGTTGGCGCGACACCGGGTGCCGTACCGGTTCGGCCGCGCGGTCGTGGCGGCCCGCGGCGCCGGGCGGGTGGAGGAGGTGGTCACCGCCCGGCTGCGCGCGGACTGGTCGGTGGTGCCGGGCAGCGAACGCCGCACAGCCGTGGACGCGCTGTGCGTCAGCCACGGATTCAGCCCGCAGTTGGAACTGCCACTGGCCGCCGGCTGCGCCCTGCGGGGGCGGCCGACGGCGTCCCCGGCGGGCGAGTTCGTCGCGGTCGACGCGGACCAACGCACCAGCGTCGCGGGGGTGTACGCGGCGGGGGAGATCACCGGGATCGCCGGGGCCCCGGCCGCGCGGGCCGAGGGCACCGTCGCGGGCTGGATCGCCGGCGGCGGGGACCCGGGCGACGCCGCCCTGCGCCGAGTGCGACGCCATCGCGACCAGGGGTGGGCCTTCGCCGCGCGACTGGCCCGGGCCCACCCGATCGGACCGGCCTGGCCCGGTTGGCTGGCACCGCACACCGTCATCTGCCGCTGCGAGGAGACCGACTACGCCCAGCTGCGGCGCGCCGTCACCCCACCCGCCGGTGCCGCCGCCCGGGTGGCCAAGTTGGCGACCCGGGCCGGCCTGGGACCGTGCCAGGCCCGCATCTGCGGCCCCACCGTCGCCGAACTGGCCGCCCGACTGCGCGACGGACCCGCCGAACACCCCACCGAGGGCCTGCCGCCGGCCACCCCGCACCGCCGGCCGATCGCCCAGCCCATCCGACTCGGCGAACTGGCCGCCCCGCACGACCCGCCGACCACCCCGCCCGCACCCACGAAGGAGAGCGAGTGATGAGCGGAACCACCCCCGCGCCGCCCGGCCTCGGCGGCCTGACCGTCGCCACCGCCCTGCCCTACCGCACCGACCCCACCGCCCCGGCCGGCCTGGCGGTCGACTACGACCGCTACGCCGAACACTGCCGCTGGCTCGTGGACAACGGCTGCCACGGCGTCGGCCCCAACGGGTCCCTGGGCGAGTACGCGGCACTGACCGACCAGGAGCGCCGCACCGTGGCCCGCACCGCGATCCAGGCCGTCGGCGACGCCGGCACGGTGGTGGTCGGGGTGCACGGCGCCGGCGCGCACCAGGCCAGGCACTGGGCCGAGACCGCCGCCGAGGACGGCGCCGACGGCCTGCTGTGCCTGCCACCGACGGCGTACCGGGCCAACCGCGCCGAAATCCTCGCCCACTTCGAGGCCGTGGCCGGCGTCGGCCTCCCGGTGATGGTCTACAACAACCCCCTCGACACCCGGGTCGACCTGACCCCCGACCTGCTCGCCGAGATCGCCCGGATCGACCACGTCGTGGCGGTGAAGGAGTTCTCCGGTGACGTCCGGCGGGTGCTGGAGATCAGGGAACGGGCGCCCGGCCTGACGGTGGTCGCCGGCGCCGACGACGTGGTGCTGGAGAGCCTGCTGATGGGGGCCACCGGCTGGTTCGCCGGCTTCCCGAACGTCTTCCCCGCCGAGTCCGCCCGCCTCTACGCACTGGCCACCACCGGCCGCCTGGCCGAGGCCCGGGCGCTCTACGAACCGTTGGTCGCCGCGTTCCGTTGGGACTCGCGCACCGAGTTCGTCCAGGCCGTCAAACTCGGCATGGCACAGGTCGGCCGGTACGGCGGACCCTGCCGACCACCGCGCGGCCCGCTGCCCCCGGAGCTGCGCGCCCGCGTCGAGGCCGACCTGGCCCGCGCCGTCGCCGCCCTGGAGAAGCAGGCGGCCGCCTGATGCCCGCGCCCGGCCCGCACCGCCTGGGCGGTGCCACCAAGACGCGGACGCTGCACGCCGTGGACTCGCACACCGAGGGCATGCCCACCCGGGTGGTCACCGGCGGCCTCGCCACCATCCCCGGCGCCACCATGGCCGAGCGCCGTCGCCACGCCGTGGCGCACCTCGATGCGGTGCGCCGCTTCCTGGTCGACGAACCGCGCGGGCACCCGGCGATGAGCGGTGCGCTGCTCCAACCCCCGACCCGTCCGGACGCCGACTGGGGCGTGCTCTACGTCGAAGTCAGCGGGTTCCTGCCGATGTGCGGGCACGGCACCATCGGCGTCGCCACCGTCCTGGTCGAGACGGGGCTGGTGACGGTCACCGAACCGGAGACCACCGTCCGCCTGGACACCCCCGCCGGGCTGGTGGAGGCCCGGGTGGCGGTGCGCGACGGCGCCGCCGAACACGTCACCCTGCGCAACGTGGACGCCTTCGCCGTAGAACGGGACGCCATGGTGACTGTCCCGGAACTCGGCCGGATCCGCTACGACATGGCCTACGGCGGCAACTTCTACGCCATCGTCGACCTGGCCCGAACCGGCCTGCCGTTCGACCGCTCGCGCAAGGACGACGTCCTGGCCGCCGGACTGGCCGTCATGCGTGCGGTCAACGAGCAGAACCGGCCCGTGCACCCGACCGACCCGCTCATCACCGGGTGCAAGCACGTGCAGTTCCTCGCACCCGACTCCACCGCCCGGCACTCGCGCAACGCCATGGTCATCCACCCCGGCTGGTTCGACCGTTCACCGTGCGGCACCGGCACCTCGGCCCGGATGGCGCAACTGCACGCCCGCGGCGAACTCCCGCTGCACACCGACTTCGTCAACGAATCCTTCCTCGGCACCCGCTTCACCGGGCGCCTGATCGGCACCAGCGAGGTGGGCGGCCGCCCGGCCGTCGTCCCCGAGATCACCGGCCGGGCCTGGATCACCGGCACCGCCACCTACGTGCTCGATCCGCGCGACCCCTTCCCCCACGGGTTCGTGCTGTAGCCCCGGCACGGCCGCCCCACCACGTCCCCGGGGCGCGACCGGACCACGGCCCCCGTGGCCGGCGGTGGATCGCCGGCATCGGGCCGCCCCCCGCCCGCCCGCTGCGTCCACCTCCCTTTCTACGGTGGGGGATTGAGTTCGAGTGTCGGACCGTGGAGGTGGGGCGGCCGTGAGGGAAACCCGCGTGGACGAGGCGGCGGAGAACGATCCGTGGGAGGGGGTGGACGCCGCCGCCCTGGCCCGGGCCGCCCGGGAACAGGCCGAGCGGCCCGTGCCGGGCGTCGAGGACATGGCCACCTACCTCGCGGCGCAGGTGGCCGACTCCTCCCACCGCGAGGTGGTCGGACCGCTGCTGGACGGCGCGGGACCCAGCGGAGTGATCCTGCGGCGCGGCCGGGTCGTGGCGTCGTGGGGCGACCCGAACCGTGTGGAGATGGCCTTCAGCGCCACCAAGAGCGTGCTGTCGCTGGTGGCGGGGGTCGCCTTCGACGACGGACTGCTGACGCTGGACGAGCCGGTACACCGGACCGTCGGGCTGGTGCAGTTCGCGGACCCGCACGGGCGCGGCATCACCTGGCGGCACCTGTTGGACCAGACGAGCCAGTGGGAAGGCGTGCTGTGGGGGAAGCCCACGGAGGTCGACGCCCAGAGCACCCGCGAGGGGACGGAATCACCCGGCGGGCCACCGGGGGCCGGGTGGGCCTACAACGACGTCCGGGTCAACCTCACCGCCCTGGCGCTCACCGTCCTGTTCGGCCGCCCCCTTCCGGACGTCCTGCGCACCCGCGTGATGGACCCGATCGGCGGGTCCGCGTCCTGGTCGTGGCACGGCTACCGCACCTCGCAGGTCACGCTCGACGGCACTCGGGTACCGGTCGTCTCCGGCGGGGCGCACTGGGGCGGCGGCCTGTGGATCAACGCCCTCGACCTCGCCCGGATCGGCCACCTGTGCCTGAGCGGTGGCCGCCACGGTGACCGCCGGGTCCTGTCCCGGCGTTGGATCGACGCGCTGTGGACGCCCTGCCCCGTCAAGCCCGACTACGGGTTGTCCTGGTGGCTGAACGACGACCGGACGGTCTGGCCCGCGGCCCCGGCCACCGGCCGCTGCGCACGGGGCAACGGCGGCTCGCACCTGCTGTGGGTCGACCCGGCCCGCGAACTCGTCGTCAGCTCCCGTTGGGGAGCCGCGGTGGAGAACCTGCTCACCGAGGTGTCGGCGGCCGTCCGACCGGACTGACGGGGCGCGCCGCCGCTCCCCGGCGACCGGGGCGGGCGCGGCGGCCCGTGGCAACCCCGCCGGACAGCCCGGGGTGGGCAGCCGGTGGGCGTGCGGAAGCGCAACGGGGCGCGGACGCCGGGGCACGCCGGGCACGCACGCCGCGTGCCTCGATGCGGGGCCCCGAGTCGGGCAAAACGCCGCCTGTGGTCCAAGGGCCCGCCCGATACTGGCGACGGTGCCTGACTGGCCGTCCGGCGTCGCCGGCGGCAACGGCCCGTTCCCACCTACACCAAGGAGCACTGTCATGCGTCGTATGCGTTTGCTCGCCGTCGCCTCGGCCGCCCTGGCGGTCGCGTTCGGCATCGCGCCCACCGCGACCGCCGCCCACGCGGCGCCCACCCATCGGGCGTCCTACCACTGCGCCCCCGGCCACTTCTGCATCTACAGCGGCTGGAACGGCGGCGGTACCCGCTGCCAGTGGTCGCAGCGCAGCAAGGCGAACACCGCGGACGACTGTTCCTTCATCCGGCGCGGTCAGCACGTGCGTTCCTTGTGGAACGGGACCGGCCACCGGGTGCAGTACTACACGCAGACCAACTACCACGGACGCGTCGGGTCCACCAAGGCCGGTGCCGGCGGCAACCTCCAGGGCAACTACCAGATCCGCTCCTTCAAGCCGCAGTGAGAGCACCTGATATGACGTGCCGTCAATGATGCTTCGTGACGGCACCGGTATCACCGGCGCGGGACTGGCGGACACCGGTCCCGCGCACCGTCGTGCGTCGTGGTGGGGCGTGGTGAGACGTAGGTGCCGGGGAGCGGCCGACAGGCCGCCCGACGGCGTCGGCGTGATGCGGGGGCTATAGCCTTGCGATCATGAACGAGCCGACCGACACCCCCACGGACCAGGCCCCCGCGGATCCGGCGGCGGCCGACGACGTGTTGGCCTCGCAACCCATCGGCTACTGGAGCGGTTTGGCGCACACGACCGTCACCCGGTACCTGCGTGACGCGATGGCGAAGATCGACGTCACACAGCCGCAGTACTGGGTGCTCAACCGCGTCGCCTACGCCCCCGTGGCCCCGGGCTTCGACGAGGTCGTCGACCATCTGACGCCCCTCGCCGACGACCCGTACGAGATCCCCCGGGTCGTGCACCAACTGCTCCACCGTGGCTGGCTCGACAGCGACGCCGAGCAGCGCCTGCACCTCACCGACGCCGGTGAGGCCGTGCGCGTGCGGGTGCGTGAGCTGGCGACCGAGGTTCGGGCGGAGGTCCATCAAGGTATCGGCGACGAGGAGTACGTGGCCGCGCTCAAGGTGCTGCGCAAGATGGTGGCCAACGTCGAGGGCGCGAGGGCGTCCTAGGCGTCTGCCAGGGCCGGCGGAGGCGCGTGCGGGAGGGACTGGTTGGGGGCGTGGTCCAACCAGTCCCGGTGCGGGCCTCGGTGGGGACGCATGCCGTCTTCCCCGTCGAACGCACACCGCAAATACGACAAATGTCGCAACACGGACCTGATCTGGACATTCGAGGGCGTATTCCAGCCGGGGTCTCTCAAAGCGATTGCCGGCTACAGCGGCTTTCCCGGATCGTCTTGGTGCGAGCGTGAGTCGGGGGAGCACGGTGTTCTGCATTTCTCGGGTCGGCAAGATGCTCGTTCGGTGCGCTGCCGTCGCGCGGTGGCCGCGAAGTGAACTCCCGGTTCGGTATGCGAATTAAGGAGAAACCGTGATCTCGAAAACGAAGAAGGTCGCCCGGTCCGTGGCCGTGGCGTTTTCCGCAGCCGCCCTGCTCACCCTGGCCGTGCCGTCCGGCAATGCCTTCGCCATCGACCACATTCCCTGCCGTGGCGGTGAGAACTACCTCAAGATCTGGTCGCACAACGGTGGTAGCCAGAGCGTGGACTGTTACGCGAACCGCGGGAGGACCGACTTCGGCGGGTGGTGGGTCGACAAGATCTCCACGGGGAACAACGACTTGATCTACTACGACGCCAACGGTGACTCGGTGAAAATCGAACGGTGGCACGAGATCTCCTTCCCTAACCGCCCGCCGAAGGTGAATTCCATCGAAATCCTCTGACGAGGTGGGCGAGCTGGTTGTCCGGGAAGGGGCGCGTTGCTCATGGCTCATTCCCGGATGGCGCCGCTCGCCGGGCGGAGAGGTGAATTCTCGTAGCGGGAATCCGCTCGCGCCCGATGCACTGACACCAGCCACGCCCCTTCCGGGCGTGGCTGTTGTCGGTTGAGGAATGTGCATTACTGATGGGCGCGCATCGAGAGTGGGCGTCGCTCCGTGGCGCCGTGGGGAACGTCGGACCGGCAGGCCGGCGGGTCCGCCGTGCCCCAGGTCGACCTTCGTCCGCAACCCGCCGCACGAGCGCCCCATGGTCCGGTCATCCGGCCCGCCCCGTTCCGATGCCCCTGTGGAGGGCTCCGGCGGCGCGCCGACTGGACCGGCCCTGCGGTGTGCCGAGCGTTCCTTCCCGCCTCTGTCTCGTGCCTTGTGCCTTGTGCCTCGTGCCTGGCCTCCCTTGCGCACGCCCGCCGCTCGGTCTTGCTCGTGGGCGGGCCGCTCGGGTGCGGGGGCGAGGCGGGTTGGGGCCGGGGCGGGCGAGCAATTGTGTCCGGGTGCTTGACGCCTCCCCTTCCGCGTTATTGGATGCCCGACCAATAGGTTTTGTTGGCTCCTCGGCCAATAGTGCCGTCCGTCAGTCGTCCACCACCCTCAGCCCCGTGCCCTGAAGTTCGGAGGACCCATGGCCGTTCCGCTCCCAGATCCGCCGCCGCACCCCGACGCCGGCACTCCGCCCTCCTCCGACCGGGTGGGCCGGGTGGAGGCGCACGGCATCGACGTCATCCCGGACTCCGAACGGCACGGGCGGGCCCGGGAGTTGTTCGCGGTCTGGGCGGCACCCAACGTGAGTTACCTCAGCCTGGTGGTCGGCGGTGCTCTGACGCTGACCGGGCTCACCCTGTGGCAGGCGTCGGCCGTGATCGTCGTCGGCAACCTCTGCTGGGCCTTCGTCGGGCTGGTCGCCGTCAGCGGGCCGGCCGCGGGCACGCCGAGCCAGGTGATCACCCGGGCGATGTTCGGCATCCTGGGGAACCGGGCCAACATCGCCGTCACCGGCTGGTTCGCCTCCGTCTGCTACCTCGCCCTCAGTTGGGCGGCGGCCTCGCTCGCCGCCTTCAGTCTCGTCGCCGAGCTGGGCGTCCCGGTCGGCACCGGCGTCAAGGTCGTGGTGATCGTCGGCATCGCGGTGCTCACCCTGGCGATCAGCGTGTACGGACACGCCACCATCGTTCGGCTCTACCTGCCGTTCACGCTCGCCCTGACCGCGGTCTTCGCCGTCCTCGCCGGCTACGTGCTGGCCCACGCCGGCGGCGGCCACCGGTCCGCGCCCGCCCTGCACGGGGGCGCACTGTGGGCGGCCCTCGCCGGCGGTGTCACCCTCGTCGCCTCCGCGCCGCTCTCCTACAGCAACAGCGCGGACTTCGCCCGCTACTTGCCCCGCACCACGTCACCCATGGCCATCGCCGGCTGGACGGCGCTGGGCGGCTTCCTCCCCAGCGTCGTGTTCACCGCGCTCGGCGCACTGGCCGGAACGACGCTCGACATGTCCGACCCCCAGTCCGCACTGGAGGCGATCCTCCCCGCCTGGTTCAGGCCGGCCTTCCTCCTGGCGGTGGTGCTCGGTGCGATCGCCAACAACGCCATGACGGCCTACAGCTCCGGCCTGGCGCTCCAGTCGATGGGGCTGCGCATCCGCCGTTCCCGCAGTGTGGCCCTCGACGGTGCGCTCGGGGTCTCGCTGACCCTCTACGCCCTGCTCGTCTCCAACTTCCTGGACACGGTCAGCAGCATGTTGGAACTCATGGTGGTGCTGATGGGCCCGAGCATGGCCGTCTACGCGACCGACATCCTGTGGCGCCGCAACCGCTATCACGGACCGGACCTGGCCGACGAGACCCACGGCAGCCCCTTCTGGTACACCGCCGGCGTCAACTGGGCCGGGATCACGGCCCTGGTCACCGGTGCCGTCGCGGCCGCGCTCTGCCTCAACACCTCGCTGTTCACCGGCCCGATCGCCCGCGTGGAGGGCGGAGCGGACCTCTCGCTCCCGGTCGGCATCCTCGTCTCGGCTGCCGTCTACCTGACGATGATGAGGTCGCGCCGCCCCGATCCAGCCGCCCATGATGGACGCCGATGAAGGAGGCCGTCATGCACACCCCCCGGAGCACCCCCACCCCCACTGCCACCCCCACCGTCTTCCATTCGTCCGAAGCCGCCCCCGGTGACCGCGGACGGGCGCTCGGCCGGGCCTTCCCGGACCGCATCCGCCGCACCGGCGCCTTCTACGACCGCCTGTTCGCCGTCGCGGGCGCGCGTCCGCAGGATGTCGCCGACTGGGGCCGCGCGGCCTTCGCGCACATCGGTGCCCGGGCGCCCGAACTCGCGGAGGAAATCGAGGGGATGGCCCGGGGCGCGGACCTCCCGCCGTGGCGGATCGCCGCGCTCAACGCCCGCACGGAAATACTCGGCCGGTTCGCCGCCCGGCCCCAACCGGAGTGCTCGACGGTGGTCCACGCCCCCGCCGACGGCCGGCCGCCGGTCACCGCACAGACCTGGGACTGGCACGACGGCCTGCGGGACGGCTGGTTCGTCTGGAACATCGAGCACCCGGACGGCCGCGTGGTCCGCACCGTGACCGAGTACGGCATCGTCGGCAAGATCGGCGTCAACGCCGCCGGGCTGGGACTGCACTTCAACATCCTCGGGCACGACGGGGACAAGTGCAGTACCACGAGCGGAAGTTGGCTGCCTGTGCACGTCCTGGCCCGCCAGGTGCTCGACACCTGCGCCACCGTCGCCGAGGCCGTCGAACTGGCCTCCACCGTCCCGGTCGCGGCCTCCAGCTCACTGACCCTGGCCGGCTACGCGGACCACCGCGCCTCCGCCGCCACCGTCGAGCTCAGCCCGGTGGGCACGGCCCGACTGGCTCCCCGCGACGACGGGTTCCTGCTCCGCACCAACCACTTCGTCGCCCCCGCCCTCGCCGACGCGAGGCGATGGGAATCGCCGACCCGCACACCTACCAACGCCTCGCGGCCCTGCAACGCCGCACCGCGGAGCTGCCGCAGGCGCCCGACCGGGCGGACCTGCTCGCCGTCCTCACCTGTCACGGGGACGAGGGCGCGGAGCTCTGCTGCCATCCGCGGCCGGCGGCGGCCCCGGGCACCCGCTGGGAGACCCTGGCCACCGTCTCCCTGGACGTCGCCGCCGGGACGCTCGCCGTCCACCCGGGCGGCCCGTGCACCCTCCGCAACGCCGCCTGGACGACGGTCGGACGAACGGACGCAACGGCCCCGGTGGGACCCGCGGCCGACGGGCGTCGGGCAGCTCAGCGTAGGAGTGCCGGTAGTTGCCGTAGGACGGCAGGGTGAGCAGGTCCAGCACGCCGCTGCGCACTTGGGCGAGGGTGCGGTCGCGGGCGGTGCCGTCGGCCAGCGCCTTCCTGACGCAGTGCATCCAGAAGTCGAACGTGTCGGGCACGTGGGCCGGGAAGTCGCGGAAGTAGACGTGGTGTTGGGGCGGTACCTGCTCACTGGGCCCGCCACCGGGCGAAGGCGTCCCGGACCTCGCCCGGCGCGTGGGCGAGCGCGGCGGTGTCCGGAGCGGCCGGAGTGGCGTGCGGGAGGTGGACGAGCAGGTCGAAGGCGTCCAGCGGGTCGTGGTCGGCGTAGAAGGTGCCGTAACGGTGTGCGGTGGCGGCCCGCAGGGTTGCGGTGTCGGTGGGCGGGAGCCGTCGGAGGTCGGTGGCGAAGGGCCCGTCGTGGCTCGCGGCCAGCAGCGCGTCCAGGCTGCCCGGCCGCGGCGCGTCCTCCAGGTCCGTGAAGAGCGTGCCGGAGTAGAAGCTGGCGCTGGTGTTGAGCGTCCGCCCCGTGGCCGAGGAGGTGCCGATGGCCAGGTAGGCGTCGCCGAGCCGGTCGCCCAGGTGCATGCCCAGCGTTGTCGGGGGCACCACCGGCAGGTTGTCGGGGCAGCGCTGGACGTGGCCGTTGTGGGCTGCCAGCACGATCCGGTCCTCCCGGCCCAGGATCCACCCGACGGTGTCCGCGAGCATCGCCTCGCGGTGGTGGAGGGCGTCGTCGTGGTGGCCGCGGGCCAGCTCGCGCAGCATCGCGTCGAGGGCGACCGTGCTGCGCAGCGTGCGGAGCGCGCGCTCGTGGGCGCCGGCCGTGGTCCGCCGCCGGTGCTCCAGACGGCGTGCGCCGAGCCGGGCCGCGAGATCGGCGAGCCCGGCGGTGAGGGCGTCCTTGGACGCTTGGGGAAGCGCTCGGTAGGCGGCCGTCGCTTCCGGGGCGGAGAACGCGGAGGGTGCCGAGAAGGCGGCCGCGGTCGCGCGCACCGCCGGATCCGGGGTGAACTCCGGTTCGGCGACCGCGAAGTGCGCGAGGACGGCGTCCAGCCCGGGGAGCAGCGAGACCATCGAGCCCGGCAGGTCGATGCCGTAGTAGCCGACGGGACGGTCGGCCGTGCGGTTGTGCTGCCGCAACCACTCCAGGTGGGCGCGTTGCGGCCGCCACAGTCCCATCAGCGAGGTCAGGCCGTCCGCCATGACGCGGTCGGGCCGGCCCGCACCGTCGCGGACCCAGTCATCGACCCGCCAGCCCTCGGCGAACCCCGACTCCACCGCGTAGGCGCCGAACCCGTGCCGCTCGACCAGATAGCGGCACAGGCGGTGGCGGAGCAGGAACGACTCGTGTTGGTAGTGGGCGCTCTCGCCGATCGCCACCACCCGGGCGTTCCCGATCGCCCGGTCCAACCAGGCGAGGTCGTCGAGCGGCGCGGCGGGATCCAACGTCGGGAGCGGAATCACCGCCCCGGCGCTCAGCCGGACCGGCGCCGTCGCAGGCTCTGCGGTCATGTGTCCCGATCCCCCCAACCGGCCGTGGCCGGCGTGCCGTTCCCAGGTCGGGAACGCTAGCAGCTACCGGCCGGACGGGAGCCGTGGACCGGTCACCGGCCCTGCCTCCTGCGGTCGGAGTGCGCCGCGGCCGCACCGCGGGCCACCGCGTGGGCCAGGCGCGCGGACTCCGGGTCGAGACCGACCAGCCGGTTGTGGTGCGCCTGGAGGAGCCCCCGCAGCACCTGGTCCGGGTGGCTCCAGGAGCGCTGGCCCAGTCCGCGCAGCAGCCGGCCGTAACGCGACGCCTGTTCTCCGCGGCGGAGCCACGCGGTGCGCAACACGTCCCCGGCGGCGGCCGGCCCCGGGACACTGCGGTAGGGGTCGACCAGGGACAGCACCTGCCGCCGGCGCTCCCGGAAGGCGCGGTACGCCTCGTCGTCCCTCGGCACGGACCGCAACAACCAGTCCGCACCCGCGCGGTGCCCGCCGTCCGGTACGGAGCCCGCGGAGCCGTCGTCGTGGAAGGCGCGCGCGAGGTCGGCGAGGCCCGCGGCGGCCAGCAGCAGCGGCTCGGCACCGTCCTGCCGGGCGAACCTGCGGCGCAGGTGCTCCACCACGGTCACGCTGTCGGCGTGGAAGACCCGCTCGGCGGCCGCGATCGCCTCCGGCCCGCCGTACCGCTCCAGCTCCGGGTCGTAGGCGTCACAGACCACCCGGCCGAGCAGACCGTCGGCGCGCAGCCGACCGGTGGTGTCGTGCAGCCGCGGCAGCAGCCGCCCCGCCAACACCTCGGGCGGCGCGTGGAACCGGAGCCTGAGGTGTGCCCCGTACGCATCGCGGCGGCGCTCGAAGAACCACCGGTCCACCTCCGCCGGGAGCTGCTCCAGCAGCCCCGGCAGATGGCCGACGAGCAACTCCTCGTGCCGTTCGGCCGGGGCGTACCACGCGGCGGAGAGCCATTCCCCGCCAGGCAGGTGCACGCCGGCCGTGGCGCGTGGCGCAACGTGGCGCCGGGCCGCGGGCGGTGCCGGGGCCGGCCGGTCCACGCCCCGGGCCAGGCGCAGGGGGAGGACGACCTCGGCGTGGTGGGCGCCGTCCGGGCCGCGCAGCCAACCGTCCGGGTGGCCCGCGGCATCGGCCGGCACCTCGTGCAGTTCGACCTGGCCGGACCGCAACAACTCGTGCCGCAGCAGCGCCGGATGTCCGGGCAGCGACAGGTCGACCTGGATGCCCCGGTCCCGCCGTCCCACCCACAGCCGTCCGGGGGCCCGCCACCGCTCCCGCCACTGCTGCCAGGCATCCCACCACTGCGCGAACGGCAGCCTGGCGTCGAGGAGTTCGGGGGCGGGCCGCCACCGTGCCGGCGCGAGCACGGTCCGCCCGTAACGCACCCGCGGCAGGTACGGCAGCACGTCGGCCGCGCCCCAGTCCCAGGCACGCCAGGGACGGGCGCCGCCCTCGGCGAGCTCGGCGGCGAAGCGCGCCACGTCGGGCAGGTCCCCCTGCGGGGTGAGGAGGTGGAAGACGGCCGGGTCGACGGGCCGGCCGGTCGCGGAGTCCACCAGGCGCAGCCGGTCCGGTTCGGCGCGGACGGCGAGCCGGCGCGGGTCCAGCACGCCGGGGTCGTCCGGATCGGCGAAGCACCCCACCGGCAGGAGGCGGTCCAGCCACTGCGGGACCTGCGCCGCATCGCCGTGCCGGGCGTGCCCGGGCCGGAACGTCACCTGGGCGCGCAACGCTCCGTCCGGCGCCCCGCCCCGCACCAGGGTGCCCAACTCGGCGCCCGAACGATCGTCGAGGAGGTGGCCGAACCTCCCGAACACGGCCCCCGCCGGCCCGGCAGTGCCGGTCAGCACCAGGCCGAACTGCCCGTCGGACAGCGCCTCGGCGGACGCGGCGAGCAGCCGGGCGTGCAGGGCCAAGGACGCCGGTGGCCGCCCGTCGTCGCGGGCCAGGCGGCGCACCGCGGGGTGGTCGTCCGTCAACACCACCTCGCAACCGCCGTCCAACAGTGCCTGTTGGGCCAACTCGGCCAGGGTCCGGTCCCGCTCCGGGTCGGCCTCCTCCGCCCGGCCCGGCCGGGGGGTGCCGGGCCGCCGGTAGCCGGCCGGCGCGCCCAGTCCCACGTCCGGGTCGAGCGCCTCCAGCACCGGGACGACGCGATCGGTCCCGTAGCGCTCCACGAACGCCTCGCGGTACTCGCGCAGCCGCCGGGGCTCGGACCGGCGCGGGCCCAACCGCCACGACAACTCCGCCGCCCGCGCGGCCTCCTCGACCACCGCGCCGGGAAGCCGCACCTCGACGTCCAGGACGAGGTCCACGCGGAGCGGGGACGGCCGGTCGCACAACCGCCGCATCCGACCGTGCACCCGCTCCAGCGCGGCGCTCCCACCCCCGACCTCCGAGGCCGCGTAGCCCGACAACTCTCCCTCGATCATGCGGAGTTCGGCGAGCTCCGGAAGGTGTGCGTCGGGCACGCCCGCGCAGGCCCGCAGTACGTGCCGCAACGGGTCGGCGGCCTCCAGCGGCGGGCGGGCCTCGGTCAGCAGGATGTCCTTGGCGACCAGTTCGCCGAGCGTCGCGTACACCGTCTCCTCGGTGGCGCCGGGGAAGCGCTGCCGCAGCGCGCGGGCCAACTCGGCTCCTCGCAGGGGCCGGTGGGCGAGTTCCCGCACGGCCTGCACCACCACGGTGTTGCGCACGCTCACCTCCCGGACCGCGCGCCGGTCCCCGGCGTCGTCCGCGATGGCGCCCTCGGGGCCGTCCGACGGCGCCGACTGCGGTGCGTACGGCAGGACCAACCGGCCACCACGCTCGGTGCACAGGGCGTTGACGACCACGCGCAGGTGGCGCAGCACGCCCGGGCGCCGTTCCCAGTCTGCGACGACGGTGGCCAACCACTCCCGGTCCGGGCGGACCGCGCGGCGGTGGGCGCCGCCCCAGTGCACCTTCGCCGCCGTCCCGTCGGTGGCGCACCGCACCGGTGCGACCCCCGCCATCAGTCCGCACGACGTGGGGCGGGTGCTCATCCGCAGTCGGGCGGCGGCCAACGCCTCCACCGAGCGCCGGAGCCTGACCGGTCCGACGTCCGGCGCGCCGTCGAGCACGCGCCGCACGACCTCGGACAGCGCGGAACCGGCCACCGACACCGCCTCCCGGACCAGCGGGTCGGCCGCCAGGGCACGTAAGGATCCGGCCGGGTCGGCGGCCTCGTCGGGGTCGTGGCCGGGGTGCGTCCGGGCGTCCCCCGCGCGGCACGACGGGAGGACCGGGGCCCGCACCAGAGCGAAGCCGACACCGCGGAACAGGCACTCACCGGACACGAGCGACTTCCCCTCACTTCCCGGTTCCCCGGACGCCGGCATCCCGCGCCCGGGGCCGTCCGCGGACCCTACGTGACGCACCGTTTACTTGTATATGAACGAGAATTCTCGTGGTCCGCGCGGACGACGGTACCCGGATCCGGCCGAGGCGCTCACGGTCGACGCGCGGCCGCCCGGCGCCTGGCGGGGCGCGGCGCACCGCGGCCCGCGGATCGGGACGTCCCCAGCCGCGTTCACACGTAAGGTGGACTGCCCCCGAGGGGGTGGACTGGAACAACGAGCAACGGGGTGAAGCACGTTGACGCACGAGAACGGGGCCATGGACGAGACCGCGACGGATGAGGGGGCGGCGGTGGGCACGGGGCGGCGACGCACCCCGCTCCTCCTGGCCATCGCCGTCTTCGTCTACGCGGTCGATCTGGGCAGCAAGCTCCTCGTCGTGGAGAAGTTGGAGTACCACGCGCCGGTTCCGGTGCTCGGCACGTGGCTGGAACTCCGCGTGGTGCGCAACTCCGGTGCCGCCTTCGGCCTGGGCGGGGCGATGACCCTGGTGTTCACGCTGATCGCGGCGGCCGTCGCGGTGGCGATCGTGCGCCTGGCGCGCAGGCTCCACAGCGCCCCGTGGGCCATCGCACTGGGACTCCTGCTCGGCGGCGCCCTCGGCAACCTCACGGACCGGGTCTTCCGTGCGCCCGGCGGCCTGCGGGGCGCGGTCGTCGACTTCCTCGCCGTGCGCGACTTCAGCGTGATGAACCTCGCCGACTGGGCGATCGTCGGCGGCGGCGTCCTGATCGTCTACTGCTCGTTCCGCGGCTGGGAGTTGGGCGGCGCCGGCGGCACGACGGGCGAGGCGTCCGTCGGGACCGCGCGGCCGTGAGGCGGTGCGGTCCGGGAGCACCGGCCCGGTGGTCCTGCCGGTTGACCCGTGGGTAATATCGCGCGCAGCACCACACACCGGATCGCGCAGGGCACCGGACGGGGCGGAGCGCGGCGCCTCGGCCCGCAGGCACCAGCCGACCGGTCCCGAGCCGTCATCCGTCACCAGGGTGGTATCCCATGGCAGATCATGACCTGACCGGCTTCGACCGGGAGACCTTCACCCACGACGGCGTCACGCGCCGCATCCTCCGGCGCGGCACCGGCCCCGCCGTCATCGTGATCGCGGAGATTCCCGGCATCACGCCGAAGGTGCTCGCCTTCGCCGAACGGGTGGCCGCCATCGGCTGCACCGCGGTCCTCCCGGTGCTCTTCGGCACCCCGGGCCGCGATCCCGATCCGGGCAACGTCGGGCGGCGGAAGGCCGGCCAGTACCTCGCCGCGTCGCTGCGGAAGGTCTGCGTGAGCCGGGAGTTCACGGTGTTGGCCACCGGGCGGTCCTCGCCCGTGGTGACGTGGCTGCGGGCCCTGGCAGCGGACGAGCACGAGCGCTGCGGAGGGCCCGGCGTGGGAGCCGTCGGCATGTGCCTGACCGGCGGTTTCGCCCTCGGGATGGCGGTCGACGACCGGCTGCTGGCGCCCGTGCTGTCCCAGCCGTCGATGCCGTTCCCGCTGACCAGGAGCCGGGCCGCCGGCATCGACATCTCCGCCGCGGACCTGGCCACCGTGCGGGGCCGTTGCGCGCGCGAGGGCCTCCAGGTGCTGGGGCTGCGGTTCCGCAGTGACCGCCTGGTGCCGGACGACCGGTTCGCCTTCCTGCGCCGCGAACTGGGCGACGCCTTCGTCGCGGTCGAACTCCCCGACTCGGCGGCGAACCCGAACGCCGCGAAGGCGCCGCACTCCGTGCTGACCGAGCACCTCATCGACGAACCGGGTCAGCCGACCCGCGCGGCCCTGGACCAGGTGCTGGACCTCTTCCGCACCCGCCTCCTGGACGAACCCGGTGCCACGCCCTCGGAGGCCACGGCCACGCCGTCCGAGGAGCGCTAGGCGGCCTCCGACGGCCGGCCGGCACCACGGGCACGGGGCGGCTCCCGGGCGTGGGAACTGCGCGAGCCGCCCCGTCGACGTGTGGGGCGTCAGGTCACGTCCGACCAGGCGTCCTCCACCAGGGCCGCCACCTGATCGGGGCTGGTGCGGAGGTCCCCGCTGATGTTCCCGACGGTGACGGTCAGGCCCTCCTTGGTGCGCTGGCAGTGGTCGACGTTCACCGAGTCCGGGCGGGGTGTCTGGCCCGCCGGCGTCGGCTGGTTCACTATCAGGCAGGCGACGTCACCCACCGTGCGGACCTCGCGCATGGGTCTGACCAGTCCGAGGGCCGCCGCGTCCTGATAGGGGACGAACGGCGCCGGACTCCCGCCGCGCACCGCGCTGACCAGGACGGTGGTGGACGCGTCGTCCCGTTGCGCGTAGGTGCGGACGGCTGCCCCGGCACCCCCGTACGCACGGGACAGCAAGTGGGTGCTCTCCGCATCGGACTTGGCGATCCGCTGTGCGGTCTGGTCCGCGCCGCGACTGCCGGAGCGGCGCGCGGCTCCCTGGAATTCCACGAAGTTGCCCAGGGTGGCGGGGAGCGCCAGTTTGCTGGTGGAGGTCGGCCCCACTCCGCTGCCCCCGGCGGCGTCGTCGCCGTCCGCGAGGGTCAGCCAGGTGGTGCCCACTGCCGCAGCGCCGACCACCAAGCCGGCCAGTCCAGCGGCCCAGGGCCGGGTCCGCAGGGCGCGCGGAGCGGCCGGTCGGTCCGGCTGCGCCGGGGAGTGCGGCCGATCGGTGTCGGCGGGGTGTCCGGCAGCGCCGAAGTCCTCAGTCGTCATGGGCATCATGGTGCCCGTGGTGCGGGGCCGGTACGGCGCCCTTCCGGGAAATGGCCGGATGCCGGGAAACGTGGTGACCCGGGTGCCTGCGCGTGGCGGCTCGGACCGACAGCGTGTCCGGGGCGACCGCCGCTGTTCGTGGTGCGTGCCGCGGGAGGCGTCGGCGGCACCCGATGTGGATCGTGGGGTGGGCGCCCTCGCGGTCGGGGTGGTGGTCCTGCTCGTCCGCACCGCGGTGGCGGGGCCGGCCTACTTGCCGTGCGTGCGGTACTTCCGGCGCGATCCGGGCAGTGGATGCACCTCCTCGGTCGCCGCGGGACGGTGCCGCAGGTCCAGATAGGCGCGGACGGAGACGCCCGGGCGGCCCGGCGTCTGCCAGGGTGCGGAGGGGCCGCTGGAACGCCACAGGCGCCCCAGCTCGGCCGCGGCAAGGGTTGCGGTGGCTTCGTCGGCGGCGGTGACGTCGATGACGACCATCCCGGGCTCGCTGACATGTTCCTCGTGGATATGCACAGTTCTGTATGACCCATTTCGCCCGGCGTCGTAAGGAGAAGCCGGCAGGGTTCATCCGAACGTGGTCAAGGCGTGGTGTGAGTTGACCGTGGGGCGCAGGCTGACGGGGGAGGACCCGTGGGGTGCGCGGGTCAACTGGTGGCCACGTTGGCAGCGGTCGTCGGGTGGGTCCTGGCGGCGTGCAGCCGGGCGTAGAGGCCCCGGGCGCGCAGGAGTTCGTCGTGCGTGCCCCGTTCGACGATGCGGCCGCCGTCCATCACGACGATCAGGTCAGCGTCGCGGATCGTGGACAGGCGGTGCGCGATCACGAAGCTGGTCCGGCCGGCCCGCAGGGAGTTCATGGCGCGCTGGATCAGGACCTCGGTGCGGGTGTCCACCGAGCTGGTGGCCTCGTCCAGGACCAGGACGGCCGGCCGGGCGAGGAACGCCCGGGCCACCGTGAGCAACTGCTTCTCGCCGGCGCTGACGGTCGAGGACTCGTCGTCCAGGACGGTGTCGTAACCCTGGGGCAGGGTGCGGACGAAGCGGTCGGCGCAGGTCGCCTCGGCCGCGGCGACCACGTCCGCGCGGCAGGCCCCGGGCGCGCCGTACGCGATGTTCTCCGCGATCGTGCCGCCGAACAACCAGGTGTCCTGGAGGACCAGTCCGAAACGGGAGCGCAGGTCGGCCCGGGTCATCGTGGCGGTGTCGGTGCCGTCCAGGAGGATGCGGCCGGAGTCCGGCTCGTAGAACCGCATCAGGAGGTTGCCGAGGGTGGTCTTGCCGGCGCCGGTCGGGCCGACGATCGCCACGGTGCTGCCCGGTTCCACGGTCAGCGAGAGGTGCTCGATGAGGGGCGTGTCGGGGGAGTAGCGGAAGGACACGTCGGCGAACTCGACCCGGCCCTCGGCGCGGGCCGGTGCGTCGGGCCGGAGCGGGTCGGCCGCCTGCTGCGGAGCGTCGAGCAGGGTGAAGACGCGCTGGGCGGAGGCGATGCCGGACTGGAGCCGGCCGGCCACCGAGGCGATCTCCACGACCGGCTGGCTGAACTGGCGCGCGTAGAGGATGAACGCCTGGACGTCACCGAGCGTCAGGGAGCCGCTGACCACCTTCCAGGCGCCGACGACGGCCACCAGCACGTAGCCCAGGTTCGCGACGAACATCATGACCGGTTCCATGGCGCCGGAGGCGAACTGCGCCTTGGCGGCGGCCCGGTGCACCGCGTCGTTGCAGGCGTCGAAGCGCCGCTCGGCCGCCGCGCGCCGGTCGAACCCCTTGATCAGCGCGTGTCCGGAGCACACCTCCTCGACGTGGGCGTTGAGCGCCCCGTTGGCGGACCACTGCGCGGCGTAGTGGGGTTGGGCGCGCTTGCTGATCCGGGCCGCGAGCAGCGCCGAGAC
This sequence comes from Streptomyces sp. VTCC 41912, assembly GCF_045799175.1. NCBI lineage: Bacteria > Bacillati > Actinomycetota > Actinomycetes > Kitasatosporales > Streptomycetaceae > Streptomyces > Streptomyces sp. VTCC 41912. The sequence continues at coordinate 84,688 of NZ_JBJMAB010000038.1, forward strand.
CGGCACGCTGAGCAGCATCACCGCGGCGAGCACCGGTGAGATGACCAGCATCAGCACCAGCATCGTCAGCAGCGAGAAGACCGCGGTGATCAGCTCGGCAAGGGTCTGCTGGAGGGTCTGCTGGAGGTTGTCGATGTCGTTGGTGGTGCGGCTGAGCAGCTCACCGGCCGGCTCCCGGTCGAAGTGGCGCAACGGCAACCGCGTCAACTTCTCCCGTGCGTGGCGGCGCAGGTCGTGGATGGTGCGCCACACCGCGGACGCCACCAGCCGGCCCTGGGCCAACAGGAACAGCGACGCCACCAGGTAGAGCGCCAGCAGGACCAGCAGCAGCCGGCCGACCGCACCGGTGTCGACGCCGGGCGCCGGACCCGGGCCGCCACCGAGCACGCCGTCGGCGATCAGGTCGGTGACCCGGCCCAGCAGCAGTGGCCCGAACGCGTTGAGCACGATCCCGGCGACGCCCGTCACCAGGGCGAGCGCCACGGCGCGGCGCTGCGGCCGCAACAGGCCGACGAGCCGACGGACCGGCCGGGGCGCCGCGGGCTGCTCCTCAGGGACGTCCGGCGCGGCCATGGGCGGCTTCCTCCTCGGTGAGCTGCGAGAGCACGATCTCGCGGTACGTCGGGCTGGTGCGCAGCAGCACGTCGTGGCTGCCCTGGGCGACGATCCGCCCGCGGTCGAGGACGACGATTCGGTCCGCCTCGTGGGTGGCCGAGACCCGCTGTGCGACGGTGAGCACCGTCGCGCCCGCGGTGTACGGCACCAGCGCCGCCCGCAGCGCGGCCTCGGTCGCCTGGTCGAGGGCCGAGAAGCAGTCGTCGAAGAGGTAGACGTCCGGGCGGCGCAGCAGCGCCCGGGCGAGGGACAGCCGCTGGCGCTGGCCGCCGGAGACGTTGCCGCCGCCCTGGGTGATCGCGGCGTCGAGGCCGTCCGGCATCCGTGCCACGAAATCGGCGGCCTGGGCCACCCGCAGCACCTCCCACAGCTCGGTGTCGGTGGCGTCCGGCCGCCCGAAGCGCAGGTTGTCGGCGACCGTGCCGGAGAACAGGTACGGCCGTTGCGGGACGAAGCCCACGGTGGCGGCGAGCATGCCGGGGGCCAGCTCACGGACGTCGGTGCCGCCGATCCGCACGGTGCCCTCGGTCGCGTCGGACAGGCGCAGCACGAGGTTCAGCAGGGTCGTCTTGCCGCTGCCGGTGCTGCCGAGCACCACGACCCGTTCGCCCGGTTCGACGGTCAGGTCGACGTCCCGTAGGACGGCCTCCTCGGCGCCCGGGTAGCGGAACCCGGCGCCGTGCAGGGCGATCCGGCCGGCGGGGCCCCGCACCGGCTGCGGCGCGGCGGGCGGGGCCACGCTCGGCGCGGTGTCCAGGACCTCCGCGATCCGGTCGGCGCAGACCCTGGCCCGGGGCACCGAGAGGAAGACGAAGGCGAGCATCACCACGGACATCAGGATCAGCGACAGGTAGCTGAGGAACGCGCTGAGCGCACCGATCGGCATGCTGCCGGCGTCGATCCGTCGGGCACCGGTCCACAGCAGGGCGACGGTGAACCCGTTCATGATCAGCAGCACCACCGGCAACATCGTCGCGATGAGCCGGCCCACCCGCTGGGACAGGGCCAGGAACGCGTCGTTGGTCTGCGCGAAGCGGTCGAGTTCGTGGTCGTCGCGGACGAAGGACCGCACCACCCGCACCCCGGTGATCGCCTCGCGCAACAGCCGCCCCAGCCGGTCCAGGGTCACCTGCATCCGTGCGTACAGGCTGCCCATCCGGGCCAGCAGCAGACCGAAACAGACCGCCACCACCAGCACCAGCGCCACCAGCAGCAGCGCCAGCGGCACGTCCTGACGCAGCGCCAGCAGCACGCTGCCCAGACACATCAGCGGGGCGCAGACGACGATGCCGAATCCGGACTGGGCGAGGTTCTGCACCTGTTGCACGTCGTTCACGGCACGGGTGAGCAGCGACGGCGTGCCGAACCGCCCGACCTCGCGGGCGGAGAAGTCCAGGATGCGGCGGAACACCGCGGACCGCAGGTCGCGGCCCATCGCCGTCGAGGTCCGCGCCGCCAACGCCGCCGCCCCGAGCGCCGCCGCGATCTGCACCACGGCCACCGCCACCATCACCGCCCCCAGCTCGGCCACCCGATCGCGGTCGGCGCGCACCACGCCCTGGTCGATGAGCGCGGCACCCAGCGTCGGCAGCAGCAACGTGCCGAGGATCTGGACGAGTTGGAGGGCGACGAGGGCGGTGGTGGCCCCCGCGTAGGGGCGCAACTGCGCCCGCAGGAGTCTCAGCAGCACGGAGGAACACCCCGGTTGACGGCGGCGCCGGGCCGCTCGGTGGTGGACGCGGTCGGCCGTTCCGCCGACCCACGTCATTGCACCGCATTCCGCACCGAAATCTCACTAGTGTTGGCGACGACGGCGCACTCCTGACGGTCCGGAACTCGGGAATTCCCTAAAAACTCCGGGATGCGTTGACAGCGTCTTCCGCGGCTTGCGAGCGTGCCGGTATCTATCGTCCGGACTGCGTATTCGACGCCAGGTCGTGGCCGAGCTCCAGGGTTTGGACGGTCTCTTTCGTGATCGAGAAGGGTTGGCCATGTCCAAACGAGCGCTGATCACCGGAATCACCGGCCAGGACGGCTCCTATCTCGCGGAGCACCTGCTGTCGCGGGGCTACCAGGTGTGGGGTCTGATCCGCGGCCAGGCGAACCCCCGCAAGTCCCGTGTCAGCCGGCTCGCCACCGAACTGAACTTCATCGACGGCGACCTGATGGACCAGGGGAGCCTGGTCTCCGCGGTCGACGGCGTGCAGCCCGACGAGGTCTACAACCTCGGCGCGATCTCGTTCGTCCCGATGTCCTGGCAGCAGGCGGAACTCGTCACCGAGGTCAACGGCATGGGCGTGCTGCGGATGCTGGAGGCCATCCGCATGGTCAGCGGCCTGTCCACCTCCCGCACCGCCAACCCGCGCGGTCAGATCCGCTTCTACCAGGCGTCCTCCTCGGAGATGTTCGGCAAGGCGGCGGAGACCCCGCAGCGCGAGACCACGCTCTTCCATCCGCGCAGCCCGTACGGCGCGGCCAAGGCGTACGGGCACTACATCACCCGCAACTACCGCGAGTCCTTCGGCATGTACGCGGTCTCCGGGATGCTCTTCAACCACGAGTCCCCGCGCCGCGGCCAGGAGTTCGTCACCCGCAAGATCTCCCTCGCGGTCGCCCGCATCAAGCACGGCCTCCAGGACAAGCTCTCCCTGGGCAACCTCGACGCGGTCCGCGACTGGGGCTACGCCGGCGACTACGTCCGCGCCATGCACCTGATGCTCCAGCAGGACGCCGGCGACGACTACGTCATCGGCACCGGCCAGATGCACTCGGTGCGCGACGCGGTCCGGCTCGCCTTCGAACACGTCGGCCTGAACTGGCAGGACCACGTCGTCATCGACCCCGACCTGGTGCGGCCCGCCGAGGTCGAGGTGCTGTGCGCCGACAGCGCCAAGGCCCGCGACCGCCTCGGCTGGAAACCGGACGTCGATTTCCCCGCCCTCATGCGCATGATGGTCGATTCCGACCTGGCGCAGGTTTCCCGCGAAAACCAATACGCCGACCTCCTGCTCACCGCCAACTGGTAATAGGGCCAGGCTTTCGAACACTAGGGGATTCCCGCGGGAATTCCGACGACACTCGCCACATGGATTCTCCCGGTGAGTGGCGAATCCAGGTGGCGATCCGACCTCCCGCCCGAATGCTGCGGAGAAGTCGGACGCCATTCACGTGCGGCCGTCGGCTGTCGAGATGGGTTGAGTTGAGATGGACAACGAACAAAAACTCCGGGACTACCTCAAGCTTGCGACGGCCGACCTTCGACGCACCCGGCGGCGGGTCAGCGAGCTGGAATCGGCGGCCCAGGAACCGGTGGCCATCATCGGCATGACCTGCCGCTACCCCGGAGGCGTCCGCAGCCCCGAAGACCTCTGGCGACTGGTCGCGGCCGGCGAACACGGCGTCAGCCCGTTCCCCACCGACCGCGGCTGGGACCTGGAGGCACTCGCAACCGCACCGACCGCAGCCGGCGGATTCCTGCACGACGCCCCCGACTTCGACGCGGAGTTCTTCGGCATCTCGCCGCGCGAGGCGGTCGCCATGGACCCGCAGCAGCGCGTCGTCCTGGAATCCGCCTGGGAGGCGTTCGAACGCGCCGGCATCGACCCGACGTCCGTGAAGGGCAGCCGCACCGGCGTCTTCATCGGCGCCATGGCGCAGGACTACCGGGTCGGCCCCGCCGACGGCGCCGAGGGCTTCCAACTCACCGGCAACACCGGCAGCGTGCTGTCCGGCCGCATCTCCTACACCTTCGGCACGGTCGGCCCCGCCGTCACCGTCGACACCGCCTGCTCCTCCTCGCTCGTCGCCGTCCACCTGGCCACCCAGGCACTGCGGGCCGGCGAGTGCACCCTCGCCCTGGCCGGCGGCGTCACCATCATGTCCGGCCCCGGCACCTTCATCGAGATGGGCCGCCAGGGCGGACTGTCCGCGGACGGTCGCTGCCGCTCCTTCGGCGACACCGCCGACGGCACCGGCTGGGCCGAGGGCGTCGGCATCCTCGTCCTGGAACGCCTCTCCGACGCCGTCCGCAACGGCCACGAGGTCCTCGCCGTCGTCCGCGGCACCGCCGTCAACCAGGACGGCGCCTCCAACGGCCTGACCGCCCCCAACGGCCCCTCCCAGCAGCAGGTCATCCAACAGGCCCTGGTCAACGCCCGACTGACCGCCGGGGACGTCGACGTCGTCGAGGCGCACGGCACCGGCACCACCCTGGGCGACCCCGTCGAGGCCCAGGCACTGCTCGCCACCTACGGCCAGAACCGCCCCGCGGACCGGCCGCTGCTGCTCGGCTCGGTCAAGTCCAACCTCAGCCACACCCAGGCCGCCGCCGGCGTCGCCGGCGTCATCAAGATGGTGCTGGCGATGCGGCACGGCGTGCTGCCCCGCACCCTGCACGCCGAGGAACCCACCCGGCACGTCGACTGGTCGCAGGGCGCGGTGCGCCTGCTCACCGACCCCACCGACTGGCCCGCCACCGGCGCCCCGCGCCGCGCCGCCGTCTCCTCCTTCGGCATCAGCGGCACCAACGCCCACACCATCATCGAGCAGGCCCCCGAGGCACCGCCCGAGGAGCCCGGGACGCCCCACGCCCCGGCCGGCACCGACACTACGCCGACCACCGCCCCCGTGACGCCGGGCACCGTCCCGGTCCTGCTCTCCGGCCGCACCCCCGACGCCCTGCGCGGCCAGGCCGCGGCCCTGCGCGCCGCCCTCGACGACGCCCCGCACGCCGACCTGCTCGACGTCGCCCACTCCCTCGCCACCACCCGCGCCGGCTTCGAACACCGCGCCGTGCTGCTCGCCGCCGACCGCACGGCGCTCACCGACGGCCTCGCCGCGCTCGCCGAAGACGACGACGCGACCACCGCCCCCGCTCCGGTCACCGGCACCGCCCGCGCCGAGACCCGCCTCGCCGTCCTCCTCACCGGCCAGGGCGCCCAACGCCTCGGCACGGGACGGGAACTCGCCGCCCGCTTCCCGGCGTTCGCCACCGCCCTCGACGAGGCCCTGGACGCCTTCGCCCCGCACCTCGACCGCCCCCTGCGCGACGTGCTGTGGGGCACCGACGCGGCCCTGCTCGACCGCACCGCCTACGCCCAACCCGCCCTCTTCGCCGTCGAAGTCGCGCTCTACCGGCTCGTCGAGTCCTTCGGCCTCCGCCCCGACCACCTCGCCGGCCACTCCGTCGGCGAGATCACCGCCGCCCACCTCGCCGGCGTCCTCACCCTGGACGACGCCGCCACCCTCGTCGCCGCCCGCGGCCGCCTGATGCAGGCCCTGCCCGACGGCGGCACGATGATCGCCGTCCAGGCACCGGAAGCCGCCGTCGTCCCGCTGCTCGCCGGCCACGAGGACCAGGTGTCCGTCGCCGCCGTCAACGGCCCCTCCGCCGTCGTGCTCTCCGGCGACGACCGCACCGTCACCGACCTCGCCGAACGGCTCGCGGCCGACGGTCACCGGACCCGGCGACTGCGCGTCTCGCACGCCTTCCACTCGCCGCTCATGGAGCCGATGCTGGCGGCGTTCCGGACCGTCGTCGAGGGCCTCACCCTCCACCCGCCGCTGCTGCCGGTCGTGTCGAACCTGACCGGCAAGCCCGCCACCGTCGCCCAACTCACCTCCGTCGACTACTGGGTCGGCCACGTCCGGCACGCCGTCCGCTTCGCCGACGGCATCGACTGGCTCGCCCGGCACGGCACCACCGCCTTCCTCGAACTCGGCCCCGACGGCGTGCTGACCGCGATGGCCCGGGACTGCCTGGACGCCGCCGCCTCCGACGCCGTCACCATGCCCGCCCTGCGCGCCGGCCGCCCCGAGGAACACGCCCTCACCAGCGCTCTGGCCGACCTGCACGTGCACGGCACCGCCCTCGACTGGACCGGCTACTTCGCCGGCACCGGCGCCCGCCGCACCGACCTGCCCACCTACGCCTTCCAGCGCCGCCGCTACTGGCCCAAGGCCCTCCAGGGCGCCGCCGCCGACCTGCGCTCCGTCGGCCTCGGCGCCGCCCACCACCCGCTGCTGTCCGCCGCCGTCTCCCTCGCCGACGCCGGTGGCGTGCTCCTCACCGGCCGCCTCTCCCGGCAGACCCACCCCTGGCTCGCCGACCACACCGTCCGCGGCACCACCCTGCTGCCCGGCACCGCCCTCCTCGAACTCGCCGTCCGGGCCGGCGACGAGGTCGGCTGCGACCGCGTCGAAGAACTCACCCTCGCCGCACCGCTGCTCCTGCCCGAGCACGGCGGCGTCCAGGTCCAGCTGTGGATCGGCACCCCCGACGCCACCGGCCGACGCACCGTCAACGTCTACGCGCGCCCCGACTCCGGCGACGACACCCCGTGGACCGCCCACGCCACCGGCGTCCTCACCACCGCCGACACCGCCGACACCGCCCCCGCCGGCGACACGCAGCCCGCCCTCGACACCACCCAGTGGCCCCCGGCCGACGCCGAACCACTGTCCCTCGACGGTCACTACGACCGGCTCGCCGACGCCGGATTCGCCTACGGCCCCGCCTTCCGGGGCCTGCGCGCCGCCTGGCGCCTGGACGGGGCCGTCTACGCCGAGGTCGTCCTGCCGGAGACCGCCCGGCCCGACGCCGAGGCGTTCGGCCTCCACCCCGCGCTGCTCGACGCCGCCCTGCACGCCACCGCCCTCACCGGCCTCGGCGAACGCGGGCGCGGCGGCCTGCCGTTCTCCTGGGAGGGCGTCGCCCTGCACGCGAGCGGCGCCACCACCCTGCGCGTCCGCCTGACCCCGACCGCCGACGACGCCCTCGCCCTCGCGGTCGCCGACGACACCGGGGCCCCCGTGCTCCACGTCGACTCGCTCGTCCTGCGCGGCGTCGCCGACCAGCAGCTCGACACCGCCGCCGCGCTCGCCCGGGACGCCCTCTTCCGCCTCGACTGGACGCCCGTCCGCCCGTCCGCCACCACGCCCGACGCGGTGGCCCTCGTCGGCCGCGACCCCTTCGGACTGCGGACCCACCCGGCCCTCACCCACACCACCGGCCACCCGGACCTCGCCGCGCTCGCCGCGGCCGAAGGCCCGGCCCCGACCATCGTCCTGCTGTCCCTCGCCGGCCTCGCCGCTCCGGGCACCGAAGGCGATGCAACGGACCCAGCAGGGGCCGCGCACCGCTGCGCCACCGAAGCGCTCGCCGCCGTGCAGACCTGGCTCACCCGCCCCGAACGCCTGGCCGCCGCCCGCCTGGTCTTCGTGACCCGGGGCGCGACGACCGGGCACGACGTGGCCGCTGCCGCGGTGTGGGGCCTGGTGCGTTCGGCCCAGTC
>NZ_JBJMAB010000039.1:0-82816 GCF_045799175.1 Streptomyces sp. VTCC 41912
CCGGCCTTTCGGCTTTCTCGCGGTTCCAACCTTACCAGATCCGTTTCCGTCTCTGGCCCCCTGTTGGAGCGGGGTCCAGCCGATTCGCTTTCGCTTCTCGACCTTTCCGACTTTATCAGATCTTCTTTCCGTTCCGGTCCGCATCTCGGTGAGTTGCGAGCGGTTCGAATTTCGATCCGATTCCCCGTCGGCGGGGTGTTCACTACGTTAGCGGAATTCCTCGGTGACGCCTAATCAGACGCCCGGAATGAATTTCGGCATGCGAAATTCGATCCCGTTGAGGAGCCGTGCAGCAGTGAGGTGCCGCGATGCGGCGGGATGGCTGTACGGGGCCAACGGCTCCGTGACAACTCGGAGAACACTACACGAGCGGATGGGGTGCATCAAACCCGTGCGGGTGGCCGGGTCGGCCGGTACGTTGAGGGGCATGACCGCGCATGTGCTCGTACAGCTGTGGTGGCACGCCTGACGGCGGCCGCACCTGTAGCGCATGCATGACCACGGCCGCCGCTTCGGCGGCCGTTCGCGTTTCTCCTTCGTCACCGGCCGGTGTGAGCGGCGGTCCCGGTGAGAGTGAGGGACGGATGAACGAGAAGGTCGAGACGGCGGGCACGGCCGCGCGGGTGTTCAGCGGGGTGAAGCCGACGGGGCACCTGACGCTGGGGAACTACCTCGGGGCGGTGCGGCGGTGGGTCGAGGCGGACCAGCACCGTGCGGACGCGCTGTTCTGCGTGGTGGATCTGCACGCGCTGACCGTGGACCACGATCCGGCGCGGGTGCGCAGGCTCAGTCGGCAGGCGGCGACCTTGTTGTTGGCGGCGGGGCTCGATCCGGAGCGGTGCACGGTGTTCGTGCAGAGCCACGTGGACGAGCACGCGCGACTGGCGTACCTGATGGAGTGCACCGCCAGCGTCGGTGAGATGCGGCGGATGGTGCAGTTCAAGGAGAAGGCCGCGCGGGAGGAGTCGGCGGGCGTGCGGCTGTCGCTGTTGACGTATCCGGCGTTGATGGCGGCGGACATCCTGGCGTACGGGACGGACGAGGTGCCCGTGGGTGAGGACCAGGCGCAGCACGTGGAGCTGACGCGGAATCTGGCGGTGCGGTTCAACCGGCGGTACGGGCGGGTGTTCGTGGTGCCGCGGGCGACGCGGCCGCCGGTGGCGGCGCGGGTAATGGACCTGCAGGACCCCCGTTCGAAGATGGGCAAGGGAACGGTCGTGCGGGACGGCGGCGCCGGGGTCGTCCATCTGTTGGACGAGCCGGAGGTGGTGCGGCGCAAGGTGCTGCGGGCCGTGACGGACGGCGGGTCGGACGTGGTGTACGACCGGGACGAGCGGCCGGGCGTGGCGAACCTGCTGGAGGTGCTGGCGGCGTGTCGGGCGGAGGCCGATCCGGCCGGGTTGGCGGCGGGCTACGCGTCGTACGGGGCGCTCAAGCGGGACGTGGCGGAGGCCGTGGTGGAGCTGTTGCGGCCGGTGCGGAAGCGGCACGCGGAGCTGGCGGCCGATCCGGGGTACGTCGACGGCGTGTTGCGGGCCGGGGCGGAGCGGGCGCGGGCGATGGCCAGGCCGCGGGTGGACGCGGCGTACGAGGCGGTGGGGTTGCTGCCCGTGGGCTCGTAGGCCCCGCAGTCCCGTAGGGGAGAGGGGAACGGATCCCGTAGGGGGTGGCAGGGCCCCCTGCGGGATCCACAACGGTGGCGGGGTGGGGCGGTATTCCCGTGGCGTCGGCGTGCCCGGGGCGTGCGCAGAGCCGCCCAAGGTGGAGCCGGGGTGTAGCCCGGTGGGGGCTAGGTGCCGGTGCCGGTGGCCAGTTCGCGGCTGCGGTCGCGGGCGGCTTCCAGGGCGGCGATCAGGGCGGCGCGGACGCCGTGGTTCTCCAGTTCCCGGATGGCGTTGATGGTGGTGCCTGCGGGGGAGGTGACGTTCTCGCGGAGCTTGACGGGGTGTTCGCCGCTGTCGCGGAGCATCACCGCGGCGCCGATGGCGGCCTGGACGATCAGGTCGTGGGCCTTGTCGCGGGGCAGCCCGAGCAGGATGCCGGCGTCGGTCATCGCCTCGACGAGGAAGTAGAAGTAGGCCGGGCCGGAGCCGGAGAGGGCGGTGGCGGCGTCCTGTTGGGACTCCGGGACGCGCAGGGTCTTGCCGACCGTGGAGAAGATCTCCTCGGCGAGGGTGAGGTGCGCGGCGGTGGCGTGGGTGCCGGCGGAGATGACGGACATCGCCTCGTCGACCAGGGCCGGGGTGTTCGTCATGACCCGGACGACCGGGGTGCCGGCGGTCAGCCGTTCCTCGAAGAAGGCGGTCGGGATGCCGGCGGCACCGCTGATGACCAGGCGGTCGGCGGGGACGTGCGGCGCCAGCTCGGTGAGCAGGGTGCCCATGTCCTGGGGCTTGACCGTGAGGATCAGGGTGTCGGCGGCCTTGGCGGCCTCGGCGTTGCTGACCGCTTCGACGCCGTAACGGGTGCGGAGCTGTTCGGCGCGCTCCGGACGGCGGGCGGTGACCAGCAGGTCGGAGGGCGCCCAACCGCCGCGGATCATGCCGCTGAGCAGGGCCTCGCCGATTTTTCCGGTGCCGAGTACGGCGACCTTCTGGGTCATGCGTTCACCTCGCCGGTGGTGCCTGGTCGGTTCGGGGCCATCCTCGCACCGCCGGGCGGCGGCGTGTCGGGGTGTCCACGGAGCGGTCAGCCGGCGCCGGCGCGGCGCCCGGTGCGGTCGTAGCCGGAGGTGGTGGGTCGGTGCGACGGAAATGCCCGTATGGTCGGGGAACTTGTGTTCGTCGTCCGTCCCCGGCCCGAGGAGTGCCGTGCCACGCCGTCCTCTGCGCAGATGCGGTGCCGTCGCCGCGCTGTCCGTCGCCCTGCTGCTGTCCTCCTGCACGTCCGGCGGCACGGCGGTCAAAGGGGCCGCGGGCGGCGGCGGGCTGGCCGACCCGCTCTTCCCGGCGCTGGGCAACGGCGGCTACCGCGTCAGCCACTACGGGCTCGACCTCGACTACGACGTGGCCGAGCGGCACCTGGACGGCAGCGCCGCGATCACCGCGAAGGCCGGCGCTGCCCTGCGGTCCTTCCAGCTCGACCTCCAGGGGATGACGGTGACCGGCGTCCGGGTGGACGGCCGGGCCGCGGAGTTCAGCCGCAAGGGACACAAGCTGGTGGTCCGGCCGGCCGCCGCCATAGGCAAGGGCGACACGTTCCGGGCGACCGTCAGCTACCGCGGCACGCCGCAGGAGATGCGGGACGCGGACGGGGCGGTGGAGGGCTGGGTCAAGACCGCCGACGGCGCGTTCGTCGCCGGGGAGCCGGCCGGGTCGATGACGTGGTTCCCCGGCAACAACCACCCCAGCGACAAGGCCGCCTACGACTTCCGGATCACCGTGCCGGAGCGCTACACCGCGGTCGCCAACGGGCAGCTGCGGTCCAAGCGGACCACCGGCGGGCGCACCACCTACGAGTGGCACAGCGCGGAGCCGATGGCCAGCTACCTCGCCACCGCGACGATCGGGACGTTCGACGTCCGGGAGTCCCGCACGCCGCAGGGGCTGCCGCTCTACGTCGCGGTGGACCCGAAGGAGGCCGCGGCCAGCCGGAAGCCGCTGTCCCGGTTGCCGGAGATCCTGGCGTGGGCGGCGGAGCTGTTCGGGCCGTACCCGTTCGCGTCGGCGGGCGCGATCGTGGACCACACCCCGGACCGGGTGGACTGGGGCGCGTTGGAGACCCAGACCAAACCGGTGTACGCCGGGGCGCCGGACACCGCGACGGTGGTGCACGAGACCGCCCACCAGTGGTTCGGCGACTCGGTGACGCCGAAGACCTGGCGGGACACCTGGCTCAACGAGGGCTTCGCGACCTACGCCGAATGGCTGTGGGAGGAGCACGAGGGCGGCCGGTCCCCGCAGGAGCAGTTCGACGCGCTCTACGACGGCGACGAGGACCACGAGCGCTGGGACTTCCCGCCGGGCGAGCCGGAGAGCGCGGCGGACGTGACCGCGACGCCGGTCTACGAGCGCGGCGCGATGGTGCTCCAGCAGCTGCGCAACGCGGTCGGGGACGAGACGTTCTTCTCGATCCTCAGGGAGTGGCCCGCGAAGTACCGGCACGCCAACGCCGACACCGAGGACTTCATCGCCTTCTGTCAGGACCGCACCGACGAGGACCTCACCGACCTGTTCGACGACTGGCTCTTCGGCGAGGGGCAGCCGGACTGGGAGTACGACGCGGCCTGAGCCCGGCGGGAGCGCGCGGGCCCGGCCGGGCCGGTGCGCGGTCCCGCCGGGCCGGCGGCGTTCACAGATCCCCGAAGTCCAGGTGCCGGAGCTTGTCCGGGTTGACGACCGCATGCACCTCGGTGATCAGCCCGTCGTGCACCGTGAAGGCGAAGACGCCGGCCGGGTACTCCTCCGACGCGTCGGCGAAGACCATTCCCGGGGCGCCGTTGACGTCCCGGACCGCCAGCCGCATGGTCGCCGTGTCGAAGCGGGTGAGCAGGCCCCGGACGTAGCGGCTGACCTTGTCGCGGCCGAGCACCGGGCGGCGGGCCGCGGAGACCTTGCCGCCGCCGTCCGAGCGCCACACCACCTCCGGGTCGAGGACGGCCAGCAGCCCCTCGAAGTCCCCGCCGGCGACGGCCGTCAGGAACGCCTCCACGGTGCGCCGGTGCTCGCCCCGGTCGACGGTGCGCCGCGGCGCCTCGGCCCGGACCCGGCGGCGGGCGCGCGAGGCGAGCTGCCGCACCGACTCCGGGGTGCGGCCGACCGCCTCGGCGATCTCCGGGAACGGCACGGCGAAGACGTCGTAGAGGACGAACGCGGTGCGTTCGGCCGGGGTGAGCCGCTCCAGGACGGTGAGCAGTGCCATGCCGACCGACTCGTCCAGGGTCACCCGGTCCTCGGGGCCTTCGAGGACGGCGGTGCGGCCGGCGCCGGGCGCGCCGTCGAGCACCGGCTCCGGCAGCCACGGCCCCACGTACGTCTCGCGGCGTGCCCGGGCCGACCCCAGCAGGTCGTAGCAGATCCGGCTCACCACGGTGGTGAGGAAGGCGCGCGGGTTCTGAACCGGCGGCTCGTCGGGGAGCAACTGCCAGCGCAGCCAGGTCTCCTGCACCGCGTCGTCGGCGTCGCTGACCGTCCCCGTGATCCGGTACGCCACGCCCCACAGTCGCCCCCGCACCTCTTCGAACTGCGCCAGCCGACCGGACCGGGCCGGCGCGTCGGCCGGTCCGTCTCCCCGTTCCGTCATCGCGTGCTCCCGCCTCCCTGGACCCGGGCCGCGGCGCGTTCGCCGGCGGCCGCCGGGACGGGGACGACGCTACGCGGCGGAGGGTGCCGGGTCGAGGTGCGCCGGTGCCGGCGGCTCAGGGGGCCGGGCGCCGGGTGACCGTGAGGGCGAGGGCGTACGTCTCCTCGACCAGGCCGTCGGGGAAGACGTCCAGGAGGGCGGCCCGTTCGTCCGCGAGGACGGGGGCGGCGGCCGCCGGGCCGAGCGCCGCGAAGTACGAGCGGCTGCCGAGCATCGCCAGGTGGGTGGCGAGCGGGACGGTGCGGGTCCAGTGCAGCACCCGGGACTGCGGGTGCAGCCCCCGGCCCAGGCCGCGGATCAGGTCGGCGGCGTCCGCCGCGACGTCGTGGGCGTGGTAGCCGGGCAGGCGGCGGGCGATCCGGGCCTCCTGGGCGGCGACCCACGGGGCGTCCGGGTCGGGCACGTTCCACCACAGCGCCAGCGCGCCACCCGGCCGCAGCACCCTCAGGGCTTCCGGGACCGAGCGGGCCGGGTCGGTCCAGTGCCATGCCTGTGCGTAGCTGACCAGGTCGAAGGCGGCCCGGTCGGCGAACGGCAGGGCGTCGCCGACGGCCCGGACGAGCGGGACGCCGGGGTGTGCGGTGCGGAGCGCGGCGGCCATCTGCGCGCCCGGCTCGACGGCCGTGACCCGCGCGCCGCGGGCGCGCAGCAGTGCGCTGGCGATGCCGGTGCCGGCGCCGACGTCCAGCACCCGGGCCCCGGCCAGCGGCCGCCCGGCCAGTTCCTCGACCGCGTCGAAGAGCGCCGGCGGGTAGCCCGGCCGGGCGGCCGCGTACTGGGTGGCGACCGCGTCGAAGGCCCGGGCGAGGGTGGCGTGGTCGGGGGGCCGCGGCGGCTCGGGGGGCGTGGCGGGCTGCGGGGGCGTCATGACCGGGATCCTGCCCGGGAACGCGGGATCCGCAGCCCGTTCCCGGAGAATGGCCGGGCGGGCCGGGCCGCTTCCGGACGGCGGGCCTCCGAGGGGGAAGGAAGGACGCACACCATGCGCGCACGCGGCATCACTTACGACACCGGGTTCCTGCCGGTGGATCAGCTCTCGCGGAAGGACTTCACCGCGTCGGTGGTCCGCCGGGACATGGCGGTGATCGCCCGGGAACTGCACTGCGATGCGGTGCGGATCTCCGGCGGGCGGCCCGAGCGGCTGGAGGTGGCGGCGCGGTGCGCGGCCGAGGCCGGGCTGGAGGTGTGGTTCGCGCCGTTCCCCGTGGACCTCACGCCCGACGAGATGCTGCCGTTCTTCGCGGAGTGCGCCGAACGGGCGGAGCTCCTCCGGCGGTCCGGGGCCGAGGTGGTCTTCGTCACCGGGTGCGAACTGAGCGCGTTCGGCGCGGGCTTCATCCCCGGGGAGACCTACGGCGACCGGCTGCACGCGATGGCCACCGCCGACCTGGACTGGTGGCTGTCGCTCGGCTCGGTGGTGGAGCGGTTGAACGCCTTCCTCGCCGAGGTGGTCGGGGTGGTCCGGGCGCGTTTCGGGGGCCGGGTCGGCTACGCCTCCGGGCCCTGGGAGGCGATCGACTGGACGCCGTTCGACCTGGTGGGGGTGGACGCCTACCGGGCCGCGTTCAACGCCGACACCTTCCGGGAGGAGCTGCGCGGGCACGCCGCGCACGGCAAGCCGGTCGCGGTGACCGAGTTCGGCACCTGCCCGTACGAGGGCGCGGGCGCACGGGGCGGCATGGCGTGGCAGCCGCCGGCCGACGCGGTGCCGGACGAGGGCGAGCAGGTGCGGTACTTCACCGAGCTCCTCGACGCCTTCGAGGCGGAGGGCGTCGACACCGCGCTGTGGTTCACCTTCGCCGGGTTCGGCAAGGTGACGCGGGACGCGGACCTCTCCTCGTACGGCGTGGTGCGGATGGTCGACGCGGAGGCGCGCTGGGAGCCGCGGGCGGTGTTCCGGGCGATGGCCGAACGCTACGCCGCCGCCCCGGACGGCGGGACCGGCGCGGCGGCGGGCCGGGGCACGCCCTAGCGGCGCTTCTTCCCGGTGCCCTTCGGCTTGGGCTTGCGCGCCGCCGGGTTCCCGGCACGGGTCTCCCGGCGGCGGGCGTACCGCTCGCGCGCCGCCGCGTACTCGGCGCGGCGGAGCTTCTCCCCGGGCGCCTCGGCCAGGCTGCGGCAGAAGTAGGCGAGCAGCGTGCCGATGAAGCCGATGAGCATCAGGCTCTGCATCGAGCGCTCGGCGCCGCTGTCGGCGGCCGGGCCGGGGCGGCGCACGAACCCGTCCCAGGTGCGGCGGAACGCGAGCGCGCTGCAGATCGCGAAGCCGGCCACCACCAGGACGTTGACGAACGAGCCGACCGCGGCGATCTCCAGCCCCTGGAAGGCGAACCGCAGCACCAGCGCCCCCGCCGCGGCGAGCACCAGGGAGCCGACCGCGACACCGGCCCGGCGCAGCGCGTAGCCGCCGTCGTGCTCGACCCAGGAGGTGCCGAAGAAACGGATCTCGTCCGGTTCCGGGCCGCCCGGGGCCGCCGTGTGCTGCGCGTCGCTCATGGCGTCGATTATCCCCGGTGGCCCGCCGACCGTGCGGTGCGGGCGCCGACCGTGCGGTACGGGCGCCGGCGGGTCAGCTCAGGCAGCCGGGCGCGACCATGCCGCTGCTGCCGGTGTGGACGTAGGAGTCGGAGACGTACTCGCCGGGCCCGATGTTGTCCCAGAGGTTGGAGGTGCCGTAGGGGCCGACGACCCACTGGCCGCGCTGCTGGCAGCGGATCTGGACCCGGGCGCCCGCGGGCAGCTGGCGCACGAGCGGGGTGTTGGTGCCGGCGCCCTGTCGGACGTTGACGCGGTAGCCGGGCGCGACGGGGTACGTCGCGGCGCCGGCGAGCGCCGCGCCGAAGGCGGCCGGTGCCGCCTCGGTGGCCACGTCCCCGGCGCCGGCGTCGGCGTCGGCGGGCTGTGGTGCGGTGCCGGTGCTCGCCAGCCCGTCCTGTGTGGTCATTTCGCTGTCCCCCCGTGTGCTGGATGGCTGCCCGTCGTGGCCGACGGTGCGTGTCCGGGCGCCCGTTCGACGCCCACGACGCGCACGCTAGCAAGCCTCACCCGTCCGGGACGCACCATGGACTAGGCTCCGCGCGTCGCACCTGCGTCCGAATCCGCAGGGCGCTTCACACGGGGAAGACACGGGGGTGGATCGATGCCGCCGCTGCGCGATTCCGGGCTCGGCCCGGAAGCGGAGCGTCCGGAGTACGCCGGGCACTACCGTCTGGAGGCGCGGCTGGGCTCCGGGGGAATGGGCGTGGTCCATCTGGCCCGGTCCTCCTCCGGGCTGTCGCTCGCGGTCAAGGTCATCCACGCCGACTTCGCCCAAGACCCGGAGTTCCGCGGGCGGTTCCGGCAGGAGGTGGCCGCCGCCCGACGGGTCAGCGGTGCCTTCACCGCGCCCGTCGTCGACGCCGACCCGGACGCCGAGCGCCCCTGGATGGCGACCCTCCACATCGCCGGCCCGACCCTCGCCGAACACGTCAAGCGGAACGGCCCGCTGACGCCCGGCGAGGTGCGGCGGCTGGGCGCGGGCCTCGCCGAGGCGCTGCGCGACATCCACCGCGCGGGCGTCGTCCACCGCGATCTCAAGCCCGGCAACGTGCTGCTCGCCGCGGACGGCCCGAAGGTCATCGACTTCGGCATCTCCCGGCCGTCCGACAGCGAGATGCGCACCGAGACCGGGAAGTTGATCGGCACGCCGCCGTTCATGGCCCCCGAGCAGTTCCAGCGCCCGCGCGAGGTCGGCCCCGCCGCGGACGTCTTCGCGCTCGGCTCGGTACTGGTGCACGCCGCCACCGGCCGCGGCCCGTTCGACTCCGAGAGCCCGTACCTCGTCGCCTACCAGGTGGTGCACGACGAGGCCGACCTGTCGGACGTGCCGGACGCGCTCGTGCCGCTGATCGAGAGCTGCCTGGCGAAGGACCCGGCGGACCGCCCGACGCCGGACCGGCTCATGCAACTGCTGTGCACGGACGCGCCGATGACGCTGCCCGCCACCCGGCCGACCCGTGGCGAGGCGCTGCCCGAGACGGTCCCCGGCGCCCGGATACCCGCCCAGCGCCAGCCGGTCCGCGCCGAGACCGCCGCGCGCGCCGAGACCACCCACGTCCGCGCCCGCACCCCGGACGCGGCCCGGGCACCGGCCGGCCCGCCGCCCCCGCCGGCCGTGCCCGAGGACGCCCCGAAGGCCCGCAGGGGTCGTCGCCGGCTGCTGTGGGCCGCCGCCCTCGCCGTCGTGGTCGGGTCCGGTGCCACCCTCGGGTTCCTGACCACGGGCGGGGACGCCCCGGCCCTACAGACCCACGCCCCGCGCACCCCACGCGTCGCCTTCCATCCCTGGCGCACCACGATCGTCGAGCGTCCCTCCGGTCACGACGCCGAGATGCCGTACTGCACGGCCGGTGCCGGCGCCGTCTTCTGCGGCCAGTCCGGGCTCCCCGCCGCCCGCCTCTCCCCCGACTCCGGCACGGTGACCTGGCGGCACGAGGGTCCCCCGGCGGGCCCGGAGGCGATCTCCCCGACTGCCCCGGTCCTCTCCGGTGGCTTCCTCTACGTCTTCACCGCCGACGGCAAACGCTTGCTGGCCCTCGATCCGGCACCGCACGGCAACGGCGCGCCCCGCTGGAGCCTGGACGTCTCCGGTTACGAGGGCGGCGCCGCGGTGGTCGCCGACCGCATCCTCCTGACCGCCGCCGACGGCACCGTCACCGCCCTGGACACCACCACCCACGCCCAGCGGTGGCGCAAGCGCTTCCCCGGCCACCGCCTCCCCCGGTTCCGCACCTACGGCGACCCGCGCACCGCCTACGCCGCCGAAACCCTCACCACCGGCCCGGCCCCCGCCACCCGGCTCACCGCCCTCGACCCGTCCGACGGCACGGTCCGCTGGTCCCACCAACTCCCCGGCACCCTCGCCCTGGCCGGCCCCAGCGCCTCCGGTGCGCTCTTCCTCACCGTCGGCGACCCCACCTACGACGGCGACGTCACCGGCGTGCTGCGCTACGACCCGGCCACCCGCCGGGCCCGCACGCTGCCGCTGGCCGCGCCGCTGCGCGGGGTGGCCGCCGCCGTCCACGGCGAGACGGTGTACCTGTTGGCGGAGGGCGGCGCCCTCCAGGCGGTCGGCGAGCGCAGGTGGGGCACCGAGACCTCGGTCAGCCGCGGGTCGTCCCCCGTCATCAGCGGCAACCACCTCTTCTTCACCGCCGCCGACGGCCGGCTGCTCGCCGTCGACACCACCACCGGCGCCCTCCTGGGCCAGACCCGGCCCCGGCTGTCCGCCGCCCGCCACAACGGCTTCCTCCAGGCCGTCCCGGCCCCCGCGCTGGACCCGGCCCACGGTCGCGTCTACGCGGCGTCCCCGGACGGCACGGTCTTCGGCGTGCCGACGGCCGACCCGGGCACCTGGTAGGCGCCGCGTCCGGCCCGGTCCCGCACACCGGCCCGGTCCCGCACGCCGGGCCGACACCGCCCGCCGGCACCGCCCGCCGACAGAAAACTGGCCGCCCCCGACGCGAGCGCGGGGGCGGCCAGTGGCGTCACGGCGGTCAGCCGAGCTTGCTCACGTCCCGCACCGCGCCCTTGTCCGCGCTGGTGGCCATGGCCGCGTAGGCGCGCAGGGCCGCCGAGACCTTGCGCTCGCGCTGCTTCGGGGCGTAGACGCCGCCGAGCGCCTCGCGCCGTGCGGCCAACTCCTCGTCGCCGACGAGGAGTTCGATCGAGCGGTTGGGGATGTCGATGCGGATGCGGTCGCCGTCCTCGACCAGGGCGATGGTGCCGCCGGAGGCCGCCTCGGGGGAGGCGTGGCCGATGGAGAGGCCGGAGGTGCCGCCGGAGAACCGGCCGTCGGTGACCAGCGCGCAGGTCTTGCCCAGGCCGCGGCCCTTGAGGAACGACGTCGGGTAGAGCATCTCCTGCATGCCGGGGCCGCCCTTGGGGCCCTCGTAGCGGATGACGACGACGTCGCCCTCCTTGATCTGCTTGCCGAGGATCTTGTCGACGGCCTCGTCCTGGGACTCGCAGACCACCGCCGGGCCCTCGAAGGTCCAGATGGACTCGTCGACGCCGGCGGTCTTCACCACGCACCCGTCGACCGCGATGTTGCCGCGGAGGACGGCGAGGCCGCCGTCCTTGGAGTAGGCGTGCTCGACGGAGCGGATGCAGCCGCCCGCGGCGTCCACGTCGAGCGTCTCCCAGCGCTCGGACTGCGAGAAGGCGCTGGCCGAGCGCTGGCAGCCGGGGGCGGCGTGCCACAGTTCGACGGCCTCGGCGGACGGCGAACCGCCGCGCACGTCCCAGGTCTTGATCCACTCGGCGAGGGTGGCGGCGTGCACGGAGTGCACGTCCTCGTTGAGCATGCCGCCGCGGTACAGCTCGCCGAGGATGGCGGGGATGCCGCCGGCGCGGTGCACGTCCTCCATGTAGTACGTGCCGCCGGGGGCGACGTTCGGGGCGACCTTGGCCAGGCACGGGACGCGGCGGGAGACCGCGTCGATGTCCGTGAGGTCGTAGTCGAGGCCGGCCTCCTGGGCGGCGGCCAGCAGGTGCAGGATCGTGTTGGTCGAGCCGCCCATGGCGATGTCGAGGGCCATGGCGTTCTCGAAGGAGGCGCGGGTGGCGATGTTGCGCGGCAGGACGGACTCGTCGCCGTCCTCGTAGTAGCGCTTGGTGATCTCCACGACCGTGCGGCCGGCGTTCTCGTAGAGGGCGCGGCGGGCGGTGTGGGTGGCGAGCACCGAGCCGTTGCCGGGCAGCGAGAGGCCGATGGCCTCCGTCAGGCAGTTCATGGAGTTGGCGGTGAACATGCCGGAACAGGAGCCGCAGGTCGGGCAGGCGTTCTCCTCGATCCGCAGCACGTCGGCGTCGGAGATGCTGTCGTTGGCGGCGTCGACCATCGCGTCGATCAGGTCCAGCTTGCGGACGGTGCCGTCGACGAGGGTGGCCTGGCCGGCCTCCATCGGGCCGCCGGAGACGAAGACCACCGGGATGTTGAGCCGCATCGCGGCCATCAGCATGCCCGGGGTGATCTTGTCGCAGTTGGAGATGCAGATCAGCGCGTCGGCGCAGTGCGCCTCGACCATGTACTCGACCGAGTCCGCGATCAGGTCGCGGGACGGCAGGGAGTACAGCATGCCGCCGTGGCCCATCGCGATGCCGTCGTCGACGGCGATGGTGTTGAACTCGCGGGGCACCGCGCCGGCGGCCCGGATGGCGTCGGAGACGATCCGGCCGACGGGGGCGAGGTGGGTGTGGCCGGGCACGAACTCGGTGAAGGAGTTGGCGACCGCGACGATCGGCTTGCCGATGTCCTCGCTCGCTACGCCCGATGCCCGCATAAGGGCGCGGGCGCCCGCCATGTTGCGGCCATGGGTAACGGTGCGGGACCTCAGCTCGGGCACGATGGTCACTCCCTCGGGTTACGTACGTACGGCAGCGGTGCCATACAGCAGCTGATCCCGAGATTACGCTCTTGATCCAAGATCCGGACACTGTCTCCGGTATGTGAGATGCCCGACCGCAGTGCGGACGGCCCCCTTCGTCACGACGGTGCGTCGCGGGGCGGCTACTTGCCGGGGACCCAGGTCGGGGACGCCAGGTGGAGGCGGGTGAAGGCCAGTGCCTCGGCCAGGTCGGCCTCGCGTTCGGCGGCGGACATCGCTCGGCGGGTGTTGACCTCGACGACCACGTGGCCGTCGAACCCGGTGCCGGCCAGCCGCTCCAGCAGCTCCGCGCAGGGCTGGCTGCCGCGCCCCGGCACCAGGTGCTCGTCCTTGGCGGAGCCGTTGCCGTCGGCGAGGTGGACGTGGGCCAGCCGGTCGCCCATCCGCTCGACCATCGCCATGGCGTCGTGGCGGGCGGTGGCGGTGTGCGAGAGGTCGACGGTGAAGTGCCGGTAGTCGTCGTTGGTGGGGTCCCAGTCCGGGGCGTAGGCGAGCATCTCGCGGTCGCGGTACCGCCAGGGGTACATGTTCTCGACCGCGAACCGGACGTCCGTCTCGCCCTCCATCCGCCAGATGCCGCGGACGAACTCCCGCGCGTAGCCGCGCTGCCAGCGGAACGGCGGGTGCACCACGACCGTGGACGCCCCCAGCTTCTCCGCCGCCGTGCGGGCGCGCTGGAGCTTGACCCACGGGTCGGTGGACCAGACCCGCTGGGTGATCAGGAGGCAGGGCGCGTGCACGGCCAGCACCGGCACGCCGTGGTAGTCGGAGAGCCGGCGGAGCGCCTCTATGTCCTGGCTGACCGGGTCGGTCCACACCATGACCTCGACGCCGTCGTAGCCCAGGCGCGCGGCGATCTCGAAGGCCGTCGCCGTCGACTCCGGATAGACCGAAGCCGTGGACAGCGCGACCTTCGCGTCAGGGATGCGCACCACTGGCTCTGTCACGAGGGACAGCGTACGGGCCGGATTCCCGCACGGGGCAGGACGTGAGGACCGCCACGGCGACCCGACGGGACGCCTGTGACACCGGAGACCCCGTACAACGCCTGTGGCGTCCCGGATCCCCACTCGCGATGTGATCTCCGCCGCATCGCCGGGGAGGGGGCAGGCTGCCGCGCTCCCCGGCGGCGCCCCCGCGAGGGCTGCGCGCCCACCACCGCGGCGTGCGGGCCGCCCGTCCCTACGGCACCGGCAGGTGGTCCAGCCGCCGCAGGATGACGCCCTCCCGCAGCGCCCACGGGCAGATCTCCAACGTCTCCACGCCGAACAGGTCCATCGCCGCCTCGGCCACCAGCGCCCCGGCCAGCAACTGCCGCGCCCGCCCCTCGGAGACCCCCGGCAGGGCGGCCCGCTCCTGCGCGTTCATCCGCGCCAGCCGCGGCACCCACTCCTCCAACTTCTTGCGGGACAGCTCGCGCTGCACGTACAGGCCCTCCGCCGAGCGTGCCGCGCCCGCGATCCGGGCCAGCGCCTTGAAGGTCTTGGAGGTCCCGACGATCTGGTCGGGCGTGCCGTAGCGGGAGAAGTCGCTCACCACCCGGGCGATGCCGGCGCGTACCTGGCGGCGCAGCGCCCGGACGTCCTCCGGGTCCGGCGGGTCGGCGCGCAGCCCGCTGCCGGTCAGCCGGCCGGCGCCGTACGGCAGGGAGACGCCCACGTCCGGGTCCTCGTCCAGGCCGTAGGCGATCTCCAGCGAGCCGCCGCCGATGTCGAGGACGAGCAGCCGGCCGGCCGACCAGCCCAGCCAGCGGCGGGCGGCCAGGAACGTCAGCCGCGCCTCGTCCTCACCGGAGAGCACCTGGAGGGTGACCCCGGTCTCCTCGGTGACGTGGCGCAGCACCTCCTCGCCGTTGGTGGCCTCGCGGACTGCGGAGGTGGCGAACGGGAGCACGTCCTCGACGCCCTTGTCCTCGGCGACCTGCATCGCCTCCTGGATGGTGCGCACCAGGCGGTGGACCCCGGCCTCGTTTATGGCGCCGTCCTCGTCGAGGAGTTCGGCCAGGCGCAGTTCCGCCTTGTGCGAGTAGGCGGGCAGCGGGCGCGCGCCGGGGTGTGCGTCGACCACCAGCAGGTGGACCGTGTTCGAACCCACATCGAGGACACCGAGTCTCATACGGGGAAACCTACTGCCGTGACGGGAGACACTGGGTGCCGGCCGTACGCTGGACCCGTGGCAAAGACGAAACAGGCGAAGCACGAAAAAGCCCTGAAGAAGGAAGAAAAGCGGCGCGCCAGGGCCGCTGCGGCCGCGCGGTCCGGCGACGGGGCCACGGCCGACGAGGTCGGCCTCGACTTCGCCCGCGCCTGGGTCACCTTCCCCGACCCCGGCGACGACGAGCAGCTCTTCCGCTGCGACCTGACCTGGCTGACCTCCCGCTGGACCTGCATCTTCGGCAGTGGTTGCCAGGGCATCCAGGCCGGCCGCGCGGACGACGGCTGCTGCACGCTCGGCGCGCACTTCTCCGACGAGGAGGACGAGGAGCGCGTCGCGCAGCACGTGGCGCGGCTCACCCCCGACCTGTGGCAGTTCCACGACGTCGGCACCGACTCCGGGTGGATCGAGGAGGACGAGGACGGCGAGCGGCAGACCCGCCGCTGGCAGGGCTCCTGCATCTTCCAGAACCGCCCCGGCTTCGCCGCCGGCGCCGGCTGCTCGCTGCACATCCTCGCGCTCCGCGAGGGCCGCGAGCCCCTGGAGACCAAGCCGGACGTCTGCTGGCAGCTGCCGGTGCGGCGCACCTACGACTGGATCGACCGGCCGGACGACACCCAGATCCTCCAGGTCACCATCGGCGAGTACGACCGCCGCGGCTGGGGCCCCGGCGGTCACGACCTGCACTGGTGGTGCACCTCCGCGACCTCCGCGCACGGCGCCGGCGACCCCGTCTACGTCACGTACCGGCCGGAGTTGACCGAGCTGATGGGCGAGGCCGGTTACGCCAAGCTCGTCGAGCTGTGCGAGCAGCGGTTGGCCGCGCAACTGCCGCTGGCGCCGCACCCGGCCGACCCGAAGCCGCCGGCCGCCGGCACCGAGTAGCCGACGGCCCCTGGGCCCGGCGCGCCCCGGCGCCCGGGCCTCACTGCGGCGGCCTCGTGGTGTGCGACGGCTTCGGCGGCGGGGTGGGTCCCGTGCTCGGTGTCGGGCTGCCGGTGCGGGTGGGCGTCGGGGACGGCGCCGGGTGCGTCGGGGCGGGCCGGGTCGGCCGCGGCGACGGCCGGGTGGGCTCCGGGCCGGGATCGCCGGACGAGGGGACGCCCGGCCCCGGGGCGGGCTCCGGCACGCCGTGCCCCTCCAGCTTCACGACGGTGCCGCCGGGCTCGATGGCGACCTTGGTGCGCCAGTGGCCCTCGGGTTCCCGGTCGTGGTCGACGTAGACGGTGATCCGGGCGCTCTGGCCTGGTTGCAGCTCGCCCGCGGTGTGGCTCATCTGGAGCCAGGGCGCGCCGGTCGCCGCCCGCCAGCGCACCGGGGTGCCGCCGGAGGCGCGGATCGTGATGACGGTGGTGCCCTCGGCGGGCTGCGCGTCGACCGTCAGCCGGCCCGGCCCGTGCTGCTCCCGGCCGTCGGGCGGCGTCGGGCCGGCGTCCGGGCTCTGCACCGCGACCGAGACGTCCGACGTGCCGTCGCCGACCGGGGGGTCCGGACGCGGGGACGTGGGCCGGGCGTTGCCCGCGTTCTCGTAGGGGCGGCCGTCGAGCCGGTCGCCGGTGAGCGAGCCCTGGGCCTCGTGGGCCGCCACCGTCGGCAGCACGTCCGTCTCGCCCGCCTCCGGGGCGTTGCGGTACGCCGCCCACAGGGCGAGCACCGGCGCCGCCAGCACCGTGGCCACGACGGTGGTGGTCAGAGCACGGTGGCGACGGCGTCGGCGGCGCGCGGACCGGTCGGTGGGGGCGACCGGGAAACCCCTGCGGTCATAGCGTGGAGAACCGTTTGCTCCACCGCTCCGCCCGGCGCCGGTCGGAGCGGTCCCCGGCAGCCCCACGGCCCGCCCCGACCGGGACGTCCGGGCCGCCGCCAGCGCCGTGCACACCGCCGCCCGGTCAGCGGTGACCAGCGCCAGCGCGCCCTGTTCGGCCGGTGCGGTGCCCGGCCAGGGGCCGGCGGCGGTGGCCCGCTCGGCGGTCCGGCGGCACTCCGCGCAGTCGTCGACGTGCCGCACCAGCTCCCGGCGGAGCGCCGCGCCCAGCAGCATCTGACCGTCCCCGGCCAGCCGGGCGACGTCCGGGCACCGCCCGAACTCCACCACCGCCAGCGCCGCCCGGGTCCGCTCCACCTCGCAGGACGCCGCGGCCAGCAGCGTGCGGGTGGCGGCCGGGTCGGCGCCGGTCACCGCGGCGATCTCCTCCGGTGCGAGCCGGTGGCGCACCGCCAGCTCCAGCACCTCGCGCTGCTCGGGAGTGGTGCCGGCCGCCTCCGGCCAGGCCAGCGCGGCGAGTTCGCGCTGCCGGGCCGGCGTCCGTCCGGGGTCGGGCGGGGCGACGGCGTCCGGGGCGGCCTGCTCGGCGAGCCGGCGCAGGCACGCCCAGCGGACCAGGGCGTAGAGCCACGGGCGGAAGAGGGCGGGATCGCCGGGGCGGCGGCCGTACTGGCGCTCGGCGAGGGCGAGGGTCTCGCCCAGGACCACGGCCGCCGCGTCGTGCTCGCACAGCACGGACAGGCAGTAGGTGAACAACCCGTCCAGATGGGGCTCGTAGCGGTCCTGGTGCTCGGGGCGGCCGGGCCGCCCTTCGGTCTGCGGCCGGTGCCGGCGCGGCGCGGCGGTGCGCGACCGGAGTGCGCCGGTGGTGTGCGTAGGGTGCTCGGGCCTGCTGCTCATCACCCCGGCGACGGTAGGCGGATGATGCAGCCACACCTGTGCAGCAGGGGCACTTTTAACCCTTACGGGTGACCATCTCCCTCAAAAGGGGACACGGATCTGCTAAATGCCCGTCGCATGCGCACGGCGCACGCCACCCGGTCGGCGCAACGGCCGCCGCGGCCGTCTCCCCGCGCTCGCCGGGGGCCCGCGCACCACCCGCTGTCACACCCCGCCGCTACGGTGGCGTCATGGCAACTCGCAAATCGTCGGCCAAGGAGCGCCCCTCGTACCGCTGCACCGAGTGCGGCTGGACCACCGCGAAGTGGCTCGGCCGGTGCCCGGAGTGCCAGGCGTGGGGCACGGTCGAGGAGTTCGGCGGCACCCCCGCGGTGCGCACCACCGCGCCCGGCCGGGTCACCACCGCCGCGCTGCCCATCGGCCAGGTCGACGGCAAGCAGGCCACCGCCCGCTCGACCGGCGTGCCGGAGCTGGACCGCGTGCTGGGCGGCGGGCTGGTGCCCGGCGCGGTGGTGCTGCTGGCCGGCGAGCCCGGCGTCGGCAAGTCCACCCTCCTGCTGGACGTGGCCGCCAAGGCCGCCTCCGCCGAGCACCGCACGCTCTACGTGACCGGTGAGGAGTCCGCCAGCCAGGTCCGGCTGCGCGCCGACCGCATCCGCGCGCTCGACGACGACCTCTACCTGGCCGCCGAGACGGACCTGTCCGCCGTCCTCGGCCATCTGGACAGCGTCAAGCCCTCGCTGCTGGTCCTGGACTCCGTGCAGACCGTCGCCTCGCCCGAGATCGACGGCGCCCCCGGCGGCATGGCCCAGGTCCGGGAGGTCGCCGGCGCCCTGATCCGGGCGTCCAAGGAGCGCGGCATGTCCACCCTCCTGGTCGGCCACGTCACCAAGGACGGCGCCATCGCCGGCCCCCGCCTGCTGGAGCACCTGGTCGACGTCGTCCTGCACTTCGAGGGCGACCGGCACGCCCGGCTCCGCCTGGTCCGCGGTGTGAAGAACCGCTACGGCACCACCGACGAGGTCGGCTGCTTCGAGCTGCACGACGAGGGCATCACCGGCCTCGCCGACCCCTCCGGCCTGTTCCTGACCCGCCGCGCCGAGCCGGTGCCCGGCACCTGCCTGACGGTCACCCTGGAGGGCCGCCGCCCGCTGGTCGCCGAGGTGCAGGCGCTGACCGTCGACTCGCAGATCCCGTCCCCCCGGCGCACCACCTCCGGCCTGGAGACCTCCCGGGTGTCGATGATGCTCGCCGTCCTGGAGCAGCGCGGCCGGATCAGCGCCCTCGGCAAGCGCGACATCTACAGCGCCACGGTCGGCGGGGTGAAGCTCAGCGAGCCGGCCGCCGACCTCGCGGTCGCCCTCGCGCTGGCCAGCGCCGCCAGCGACACCCCGCTGCCCAAGAACCTCGTCGCGATCGGCGAGGTCGGCCTGGCCGGGGAGGTCCGGCGGGTCACCGGCGTCCAGCGCCGCCTGGCGGAGGCCGCCCGGCTCGGCTTCACGCACGCCCTGGTCCCCTCCGACCCCGGCAAGATCCCCGACGGGATGCGGGTCCTGGAGGTCGCCGACGTCGGCCAGGCGCTCTCCGTGCTGCCCAAGCGGGTCCGCCGGGAGGCCCCGCGGGCGGAAGAGGCGCGCCGGTAGACTTTGCCCCGGTCTCACCCGTCACCGCCGTCCCACCGCCGGCTGCGTAACTCCCCGGATACCCTCCATGTGGTACGCACCGCGGCACCGGCCGGACGGCCCGGGCCGACAGACCATGCGACGGAGGAGTGCAGTGGCAGCGAACGACCGGGCGTCGTCTCCCGGCAGGTCCGGAGGGACCTCCGGCACCGAGAGCCTGATGCGCGCCTCGCTCAGCGCCGTCGCGCCCGGCACGGCCCTGCGGGACGGCCTGGAGCGCATTCTCCGCGGCAACACCGGCGGCCTGATCGTCCTCGGCTTCGACAAGTCCGTCGAGTCGATGTGCACGGGCGGCTTCGTGCTGGACGTCGAGTTCACCGCGACCCGGCTGCGCGAGCTGTGCAAGCTCGACGGCGCGCTGGTGCTCGACAAGGACATCACCAAGATCCTGCGGGCCGGCGTGCAGTTGGTGCCGGACGCCTCCATCCCCACCGAGGAGACCGGCACCCGCCACCGCACCGCGCAGCGGGTCTCCATCCAGACCAACTTCCCGGTGGTCTCGGTCAGCCAGTCGATGCGGTTGATCGCGCTCTACGTGGACGGCGAGCGGCGTGTACTGGAGGAGTCCGCGGCGATCCTCTCCCGCGCCAACCAGGCGCTGGCCACCCTGGAGCGCTACAAGCTCCGCCTGGACGAGGTCGCCGGCACCCTGTCCGCCCTGGAGATCGAGGACCTGGTCACGGTCCGCGACGTCTCCGCGGTCGCCCAGCGCCTGGAGATGGTCCGCCGCATCGCCACCGAGATCGCCGAGTACGTCGTCGAGTTGGGCACCGACGGCCGCCTGCTGACCCTCCAGCTCGAAGAGCTGATCGCCGGCGTGGAGCCGGAGCGCGAGCTGGTCGCCCGGGACTACGTCCCCGAGCCCACCGCCAAGCGCTCCCGCACGGTCGCCGAGGCGCTGGCCGACCTGGACGCCCTCAGCCATCCGGAGCTGCTCGAACTCCCCATCGTGGCCCGCGCGTTGGGCTACAGCGGCGCGCCCGAGACGCTGGACTCGGCGGTCTCGCCGCGCGGTTTCCGCCTGCTGGCGAAGGTCCCCCGCCTCCCCGGCGCGGTCATCGACCGCCTCGTCGACCACTTCGGCGGGCTCCAGAAGCTCCTCGCCGCCAGCGTCGACGACCTCCAGGCCGTCGAGGGCGTCGGCGAAACCCGCGCCCGCTCGGTCCGCGAGGGCCTCTCCCGCCTGGCGGAGTCGTCGATCCTGGAGCGGTACGTCTAGGGGACGTCCGGGGCCCGCCCACGAGCTCGGAATACCTACCCCCGCCACCCCGTTGAGGCCCCGTAGGGGGCGCTCACACCCCCTACGGGATCTGTTCGCACCCCCCGTAGGGAATCCTTCGCCCCCGCAGGGAAGCCCGCCCACCCCTCAGGCGAGCCCGCCTCTCAGGGAAGCTCCCCCGCCCCTCAGGCGAGCCCGACCTTCAGGGAAGCCGCCCCCTCAAGGAAGCGCCCCCGTCTTCAGGCCGGGTCGGCGACGAGGGCGCGCTCCCAGTGCTGGGTGTCGGCGTACTCCCGCATGTCGGCGATCCTGCCGCCGCGGACGGTGAAGACGGCGGTGTTCTTCTGCTCGTAGGGCCGGCCGGTCTTCCCGGTCGCCCAGGAGTCCCATTCGACGAGCACCTGCTCGCCCTCGCCGAAGACGTTGGTGACCCGCACGCCGACCTCCCGGTCCGGGTCGAGATGGGCGAACGCGGTCGCGAGGAAGCCGTTGATCACCTGGTCCCGGCCCTGCCACGTGCCGGAGATCGGGAGGTCGCCGCCGTACCAGCAGCTGCCGTCCTCGGCCCACGAGTCCCGGATCGCGTCCTGGTCGCCGGCCGCCAGCGCCGCGAAGTAGCGCTGCACCACGTCCTTGGGTCCGATGCTGTTCATGGGGTGCTCCCGTCCTGGCTGGGGTCCGGCGGTGCGTCCGCCTGACCCCGAGTCAAGCCGTGCCGGCGGTGCCGAACAACGCGCGATCCGCGCCCGCAGCCATCACCGATCGAGATCAATCGCCGGCCGGGGCGGGCCTCCTCGCGATGCCGCCGGACGGGCCGGGCCCCGGCGCGGTGCCGCCGGTCACCGCTCCAGCACCGCCGCCTCCTTCTCCGCCGGCAGCCCCAGCGCCGGCCGGTCCGGGCGCTGCGGCGCCACTCCGCCGAGGCGGCCGAGCCACGCCCAGGTGTCCGCCACCGTCTCCTCGACCGGCCGGCAGCGCAGCCCGGCCGCGACCGCCGCGGCGACGTCGGCGCCGTGCATCGTGTCGTGGAGTTCGCCCGGCGGCAGCCAGACCGGCAGCTCCGTCCACGGTGCGATGCCCGCCGCCAGCACGTCCTCGGGTGCCGTCCAGCGCAGTTCGGCCGACGCCCCGGTGGCCCGCACGCAGCTCTCCAACAGTTCGCCCATGGTGGTGTGTCCCGGCTCGCTCACCAGGTTGTACGGGCCGGACCGCCCGTGGGCCACGGCGTCCAGGGTCCATTCCGCGAGGTCCCGGGCGTCGATGTACTGCAACGGCAGGTCGCGGGGGCCGGGCGCGAGGACCGGGCCGCCGCGGGCGATCCGGGTCAGCCACCACGGCAGCCGCCCGATGTTCTCGTGCGGGCCGAGGATCAGTCCGGGGCGGATCAGCAGCGTCCGGTCGGCCCCGAACGCGTCGAGCGCGGCGAGTTCGCCGCCCCGCTTGGCCCGCGCGTAGTCGTCGGCGTCGGTGGCCGCCGGGTCGGCCCCCGTCACCAGCGGTGCCGTCTCGCTGATCCGCTGGGTGGGCGGATAGGCGTAGACGGAGACGGTGGAGACGTACGCGTACGTCACCGCCCGGTCGGCCAGCAGCCGGGCCGCGTTGCTGACGGCCACCGGCGCGGCGCTCCAGGTGTCCACGACGGCGTCCCACGCGCCGTCCTCCAGGGCGGCCAGTCCGCCCGCCGCCAACCGGTCGCCGTGCCGCACGGTGACCCCCTCGGGGGCCGGGTGCCGTCCCCGGTGGAAGACCGTGACGTCCCAGCCGCGGGCCAGCGCCGCCTCGGCCACGGCCCGTCCGACGAACTCCGTACCGCCCAGAATCAGAAGCTTCATGACGGCGACTGTGCCCGTGCGGACGGGCCGTCACCACCGGGGCCTGCTGTGAGCAGATCCTCTGAGAGCGGAACTTGCGGAGGCGGCGCCTCCGCGGGGTGCCGGCGCGGCCCGGGGCGGCGCCGCGCCACGCGGCCCTCGGCTCAGTCCTTGGCCAGGACGAACGAGGTGTGGACCGCCGCCAGCCCCGGCGCCTTCGCCTCGATCAGGTACGTGCCGGCCGGGACCGCGGCGGCGCTGGGCGTGGCGCACTGGGGGCCGCTGGCGTGCCGGTCCCACTCGACGGTGCGGGTCACGGTGCCCTTGGCGGGGATCTGGAGCAGTGCCGGGCCGGCGCCGGTCGCGCAGTCGTCGGAGGCCCACACCCGGTCGTCGCCGGCGGTGTCGGTGATGGTGAGCACCGCCGCCTTGCGCCCGAGGTCCACCTTGCAGGCCGTGCCGCCGGAGTTCTGCACGGCCAGCTCGAACTTCGGCTTGTCGCCGGGTGCGTAGGAGTTCTTGACGCTCTTCAGTGTCAACTTCACGGTGTCGGAGCCGCAGTTGGCGAGGGACGGGCCGGCCGCGACGGCGTCCCCGCCGGCGGCCTGGCCGATCGGCGCCGGACCGGATCCGGCACCGCCGGCCCCCGAGCCGCCGCCGGCGCCCCCGCCGGCGCCCCCGCTGCCGCCGTCCGAGCCGGCGCCGCCCGTCGTGCCGGCGCCCGAACCGCCGTCGGCCCCGCCGGCACCCGACTCGTCTCGGCCGCCGGGCTTTTGACCGATCGCCGGGCCGCTGGGCGCCGGCCCCGGCGTGATGGAAGCAGCGGGTCCGGATCCTTGCGCGCCCTTGCCCTCGTTGGCCGTCTTCTCGTCGTTGCCGCCCATGGCGAGCACCCACACCACCAGGGCGAGGAGGAGGACGACGACGGCCAGCGCAACGGCCCTCCGCCGCCAGTAGATGGAGGAGGGAAGCGGCCCGATCGGATTGCGCAGTGATCCCACGCGAAAACTCTACGAGAGATCCGGACCGGCACCGGCCAGTACCCGCCGCATCGGGCGGCAACTTTTCCCATCATCAGCCCGGTGACGGTCCGCAGTCGCCCATACCGGCACTTCTCGCCCGCGCCACCGCCCGTCCCGTCCGTGCGCCGTCCGGCCCGCCCCGTTGACTGACCTGTCGTCAGATACCGCGTCGGCCACCTGGTTCCGTACCGTCATCGGCCATGAACAGCACCGCGCTCTACCTCGACGTGACCGGCCTCGCCCACCGGTCCCCGGACTGGCTCCGCACCCTGGCCGACATCGGCACCTCCGGCGGGCTGCTGCTCCTCATGGCCGTCGCCGTGCTGGGGTGGTGGCGGGCCCGCGGCATCGACGCGCACCGGGTCGCCCGGGCGCTGCTGGTGCCGGTGGCCACCCTGCTCGCCTACGTCCTGAGCGAGGTCGTCAAGAGCCTGGTGACCGAGGAACGGCCGTGCCGCGCGGTGGCCGGCGCGCCCACCCCGATCGTGCCGTGCCCGCCGCACGGCGACTGGTCCTTCCCCAGCAACCACTCGACGCTCGCCGCGGCGCTGGCCGTCGGCATCGTCCTGGCCTGGCGGGCGGCCCTGTGGCTGGCCCTGCCGGTCGCGCTGCTCACCGGCTTCTCGCGGGTCTTCGTCGGCGTGCACTACCCGCACGACGTCCTGGTCGGCCTCGGCGTGGGCACCCT
Source organism: Streptomyces sp. VTCC 41912 (assembly GCF_045799175.1). NCBI lineage: Bacteria > Bacillati > Actinomycetota > Actinomycetes > Kitasatosporales > Streptomycetaceae > Streptomyces > Streptomyces sp. VTCC 41912. The sequence continues at coordinate 23,970 of NZ_JBJMAB010000039.1, forward strand.
GGTCGCGGCGCTGAGCGCGGCGCTGCTCACCGGGCCGGTGACCCGCCTGGTCCTGCGGCTGCGGGACGGCCGCTGGCGGGTCCTGGTGGCGGCGTAGCCGGCGCCCGCCCACCGGGCGCCCCCCCCGCGAGGGGTACTACGCCCCCCACTCCTCCTTGTGGCCAAAACCCTGCGCGTTGTCGATCAGCCGCAGCCAGTCCGGGCGCAGCTCCCACAGCGCGGTCCGCTCCAGGGCCGCGCGCAGCCGGTCGTCGGCGGCGACGAAGGGGAAGCGCGCGGTGTAGGTGCGCCAGCCGGCGTCCCGCTCGGCGCCGTTCAACGGGCGGCAGCCGCCGCGCCCCTGAACCCCTCTCAGTCCGCTCCACTCCTGGCCGTCCCGCTGCACCGTGAACGCCGCCCGGGCGCCGGGCCGGCCCAGGGCCCGGCCGTGCCGGGTGTGCGCCGCGGTGACGAAGTACAGCGCCGGCGCCCCGTCGGGGGTCGTGCCGGCGGCGTAGAGGACCGCGCACGCCTGCGGCCCGTCCTCGTCCGCGTAGGCCAGCGTCACGGTGGTGTGCTCGGCCAGTGCCCGTCGGATGCCGTCCGGGCAGCCCGCTCGGGCGGCCCCTTCCGTGGGGCCGCCGGCGTCCTGGGTACCGCTCGTCTCCTCCATGCCCGCATCCTCGTACGCCCCCGCCGTCCCGGCCGCACCGGCCCGCCGCCCGACGCCCGGCGCGGCCCCGCGGAGCCCGGCCCGGTACCGGTCGCCCTTCCTGCGAGTGGGTGGGCGCGCGGCGGGGCGGGGCCGGTGCGTTTCTCGGGGGCGGGCGGGCGTGCCAGGATCGGCAGTGCCATGACTTCCACGCATGCCATTCCCAGTGCCCTGACCCCCGCCGCCGAGAACGCCTCCGCCGCCGCATCGGCCGCGGAGGCCACGGACGGGACCGGGCTGCACGGCCCGGTCACCGACTGGTTCGCCGAGCACGCCCGCGACCTGCCCTGGCGCCGCCCCGAGGCGGGCGCCTGGGGCGTGATGGTGAGCGAGTTCATGCTCCAGCAGACGCCGGTCAGCCGGGTGCTGCCGGTGTACGAGCAGTGGCTGGCCCGCTGGCCGCGGCCGGCCGACCTCGCCGCGGAGCCGCCCGGCGAGGCGGTGCGCGCCTGGGGCCGGCTCGGCTACCCGCGGCGCGCGTTGCGCCTGCACGCCGCGGCCTCCGCCATACAGGAGCGCCACGGCGGCGACGTCCCCCGTGAACACGCCCAGCTGCTGGCGCTGCCCGGCGTCGGCGAGTACACCGCGGCGGCCGTCGCCTCCTTCGCCTACGGGCAGCGGCACGCGGTGCTCGACACCAACGTCCGCCGGGTCTTCGCCCGTGCCGTCACCGGCCGCCAGTACCCGCCGAACGCCACCACCGCCGCCGAGCGCAAGCTCGCCCGCGCCCTGCTGCCCGGGGACGAGGACCTCGCGGCGCGCTGGGCGGCGGCCACCATGGAGCTGGGCGCGCTGGTGTGCACCGCGCGCGGCCCCGAGTGCCACCGCTGCCCGATCGTCGCGCAGTGCGCCTGGCGGCAGGCCGGGTCGCCGGCCCACGAGGGGCCGCCGCGCCGCACCCAGGCGTACGCCGGGACCGACCGCCAGGTGCGCGGCAAGTTGCTCGCGGTCCTGCGGGAGGCGGTGGCGCCGGTGCCGCAGGGCGCCCTGGACGCGGTGTGGGACGAGCCGGTGCAGCGGGCCCGCGCACTGGACGGGCTGGTGTCGGACGGTCTGGTGGAGCCGCTGGGCGGCGGCCGCTACCGGCTGCCGCACTCGTGAGCGTTCCCCTCGGCCGGCGTCGGCTACGTCACGGTCCCGTCATGTGACGTCGCCGCCGTTTTCCTCGTCTTCTACGGGCGCGGACCCCTTTGGGGCCGCGCCCGTAGGCGTGGGGCCACCGGTAGGGGGGCGACGGGGCACCGTCGCAAACCGCTCGCCCATGGAACTGACTGAATAGCGTCCCGATATGGCGGGTTCTGTCCCTCGCGGGTGGTCGCAAGCGCCTCATGAGTCGCGCTCGGGACCTTCGTCCCCCCTGGTGGGGGCCTCTCATCCGCCGCGAGTATGACGCCGTTCCGGCCCCCGTCCGTCCGAGGTATGACCCTCAGCGGGCTGTTACACAACCGACGGTTTTCCGTGCACTCGTTGAGTGGCCGACGCACATTACGTCGCAACACCCCCTCCGTAGCGTCTTTCTCGTGCTGGAGATGACCGCCGGCACGGACAACGCGGGGAAACGAAAGCGGATCGGAGGCGTCGGGATGGCGACCAGCGGCGGCAAGGTACTGGACTTTGAAGAGTACGTGCGGACCCGGCAGGATGCCCTGCTGCGCAGCGCCCGGCGCCTGGTGCCGGATCCCGTCGACGCCCAGGACCTCCTCCAGACGGCCCTGGTCCGCACCTACGGCCGCTGGGACGGCATCGCGGACAAGTCGCTGGCGGACGCCTACCTCCGCCGCGTCATGATCAACACCCGGACCGAGTGGTGGCGCGCCCGCAAGCTCGAAGAGGTGCCCACCGAGCAGCTCCCGGACGCCAGCGTCGACGACGGCTCCGAGCAGCGCGCCGACCGCGCCCTGCTGATGGACATCCTCGGCGTGCTCGCCCCCAAGCAGCGCAGCGTCGTCGTGCTGCGCCACTGGGAGCAGATGAGCACCGAGGAGACCGCGGCGGCGCTCGGCATGTCCACCGGCACCGTCAAGAGCACCCTGCACCGCGCCCTCGCCCGGCTCCGCCAGGAGCTGGAGAACCGCGACATAGACGCGCGGATCCTGGAGCGCGGGGAGCAGGAGCGTTGCGCGGCCTGAGCGGCCGCGCACCGGTCCGGGCGGCCGACGGCGCGCCGCGCGAGCGGACCGCGCCCCGCCGCGCGACGGGAAGCAGGCCCGGCGGCACGGCCGGTGACGTAACCAAGCCCACAGCCCGCCTCACAGCTTGGCGCGCGACAATCTCAGGGAGACCGGCGGCCGGGCACCCGGTGGCAACAGGAACGGCGGCTGTGCGAGCGGCACGGTGAGCGGGAGCGGATTGTCCAGAAACAGGCTGACCAGAAGCCTGACCAGAAGCAGCTTGACCAAGGGCGGCGCGGCCACTGCGGGGGTGGCCGCCGTCGGCCTTTTGCTGGCCGGCTGCAATCCCGGTGGCGAGGGCATCCGCAAGGAAGGCACCGCCAGCAACACTCCCGCACCCCGGGGCGCGGTGAGCGCCGCGCCGGCGCCCGCGCCCAGCACGCACTACAAGAAGGTCAACGCGGTCAAGCTGCTCGCCGCCGACCCGAAGGTCAGCGCCGACGTGAAGCGCGCCGTCGCCAAGCCGTGCGCGGCGAACGAGTACCCGATAGAGGTGACCTACGCCTCACTGACCGGCAGCAAGTCCCCCGACGTCATCGTCAACGTCATGACCTGCGCGGATTCCGTCGGTCTCGGCGCGTACGTCTACCGCGAGCGGCCCGGCTCCGCGGACGGGTATGACAACGTGTACGCGAACGAGCAGCCGTCGGTCTACGCCGGCGTGGACAAGGGCGAGCTGGAGGTCTCCCGCCAGACCTACGACACCGGCGACAAGGTGTGCTGCCCCTCGGGGGAAGATGTCATGACGTACCGCTGGGCGAACGACCACTTCACCGAGTACGACCGGTACCACACCGATTACAGCAAGACCACCGTCGACGACACCCCGGACGACACCGCCGGCCCCGTCGTCGGCACCACGGGAGCGGAGGGCTGACAACCGCATGGCCGACACCCACGTCCTCTTCGTCGAGGACGACGACGTCATCCGCGAGGCCACCCAACTCGCGCTGGAGCGCGACGGATTCGTGGTCACCGCCATGCCCGACGGGCTGGCGGGCCTGGAGGCGTTCCGCGCCGACCGCCCCGACATCGCCCTGCTCGACGTGATGGTCCCCGGGCTCGACGGCGTCAGCCTGTGCCGCCGCATCCGCGACGAGTCCACGGTCCCCGTGATCATGCTGTCGGCGCGCGCCGACTCGATCGACGTGGTGCTCGGCCTGGAGGCCGGCGCCGACGACTACGTCACCAAGCCGTTCGACGGTGCCGTGCTGGTCGCCCGGATCCGCGCCGTGCTGCGCCGCTTCGGCCACGCAAGCGGCCCGGACGACCGCGCGGGCACCGGCGCGGCGGACGCCGCCGGCCTCGCCGAGGCCGTGCTGCGCTTCGGCGACCTGGAGGTCGACACGGAGGGCATGGAGGTCCGCAAGGGCGGCGAGACGGTCGCGCTCACCCCGACCGAGATGCGGCTGCTGCTGGAGTTCTCCACCGCGCCGAACACCGTCCTGTCCCGCGACCGGCTGCTGGAGCGGGTGTGGGACTACGGCTGGGGCGGCGACACCCGCGTCGTCGACGTCCACGTCCAACGCCTGCGCGGCAAGATCGGCCAGGACCGGATCGAGACGGTCCGCGGCTTCGGATACAAGCTGAGAGGCTGACACCTCCGGTGGTCAGGCTGGCCCTGCGAACGGGCCTCAGATGGAAACTCAGCGCCGCGATCGCGCTCGTCGGAGCGCTGGTCGCCGTGGCGTTGAGCCTTGTCGTGCACAACGCCGCGCGCGTCTCCATGCTCGACAACAGCCGCGACGTCCAGATCGAGCGCCTCAACTTCACGCAGAAGATCTTCGAGTCCACCAACCGCCTCCAGTTCGGCGCGAAGATCGACGACCCGGCGCTGCCCAAGGCCCTCCGCAAGGAGGTCAACGAGGGCGAACGGGCCACCTTCCTGGAGGACACCGGCGAGACCGCCCCCGAGGTGTGGGCGGCCTCCCCCCTCGGCAACGGCCGCGTGCTCTCCCTCCACGACCGCTTCCCCGACCGCTTCGCCGTCCTCGACGACCTCGACCAGGCGCTGCTGATCGGCTCCACGGCCGTCGTCGTCGGCGGCTGCGCCCTGGGCGTCCTGGTCGGCGGCCGGCTCTCCAAGCGGCTGCGGAAGGCCGCCGCGGCGGCCGGCAAGCTCGCCGAGGGCGACACCTCCGTCCGGATCCGCGACGAGGTCGGCGGCGGCCGGGTCCACGACGAGACCGACGACCTGGCCTGGGCCGTGGACGCCATGTCCGACGCGCTCCAGCAGCGCATCGAGGCCGAACGACGGGTGACCGCCGACATCGCGCACGAACTCCGCACCCCGGTGACGGGCCTGCTGACCGCCGCCGAACTCCTGCCCCCCGGCCGCCCCTCCGAACTGGTCCGCGACCGGGCCCAGGCCATGCGCACCCTCGTCGAGGACGTCCTGGAGGTGGCCCGCCTGGACGGCCACGCCGAGCGCGCCGAACTCCAGGACGTCGCCCTGGGCGAGTTCGTCACGCGCCGGGTCCGCACCCTCGACGCCGGCGTCAGTGTCGAGGTGCTGCGCGACGCCGAGGTCTCCACCGACCCCCGCCGCCTCGAACGCATCCTCGGCAACCTGATCGCCAACGCCTCCCGGCACGGCAAGCCGCCCATCGAGGTCACCGTCGAGGGCCGCGTCATCCGGGTCCGCGACCACGGCACCGGCTTCCCGGAGGCCCTGCTCCGCGAGGGCCCCAGCCGCTTCCGCACCGGCAGCAGCGACCGGGCCGGCGTCGGCCACGGCCTCGGCCTGACCATCGCGGTCGGCCAGGCCCGCGTCCTGGGCGCCCGCCTCACCTTCCGCAACGCCGACGAGCTGACGGACGGCTCGACCGGCGCCGTCTCGGTCCTCTGGCTCCCGGAGAACGCGCCGACCGCCACCGGCAGCTTCCCGGTGATCCAACTCCCGGACCGCTGACGGGCCCGAGCGGCCCGCGCCCTACGGCGTCGCCGGCTCCGCGGCCACCTCGCACCAGACCGTCTTGCCCGCCGCCCCCTGCCGCACGCCCCACCGCAGCGCGACGGCGTCCAGCAGCGCTATCCCGCGCCCGTTCTCGTCGTCGACGGCGGCCCGCAGCAGCACGGGCAGGGCGCGCGGGTCCGGATCGGTCACCTCGACGCGCGTCCGCCCGTCCCCGGTCCGCCCGACGTGCACGGTGACGGGCGTGCCCTCCCCGACGTGCCGGATCACGTTCCCGACCAACTCGCTGACGCAGAGCTCGACCTCGCTGGACGCCCCCGCGCCGAGGTGCGCCCGCACCGCCCGCCGCAGCAACGGCACCTCCTTCGGCACGGCGAGCAACCGGACCGTCATCACTGCCCGGCCGCCTTGTGCAGCACCTCGGCCAACTGCCGCGCCGTGGCCGTGTTGCAGTTGCCCAGCGCGACCAGCGGGGGCGGGTACGTCCCCGCGAACGAGGGCAGATCGACGCCCAGCGAGGGCAACGTGACCCCGTTGGCCTCCAACGCTGACCGCAGCCCCTCGACGCATTCCTGCACGTCATCCATGGCCGTTCACCTTCCTGTGCGCATTGTGACGAAACGCTCACAGCGTGACGTCGGGCGTCGTACTTTTGGAAGGGAAACGCGTTGCGCACGGGCAACCAGCAAGTAGTGGCGGTGAGTTATGCCCCCTCGAAAAGACCCCGACCCCTCCGCGAATGTGCAGAGCTTCTACGGCGCCGAGCTGCGCTACCGCAGGGAGAAAGCCGGTCTCACCCTTGAGCAGCTAGCCGAGGGGGCCTTCCGCGGCATCTCCCTCCTCAGCCAGATCGAACGCGGTGAACGCGGCATGCCCATGGACCTGGCGATCCACGTCGACCAGAAGCTCAACACGGACGGTTTCTTCCAACGCCGTTGTGAAGACGCGGCCAAGGCGCGCCGGTCCGGGCATCCCTCGTACTTCGCGGACATCCCCGACCTGGAGAAGCAGGCTACGACGATCGAGGACTGGGCTCCGTTCGTCCTCCCCGGGCTGATGCAGACCAAGGCGTACATGCGGAAGCTGTACGAGACGGCCAAGCCTTGGGGAGATCCGGCAGAAGTCCAGCAGAAGGTCCGCGCCCGAATGGCGCGCGCCGAAGTGTGGAAGCAGGCGGAGCGCCCCTACTACTGGGCGATCCTCCGCGAGGACTTGATCCGCAGGCCGGTGCTCGCATCGGCGGAGATGGCCGAGCAACTCGACCACATCCTCGGCCTGGTCCGATCGACACAGAGCGTTCTGCAGATCCTCCCGGCGTCGACCACCACGCACCCGCTGATGCAGGGCCACGCCAAGGTCATGACTTTCTCCGATGCACCGCCACTGGTCTACGTCGAGGGTGAATTCACCGGCCAGACCATCGACTTCCCACCGCTCGTGACGACCTATCGGAAGTCGTACGATCTGCTCAGGGCCGCCGCACTGCCGCCTGAGGCGTCCCTAGCCATGATCGAAGAAGCGGCAAGGGGCTATCGAGATGACGCGCAGCAACAGGATTGACCTGAGCACTGCCACTTGGCGCAAGAGCACCTACAGCAACCCCGACGGCGCGAACTGCGTGGAGGTCTCGGACGATTTCCTCACGTCTGCCACCTGGCGCAAGAGCACCTACAGCAACGGCGACGGCGGCGACTGCATCGAGGTCGCCGACGCCGCCCTCCCCGGTCTCGTCCCCGTCCGTGACAGCAAGGACCCGTTCGGGCCGGCGCTCGTGTTTCCGGCGGGCGGCTGGTCGGCGTTCGTCGGGGCCGTCAAGAGCGGGCAGTTGACCGGCGCCTGAGCACGAGAACGGCCCCTGGTGCACGTAACCACTCGTGCACCAGGGGCCGTTCGCCGACTCGTGTGGCTCAGACGGCCTCGACGACCACCGGCCGCTCGACCGAGGCGTCAGCCTCGTCCGGCTTGGCGGACGGGCCGCCCCGCAGCGGGACCTCCTTGAGGAACCACGCCGCGACGAAGCCGATGACGCTGATGATCGCGCCCCACAGGAACACCTGGTGCGTGCCGGAGGACACCGCGTGCGCGTACGCGTCCTTCACCGGCGCCGGCAGGCTCGGCAGCGTCTTCGGGTCCATCTGGGCGCCGCCGCCGGTCATCTTCGCGCCGGCCGCGGCACCGAGCTTCTCGATCATGGTGTCCTTCACCTGGGTGGTGAAGAGCGCGCCCATGATCGCGACGCCGAACGAGCCGCCGATGGTCCGGAACAGGGTGGCCGACGAGGAGCCGACGCCCATGTCCTTCATCTCGACGCTGTTCTGCGCGATCAGCATCGTGGTCTGCATCAGGAAGCCCATGCCGGCGCCGAGCACCGCCATGTAGAGGCCCGAGGTCAGGCGCGTGGTGCCGACGCCCATCAGGGACAGCAGCACCAGGCCCACCGTGATCAGCCCGGCGCCGCCGGTCACGAAGATCTTGTACCTGCCGGACTGGGTGGTGACCCGGCCCGCGATCAGCGAGACCACCATCATCGCCAGCAGCATCGGCAGGAGCAGCAGGCCGGAGTTGGTGGCCGAGGCGCCCTGCACGGTCTGCTGGAACAGCGGCAGGAAGGTCATCGAGCCGAACATCACGAAGCCGACCAGGAAGCCGATGACCGTGACCAGCGAGAAGTTGCCGTTCCGGAAGATCCGCAGCGGCAGGACCGGGTCGCTGACCTTGCGCTCGACCAGGACGAAGGCGACGAGCGCGACGACGGCCAGCACGCCCAGGCCCACGATCTGCTGCGACAGCCACGCGTACTCGGTGCCGCCCCAGGTGGTGAGCAGCACCAGCGAGGTGATGCCGATGGTCAGCAGGGCCGCGCCGGCGTAGTCGATCCGGGTCGCGGACCGCTTCTTCGGCAGGTGCAGCACCGCGGTGACCATGATCAGCGCGATCGCGCCGAGCGGCAGGTTGATGTAGAAGCTCCAGCGCCAACCGAGGTGGTCGGTGATGGTGCCGCCGACCAGCGGTCCGCCGATCATCGCGACGGCCATGACGCCGGCCATCATGCCCTGGTACTTGCCGCGCTCCCGCGGCGGGATCAGGTCGCCGATGATGGCCATGACGCCCACCATCAGACCGCCGGCGCCGAGGCCCTGCACGGCGCGGAAGCCGATCAGCTGGCCCATGTCCTGGGCCATGCCGGACAGCGCGGAACCGATCAGGAAGATCACGATGGACGTCAGGAAGACGCCCTTCCGGCCGTACATGTCGCCGAGCTTGCCCCAGATCGGCGTGGACGCCGCGGTGGCCAGCGTGTAGGCCGTGACGACCCAGGACAGGTGCTCCAGCCCGCCCAGTTCACCCACGATCGTCGGCATCGCGGTGCCGACGATCATGTTGTCCAGCATCGCGAGGAGCATCGCGATCATCAGTGCGAAGAGCACCATCCGGACGCTGGCGGGCTGTTTGCCCTTGTCCTGCGCCGGCTCCTGTATTTCCCCCGCTGGGGTCGCTTTCCGCGACATCCCCATCACTTCCCCATCGTTTCTTACTTACTTGCCGCCCGGCTAGTTCTGTACAGTGCAAGATAGGAGAGCTACTAGCCGGGCGTCAAGTAAGTTTCTTGGCGTCGGGGTGGGTAGGTCCGTGACCAGCGGGGCAGCAGATGATTGCTGGAGGAACGGGCCGCGCCCGCCCCGCACCGACACCGCCGTCACGCAGGAGAGCAGCATGAGCAGCGCATCACAGCCGCGCCGGGGGAACACCCGCCAGCGCATCCAGGACGTCGCCCTGGAGCTGTTCTCCGAACACGGCTACGAGAAGACCTCGCTGCGGGAGATCGCCGAGCGGCTCGACGTCACCAAGGCCGCGCTCTACTACCACTTCAAGACCAAGGAAGACATCGTCATCAGCCTCTTCGAGGACCTGGGACGACCCGTCGACGAGCTGATCGCCTGGGCGCAGGAGCAGCCGCGCACCTTGGAGACCAAGCAGGAAGTGATCCGCCGCTACCACGAGTCGCTGCGGTCCGCCGAGGCCCTTTTCCGTTTCATGCAGGAAAATCAGGCCACCGTCCGTGACCTGACCATCGGGCTGCGCTTCAAGGAGCGGATGCTGACGCTCTACGGGCTGCTCAAGGAGGACGACGCCGAGCTGGTGGACCAGGTGCGCTGCCTCACGGCGCTGTTCACCATGCACGCGGGGATGTTCGCGATGCAGGAAATGGAGGGCGACCCCGAGGACAAGCGCGAAGCCGTCCTCAGGGTCGCCACAGAACTGGTCACGGCGGCGAACCCGCCGGGCCGCCGGCCAGCCCGGCCGGATTCAGCTCAGACGGCGTCGCCGTGAGCCCGCAGGAATCCGGTCGGCTCGATGCCCGACCCGTAGTTGGGGCCGGTGCGGACCTCGAAGTGCAGGTGCGGGCCGGTGGAGTTGCCGGTGCTGCCGGACAGGCCGATCTGCTGGCCGGTGGAGACCTGCTGACCCACCTGGACCTGGATCTGTGACAGGTGCGCGTACTGGGTGTACATGCCGTCGGCGTGCTTGATCACGATCGCGTTGCCGTAGGCCGGACCGTCGCCGCCGCCGTTCGGGCCGGCCTTGACGACCGTGCCCGCGTGGACGGCGTGGACCTGAGTGCCGGTCGGCACGACGAAGTCCTGACCGCTGTGCTTGTGGGCCCAGTGGCTACCGGGGATGCCGAAGGGCTCGCCGAGCACGTAGTTCTCGACCGGCTTCACCCAGGCGTTGGCCTTCTTCGCCGCGTCCACCTTGGCCTTCGCCGCGGCCGCCTTCGCGTCCGTGGCGGCCTTGGCCTGCGCGTCGGCCTGCGCGGCGACGGTCTTGCCGGCGCCCGCGGTCAGGTGCAGCAGCCCGCTGTCGGCGGCGGTGGCGACACCGGCACCCAGTGCGGCGGTGATGCCGGCGCCGGCGGCCACGAGGGCCACCCGGTGACGCAGCGCGGACTTGCCGGCCTTGGTGGAGTTCTTGGAATTGCGTATCGCGGCAAACTTCGACATGCGGGTTTTTCCTCCAGGGAGAAGTGAATGGGTTTTCCCGGCTGCGGTCCGGGATCGCCATTCCTTGGTAACCCGCCTCCGCCCTGACGCCAAGGCCCCCTTTCTACTACCGGGACCCGTAATAGCGACCGCGATCAGGAGCCGTCGCGAACCCGCCCCCCAACACCCACCAAACCCGCCCCCACCTGCACATTTGAGCGCTCACCCGGCACGCCACCCACCCCCCGCAATTCCCCTACTCCCCCTAGTAGGACCCAAATCCCTGTGCGCCATGTCACGGGGACAAAGAGCCGCCGAGTGACCCGCGCTACACAATTCCGAGAGGCAATGTGACCCGCGTTACGAGAAAAGCTGTGACCCGCGTTACGTAATTACCGATCCACCGGCCCGGGGAAATCGGAAAACGCCTGACCGGCCCCCGCCGACCCCCCTAACCTGATCCGGACAACACCACAGGCAGTACCGGCCAGGGGGGAACGGACCGCACATGGACCCGTCAGCACTGGGCGCCCGGCTCGCGTCCGGCATCGTCGCACCGCTCGTCAAGAAACTCTTCGTCCAGGAGGGCCCGGGCGCCGGCCTCGTCGACGCCCCCGTCCGCATCTCCGCCCTCGTCTCCTTCAAGGGCGAGCGGCGCACCCTCACCGACAAGGACCTGCACAAACTGGCCGCGGAACTGGTCCGGCGCGCCGTACGGTCCACCGGTCCCGGTGAGCACCCGATCCCCGAGGACGAGGAGACGGCCGTCGCCGACGCCCTCGCCACCACCCTCGCCGGCCTCGGCACCCTCGACATGGACGACGTCCAGGCCGTCGCCCTCGGCTCCACCGCGCTGGCGGAGCGCCTCACGGCCGCAGTCCCACAGGCGGCCCACGGACTCTCCCGGGACGCCGCCCTCCTCCACCAGACCCTCGTGGGCACCGCCTGCCTGCACATCGTCCACTTCTTCAGCCAGCGCTCGACGTTCGTCGCCCGCACGCTGGTCCAGCAGAGCCGCAGCCTGGAAGCCCTGATCACGCGCGTCGACGAGTTCGCCGAACGGCACCCGGCACCCCCGACCGGCGACGTCACCTTCGAGCGGACGTACCTCTCCCACCTCGCCCACAAGCACGGCCGACTCACCATCTACGGCATCGACCTGCACAACTCACCGGACCGCTGGCCCCTGGACGCCGCGTACATGAGCCTGGAGGCCACCGGCCCGAGCCTCGCGGAAGCCCCCTTCGACGACCTCCCGCCCCGCACCGCCGTCCCCGCCGACCAGGCACTGGCCGGCCGCCCCCGGGTCCTGCTGCGCGGCGTCGCCGGCTCCGGCAAGAGCACCCTCGTCCAGTGGCTGGCCGTCTCCTGCACCAAACCCGTCGGCGAGAGCGCCCTCCCCCACCTCTACGGCCGCGTCCCCTTCGTCCTCCCGTTACGCACCCTCACCCGCGCCGGCGCCGCCCTCCCCACCCCGGACGGCTTCCTGACCGCCGTCGGCTGCCCGGTGACCGGCGCCCAACCCGACGGCTGGGCCCACCGCGTCCTCGCCGCCGGCCGCGCCCTCCTCCTGATCGACGGCCTCGACGAGATCCCCGAACGCGAACGCCGCGCCACCCGCAGTTGGCTGCGCGACCTCCTCGACGCCTTCCCCGGCAACCTCTGGCTGGTCACCACCCGCCCCTCCGCGGTCCGCGACGACTGGCTCACCCCCGACGGCTTCGACGAACTGACCCTCTCCCCCATGAGCCGCACCGAGGTCGCCGCCTTCATCGCCCGCTGGCACCGCGCCGCCGCCCCCGACCCCGATGCGCCCGACCTCCTCGCCACCTACGAGCAGTCGCTCCTGACCGCCGTCCGCACCAAACCGGACCTCGGCCGCCTCGCCACCAACCCCCTGATGTGCGGCCTGATCTGCGCCCTGCACCGCGACCGCCGCGGCTACCTCCCACACGGCCGCAAGGAGCTCTACGACGCCGCCCTCGCCATGCTGCTCTCCCGCCGCGACCGGGAACGCGACATGCGCGGCCCGGACGGCGTCGAACTCGCCGACGAGCCCCAGATCCAGCTCCTCCAACGCCTCGCCTACTGGCTGATCCGCAACGGCCGCACCGAACTCGACCGCGACCGCGCCGAACGCCTCGTCGCCGACGCCCTCCCCGCCGTCCCGGTCGCCGCCGCCCAGGGCGACGCCCCGGCCGTCTTCCGCCACCTCCTCCACCGCAGCGGCCTCCTGCGCGAACCGGCCCCCGACACCGTCGACTTCGTCCACCGCACCTTCCAGGACTACCTGGGCGCCAAGGCCGCCGTGGAGGAGGGAGACTTCGGCCTGCTGCTGCAGCACGCCACGGACTCCCAGTGGGAGGACGTGATTCGGATGGCGGTCGCCCATGCCCGGCCACGCGAACGGGCTGAATTCCTAAGGGAGTTGATTGCCAAGGGTGACGGAATCAAAGAACCAGGTGCGCGCCTGCACGTCCATGTGCTGGCCATGGCATGCCTGGAGCATGCGACGGAGCTGGACCCTGGCGTGCGTGAGGAGGTCAACGTCCGCGTACGAGAGATCTTGCCGCCTCGCACCCATGGCGAGTCGACTCTGCTCGCACAGGTTGGGCCGATCGTCCTGGAACTCCTCCCCGGCCCGGACGGCCTGGAGAACGACGAGGCGCAAGAGGTGGTGGCCACCGCCGCAGCCATCGGTTCCGACGCGGCACTGGAATGCATCAAGCTCTTTCGCAGCCACCCCGACTTCAATGTCCGGAATCGTCTGGGCACTCACTGGTCCGCATTCGAAGCCAGCCGCTATGCCGAGGAGATCATCCAGCACATCGGTACAGACGTGACCGTCACCGTCAGCAGCACTACCGAACTACGTGCCCTGAAAGCCCTCGGTGGCCGTCCCCGCACGACCGTGAACGGCTCTTTCACGGCCCAGGAACTTCGCGACAGCCTGCACCTGGCCCAGCTCACCCATCTCACGCTCACCAACAACCCGGAGATCAGCGATCTCGCGTTCCTCAGGGACTTCCCCGCGCTGACATCACTCTTCCTCCGGGACTGCCCCGCTGTGGAAAGCCTCGTCCCGCTCAGGGACCTACGCCTGGACTCGCTAGGCATCAGCGGGGACGTCAGCGTCGTACGCACCCCACGCGGACTCGACGGCCTCACTCACCTGCATTCCCTGTCCCTCCTCGTGCCGCCCCCACCGGAGGGCTTGAACGCTTTCCCCCTGCATGCCCCGTTGCGGTTCCTCACCCTGGGTCAACGCATTCGCCCGGACTTCGCTCGCCTCGCGTCCTGGCCACTGCGCAACCTTCAACTACAACGCCTCACGAACGAATTCACCGAGGAGAAATGGCGCACCCTCGCCAGCCTCCCCGACCTGAAGTTCTTCTCCTTCGGCCTGGCAGAGGGGGAGACCGCCCTTCGTATCGCTCCTGACCAGGAGCTTCCCCAGGTGGAAACCCTCAGTCTCCTCAACATGGGACGCCGCCCCGCCGCGGAATTCGGCGCACTGCTGCGCACCGCTCTCCCGGCTTTCCCCGGCGTCCGCAAGCTCCAGCTCTACGGCCTGATCGGCGGCCAGGTCGACCTCTCCCCCATAGCCGCCCTCCCTGCCCTCCGGGACCTTGACCTCTCCTACGTCGCCCCAAGCCCCGGCTTCGCCATCCCGCCCCACATCAACCTCACCCTCTTCCCCCGCCCCCGCACGTAAAAGGAATCCGGGCAACACAAAGCCGCCCCGGAACCGTCGATCGAACGGTGCCGGGGCGGCTTGGGTGTCTCAGGTGAGAACTACGCGTCCTTGCTCAGGTTGGGGCCGGAGCCACCCGTTGCGGATTCCACCGGCGGGGCGCTCGGCACCGCCGACTTCTCCTCGCCGCGGAAGGTGAACTTGGCGGACTCGCCCTCACCCTCCACGTCGACGACCACGATGTGGCCCGGACGCAGCTCGCTGAAGAGGATCTTCTCCGAGAGGGCGTCCTCGATCTCGCGCTGGATCGTGCGGCGCAGCGGACGGGCGCCGAGCACCGGGTCGTACCCGCGCTTGGCCAGCAGCGACTTGGCCTCGCTGCTGAGCTCGATGCCCATGTCGCGGTCCTTGAGCCGCTCGTCCACCTTGTTGATCATGAGGTCGACGATCTGGATGATGTCTTCCTCGGTGAGCTGGTGGAAGACGACGGTGTCATCGACACGGTTGAGGAACTCGGGCCGGAAGTGCTGCTTGAGCTCCTCGTTGACCTTGGCCTTCATCCGCTCGTAGCCGGTCTTGACGTCGCCCTGGGCGGCGAAGCCCAGGTTGAAGCCCTTGGAGATGTCCCGGGTGCCGAGGTTGGTGGTCATGATGATGACCGTGTTCTTGAAGTCCACGACCCGGCCCTGGGAGTCGGTCAGACGACCGTCCTCCAGGATCTGCAGCAGCGAGTTGAAGATGTCCGGGTGGGCCTTCTCGACCTCGTCGAAGAGGACCACCGAGAACGGCTTGCGCCGCACCTTCTCGGTCAGCTGGCCGCCCTCTTCGTAGCCCACGTAGCCGGGGGGCGAACCGAAGAGCCGCGAGACCGTGTGCTTCTCGCTGAACTCCGACATGTCGAGGGAGATCAGCGCGTCCTCGTCGCCGAAGAGGAACTCGGCGAGCGTCTTGGACAGCTCGGTCTTACCGACACCGGACGGACCGGCGAAGATGAACGAGCCACCGGGACGCTTGGGGTCCTTCAGGCCGGCACGGGTGCGGCGGATCGCCTGGGAGAGCGCCTTGATGGCGTCCTTCTGGCCGATGACGCGCTTGTGCAGCTCGTCTTCCATCCGCAGGAGCCGCGAGGACTCCTCCTCGGTGAGCTTGAAGACCGGGATGCCCGTCGCCGTGGCGAGGACCTCGGCGATCAGCTCCTCGTCGACCTCGGCGACGACGTCCATGTCGCCGGCCTTCCACTCCTTCTCCCGCTTCGCCTTCGCGGCCAGGAGCTGCTTCTCCTTGTCGCGCAGGCCGGCGGCCATCTCGAAGTCCTGCGAGTCGATCGCGGACTCCTTCTCGCGGCGCACGTCGGCGATCTTCTCGTCGAACTCGCGCAGGTCCGGCGGCGCGGTCATCCGGCGGATGCGCATCCGGGAACCGGCCTCGTCGATCAGGTCGATCGCCTTGTCCGGCAGGAAGCGGTCGGAGATGTAGCGGTCGGCGAGGGTGGCCGCGGCGACCAGGGCGGCGTCCGTGATGGACACGCGGTGGTGCGCCTCGTAGCGGTCCCGCAGGCCCTTGAGGATCTCGATGGTGTGCGGCAGCGACGGCTCGGCGACCTGGATCGGCTGGAAGCGGCGCTCCAGGGCCGCGTCCTTCTCCAGGTGCTTGCGGTACTCGTCGAGCGTCGTCGCACCGATGGTCTGCAGCTCGCCACGCGCCAGCATGGGCTTGAGGATGCTGGCCGCGTCGATGGCGCCCTCGGCGGCGCCCGCGCCGACCAGGGTGTGCAGCTCGTCGATGAACAGGATGATGTCGCCGCGGGTGCGGATCTCCTTGAGGACCTTCTTCAGGCGCTCTTCGAAGTCACCGCGGTACCGGGAGCCGGCGACCAGGGCACCCAGGTCGAGGGTGTAGAGGTGCTTGTCCTTGAGGGTCTCGGGCACCTCGCCCTTGACGATGGCCTGCGCCAGGCCCTCGACGACCGCCGTCTTGCCGACGCCGGGCTCGCCGATGAGGACCGGGTTGTTCTTGGTGCGGCGGGACAGCACCTGCATGACCCGCTCGATTTCCTTCTCGCGCCCGATGACCGGGTCGAGCTTGGTCTCCCGGGCGGCCTGCGTGAGGTTGCGGCCGAACTGGTCCAGGACGAGGGAGGTCGAAGGCGTGCCCTCGGCGGGACCGCCGGCGGTGGCGGCCTCCTTGCCCTGGTAGCCGGAGAGCAGCTGGATGACCTGCTGCCGCACCCGGTTCAGGTCGGCGCCCAGCTTCACGAGGACCTGGGCGGCGACGCCCTCGCCCTCGCGGATCAGGCCGAGCAGGATGTGCTCGGTGCCGATGTAGTTGTGGCCGAGCTGGAGGGCCTCGCGGAGCGACAGCTCCAGGACCTTCTTGGCACGGGGCGTGAAGGGGATGTGACCGGACGGGGCCTGCTGACCCTGACCGATGATCTCCTCCACCTGCTGGCGGACCGCCTCGAGCGAAATGCCGAGGCTCTCCAGGGCCTTAGCGGCGACACCCTCACCCTCGTGGATCAGACCCAGGAGGATGTGTTCGGTGCCGATGTAGTTGTGGTTGAGCATCCGGGCTTCTTCCTGAGCCAGGACGACAACCCGCCGCGCACGGTCGGTGAACCTCTCGAACATCGTTAATCGCTCCTCAGAGCGGTCAGGCAGTTAGGGGTCGGTCCCCTCCCTGTCCTTCCGCATGCTAGTCCCGCAGGGCGGGACAGCTCATTCCAACTGCCGACACCCGTCCGGATCACCCCGCTCCGACGGGGAAATTTACTGCCGAACAGCTGACATCTGCTCCAACTCGATGGTGCGAGACGATGTTCCCGCAGGCCAGGCATATACGCATGCCGCCACTACGCCCGTGGCGAACGCGCCCGTCGCCGACACACCGTCCGCCGCCGACCAAAACTGGCAACAAACTGCCGAGCGCGCCGGTCACAGCGTCCCTTCCCACTGAGACTTTCTTACCCGCTGCCACTGACACTCCATGCGGCGTGGGCGTTTTCCCTCCGCTACGGGCGAACACCCGCGCACCCCGGGATGCTTCCGCACTCCCCTCAGACGCACACGCAACGCAACCGTTCGCGTACGCCACGTAACCTTCCGCCGGGTCGGCAGTTGCACCGGGCATGGCCCCCGCGCTTCCGCGACCCCGTTCCCCCCGCCCCGCCGTCCGCCGGTGGTACGAGGACGAGCTGGGCTGGGCGACCACCGGCACGGAGCCGCTGGAGCTGCTCACGGGGGTGCGCTTCGACGTCCTGGAGATGCCCGCCGACGCGGGCGGCGCCGTGCTGCGGCGGGTGCCGCGGACCGGCCCGGTCGCACTGTTGCGGCCCGGACGGGGCGGGAAGGCGGCACAGGATCGACCGAAACTGCTCCTGCTCATCGCGGCCGGCGGCGCGGAGGAACTCCCGGGGATCCTGGACTGGCTGGAGTGGGGCACCCTGGCGGCGGATCTCACCGCGCGCGGGGCCGGCGGGCGGATGCCGGCACCGGCGCTGCCCTCACGGGGCCGTGCGTCGTGCGGCTGTGGCCCGCGGGAGGCCGCGGGGTGGGTGCGGCCTCCCCGGCCTGGGTACGAGGCGGAGAATTCCCTGCCCACCACGGGGATCGGGGCGGGAATCGGGGACGGTGGGGGCGCCCCCGACCTCGTACGGCTCGTGAGCACGGCGGCAACGGAGTGCCACCGGGCCCGATTGGTACGTGCTCGTAATGGCCAATCGGATCGCGCGTACGGCGATCAGCCGTTGGCCTTCTCGAATGCCTCGCGAATGTCGGCGGGGACACGGCCGCGGTCATTGACGTTGTAGCCGTTCTCCTTCGCCCAGGCGCGGATCTTCGCGGTGTCCGGGGAGCCGGCGGAAGCCGCGCGGGCCTTGCCGCGACCAGCGGAACGGCCACCGGTCTTGCGGCCGGCCTTCACGAAGTCGGCGAGCGAGTCGCGAAGCTTGTCGGCGTTGGCGTCGGAGAGGTCGATCTCGTAGGACTTACCGTCGAGAGCGAACGTCACGGTCTCGTTGGCCTCGCCACCGTCGAGGTCGTCGACAAGAAGAACCTGAACCTTCTGTGCCACCAGGATTCCCTTTCATCGAATGCGGATTACGACGGAAAGCAAACCGCTTTTCCGGGAAAAACACAAACCCTTGGGTAGGGTTCACTTGCCCACGCAGCGGGGAACGCATGCTTCCGTAGCCATGAGATAGGGGAGCGATTCGGACATAGAACGCTGATCACAGGTGCAGAAGCATGCGGCTGTTGCCCAGGGTGTTGGGCTTCACTCGTTCGAGCCCGAGGAACTCGGCAACGCCCTCGTCATAGGAACGCAGCAGTTCGCTGTAGACATCCCCGTCTACGGGTGTCTCGCCGATCTCCACGAAGCCGTGCTTGGCGAAGAAGTCGACTTCGAAGGTGAGGCAGAAAATTCGCCGCACTCCCAGCCAGCGGGCGGTGGCCAGCAGCTTGGCCAGTACCTGGTGGCCGACCCCGGTGCCGCGTTCCGTCCGGTCCACCGCCAGGGTGCGGACCTCGGCCAGGTCTTCCCACATGACGTGCAGTGCTCCGCAGCCGACGACCTCGCCGTCCTCGTCCCGCTCCGCCACCCAGAACTCCTGGATGTCCTCGTAAAGCGTGACGGTGGCTTTGTCGAGCAGGATCCCGTCGCGCGAGTAGGCGTCGATGAGGCGGCGGACCGCCGGTACATCGCTGGTCCGGGCACGGCGGACGGTGAGGCCTTTTGAATGCGCTGGCATGCCCGGACGCTATCGCTCCTTGCCGCCGGGCTCCGCTCCGGGTTCAACTCCTTCGCCGGCCGGCGCTTCATCCGCGGCTTGCGGCTCTTCTTCCCGGGCCGGTTCCCCGGAGTGTTCCGGGGCCGCTGGCTGTTCTTCCGCGGCTACCGGCCGATCGTCGACCTGCACCATCCGTACGGCATCGCGGAGGGCTTGCCGTTGTTCCTGCGACATCATGCCGAAGAAGGCCACTAGTGCGGCCGCGGGGTTGTCACTGGCGGACCACGCTTCGTTCATCAGTGCGGCCGAGTAGGCGGCGCGAGTGGAGACCGCCTCATATCGATAGGCGCGGCCTTCGGCTTCGCGGCGCACCCAGCCCTTCTGATGCAGGTTGTCCAATACGGTCATGACCGTGGTGTAGGCGATCGACCGTTCCTTCTGGAGATCCTCCAGAACTTCTCGAACGGTCACCGGGCGGTTCCACTCCCAGACCCGCGTCATCACCGCGTCTTCCAGATCACCCAAGCGTCTCGGCACACAAGAAGAATAGTGGGAGATGTCGCGAATGCCGGTTGATCTGGTTGCGTTTGGTCCGGAAAAAGGAAGTACGGCCCGGGACGGTCAATCCCGGGCCGTACTGAGCGGGTGATCCGCCGGAAATGGGGGCGGTTCAGGCGCCGAACGCCTTGGGTTCCTGCCCGGCGGCCTCGGCGCGGGCGAACGCCTCGTCGACGGCCGCGTCCTCCTTCGACTTGTTCTGACCGCCCTGGCTCTTGATCATCGTGACGATCAGGCAGGTGAAGGCGACGGCCATCACTACGGGCGGGAGCAACGCGGCAACGTAATCCATGGCATGGGCCTCCTTCAGGGCATGAGCCCGCGACGAGTACCCCGCCAGAGTACGCAGCGCTCAGGCGGTGCGGGTCTCCGGGGGCGGCACCGGCTTGCGGCGGGGCGGGAACACCTCGCCCGGCGTCGGGATCGGGCGGTCGGGCCGGGGCTCCCCGGGTCGCTGCCCGGGCTTGGGCGGCTCCCGGCGGGGCCCCGGCCGGGGTTCCCGTTGGGGGTCCTGCTTCGGGTCCGCCTCGGAGCCCGTCCCGGCGGCGGCGCCGCGGGAGGCCAGACCGGAAGGGCGCGGGCGGGCGCCGGTGCGGCCGTTCACCGGGGCGTCCGGAAAGGCGCCCGAGCGGCCGCCGGGCAGCGCGCGCAGCCGGGCCCGTACGGATTGCTCGGCCAGGCGCTCGCAGTGCCGCAGGAGGGCGCTGCGGCGTTTGCGCTCGGCCTCTACGGCGGGCCGGGTGAGCAGCGAGCGCAGCGCGGCGAGGTCGTCGGGGCCGGGGACGTGACCGGCCGCCAGCACCTCCTGGAGCCGCGCGAGGTAGCCGGTGGCGGCGCCGGGCAGGGCGTCGCGGTAGCGGGCGAGGTCGGCGAGCAGGAAGGCGCGCAGGCGGGCGCCTTCGCGGACCGCCTCGTCCACCGCCTCCGCCAGCCGGAGGTATTCCTGGACGTCCTGCGACCGGTCGGGGGCGGGGACGCCGAGGGGCGCGGCGCGGGAGGTCGTCTGGAGGGCATGGGCGAGGGCGCGACGGAGAACACGCAACTCATCGGCGCCGAAGGCCATGCCGCCGCGGGATCCGTATGGCATTGGCATGCCGCGACTTTACGACTAATCCGGACAAAAGCCTCTTAATTTGGATCGGTGGCGCGGCAGCGGGGCGCGCGTCACACGGGCGCGCCAGTACGGCACCGGTCGCGCCCCTGCTGCCCGCGGGCCGTGGTTACAGCCGGCCCACGTTGCGCTCGTACACCAGCCGCAGGCCGATGAGGGTGAGCCAGGGCTCGTGCTCGTCGATCACCGAGGACTCGCCGAGCACCATCGGGGCCAGCCCGCCGGTGGCGATCACCGTCACGTCGTCGGGGTCGTCGGCCAGTTCCCGGGCCATCCGCTGCACCACGCCGTCCACCTGGCCGGCGAAGCCGTAGAGGATTCCGGACTGCATCGCCTCGACGGTGTTCTTGCCGATGACGCTGCGCGGCCGGGCCAGCTCGATCTTGCGGAGCTGGGCGCCCTTGACGCCCAGCGCGTCCACGGAGATCTCGATGCCGGGGGCGATCACGCCGCCCACGTACTCCCCGCGGGCGCTCACCGCGTCGAAGGTGGTCGCGGTGCCGAAGTCGACGACGACCGCGGGGCCGCCGTACAGCTCGACGGCGGCCAGCGCGTTGATGATCCGGTCCGCGCCGACCTCCTTGGGGTTGTCCATGAGGATCGGCACGCCCGTCTTGACGCCTGGTTCCACCAGGACGGCCGGGACGTCCCCGTAGTAGCGGCGGGTCACCTCGCGCAGCTCGTGGAGCACCGAGGGGACCGTGGAGCAGATGGAGATGCCCTCGATGTTGTCGCCCAGGTCGTCCCCGAGCAGCGGGTGCATGCCCATCAGTCCCTGGAGCAGGACGGCCAGTTCGTCGGCGGTCCGCCGGGAGTCGGTGGAGATCCGCCAGTGCTCGACGATCTCGTCGCCGTCGAACAGGCCCAGCACGGTGTGCGTGTTGCCTACGTCGATGGTCAGCAACATGGTCAGCGGCTCTCGTCGTCGTGCGGGCCGGCGGGGGCGTCGGCGTCGTCGGCGTCGTCGCCCTCGCGCAGGTCCAGGCCGATGTCGAGGACCCGGGCGGAGTGGGTGAGCGCGCCCACCGCCAGGTAGTCGACGCCGGTCCGGGCGTATGCGGCGGCGTTGTCGAGGGAGAGTCGGCCGGAGGACTCCAACATCGCGCGGCCGGCGACCAGTTCGACCGCCTCGCGGGTCTGCTCCGGCGTGAAGTTGTCCAGCAGGATCAGGTCGGCGCCCTCGGCGAGGATCGGCGGGATCTGGTCGATCCGGTCGACCTCGACCTCGATCGGCACGCCGGGGAACTCGGTCCGCACGGCCGTGAACGCCTCCGCGACGCCGCCCGCCGCCACGACGTGGTTGTCCTTGATGAGCGCCGCGTCGGACAGCGACATCCGGTGGTTGACGCCGCCGCCGCAGCGCACCGCGTACTTCTCCAGGGCACGCAGGCCCGGCGTCGTCTTACGGGTGTCGCGGACCCTGGCGTCGGTGCCGTCGAGGACGTCCGCCCAGGCGCGCGTCAGGGTGGCGATGCCGGACAGCCGGCCCAGGAGGTTGAGCGCGCTGCGCTCGGCGGTGAGCAGGTCGCGGGTGCGCGTGGTGACGGACAGCAGCTTCTGGCCGGCCACGACGCGCTCGCCGTCCTCGACGTGCCGCTCGACGGCGAACTCGTCGGTGCACACCACGGACAGCACGGCTTCGGCGATCCGCAGGCCGGCGATCGTGCCGTCCTCGCGGGCCGTGAAGTCCCCGGTGGCGACGGCGTCTTCGGGGACGGTCGCCACGGTGGTCACGTCCACGCCCTGGTCGAGGTCCTCCTCGATGGCCATGTGCGCGATGTCCTCCACCTGGACGGGGTCGAGCCCGGCGGCCAGCAGGAGCGCGGCCAGGTCGGGGTCGAGCCCGCAGGTCAGCGGGTCCAGCTCGTAGCCTTCGCCGTCGCCGGCGGCGCACCCGCAGGCGTCGCCGCAGCCTCCACCGGCGGGAGCGGCGCCGGGCCGGCCGATCTGGAGGAGGGGGAGGTCGTCGGGGGTGCTGCTCACGGGGTGGGCTCCGTATCGGGAGTGGGGGCGGGCTGAGGGGCGGTGCCGGCGGTCGGCGGGAAGCCGGCGGTCTGTGTGATGCGGACGTTCAGGGTGCGGTCGGCGCCCAGGGTGATGCGGAAGTGCCGGCGCCACAGGGCATCGTCGCGGTCCGGGTGGTCCTCGCGCCAATGGCAGCCGCGGGTCTCCTCGCGGCGCCGTGCGGCGGCGACCAGGACGCGGGCGACGCACAGCAGGTTGGTGGCCTCCCAGGCTTCCACACCGGGCTCGGGGGCCTTGACGACGGCCGGGGAGGCGTCCACGGCCGCCTCGGCGGCCTCCCGCTGGAGGCGGTCGAGGTCGTCGGCGGCCCGGGCGAGGCTGGCCGCGCTGCGCAGCACGCCGGCACCGGCGCTCATGATCCGTTGGACGGCGGCGCGGGCCTCGGGCACCAGGAGGGGCAGCGGGGCGCGGGCCTCCACGGGGGCGGCGGCCGGGGCCGTCGTCCCGTTGGCGGTGATGTCCGCGGCGATCCGCTCGGCGAACACCAGGCCCTCCAGGAGGGAGTTGGAGGCCAGCCGGTTGGCGCCGTGGACGCCGGTGCAGGCCACCTCGCCGCACGCGTACAGGCCGGGCACGGTGGTCCGGCCGTGGAGGTCGGTGCGGACGCCGCCGGAGGCGTAGTGGGCGGCCGGGGCGACCGGGATCGGCTCGGTGACCGGGTCGATGCCGTGCGCGCGGCAGGCGGCCAGGATGGTCGGGAAGCGGTGCTCCCACATCGGGGCGCCGAAGTGCCGGGCGTCCAGGTACATGTGCTCGGCGCCCTGCTCCTGGGCGCGGCGCATGATCGCCTTGGCCACGATGTCGCGCGGGGCGAGTTCGGCGAGTTCGTGCTGGCCGACCATGAAGCGGGTGCCGTCCGCGTCGACCAGGTGGGCGCCCTCGCCGCGCACGGCCTCGGAGATCAGCGGCTGTTGGCCCTCCGCGTCCGGCCCCAGGTAGAGCACGGTCGGGTGGAACTGGACGAATTCGAGGTCCGAGACCTCGGCGCCGGCGCGCAGCGCCAGGCCCACCCCGTCGCCGGTGGAGACGGGCGGGTTGGTGGTCGCGGAGAACACCTGGCCCATGCCGCCGGTGGCGAGCACCACCGCCGGCGCGTGGACGGCGCCGACGCCGTCGTGCTGGCCCTCCCCCATGACGTGCAGGGTGACGCCGGCCGTGCGGCCCTCGGCGTCCGTGAGGAGGTCGAGGACCAGGGCGTTCTCGATGGTGCGCAGGTCCGCCGGTCGTCCGCCGTCGTCGGTCGAGGGGGCGGCGGGTGCGCCGCTGCCGGCCGCGCGGACCGCGGCGACCAGCGCGCGGGAGATCTCCGCCCCGGTCGCGTCGCCGCCGGCGTGCGCGATCCGGCGGCGGTGGTGGCCGCCCTCCCTGGTGAGCGCGATCTCGTCGCTCCCGGGGGCGGTGTCGAAGCGGGCGCCGGCGGCGATCAGCCGGTGGACGGCGTCCGGGCCCTCGGTCACCAGCGTCCGCACGGCCTCCTCGTCGCACAGGCCGGCGCCCGCTACGAGGGTGTCGGCCAGGTGCTGTTCGGGGCTGTCGCCGTCCCCCAGGGCCGCGGCGATCCCGCCCTGCGCCCAACGGGTGGAGCCGTCGTCGAGCCGGGCCTTGGTGACGACGACGGTGCGGCGGCCGGCGGCGGCGCAGCGCAGCGCGGCGGTCAGCCCGGCGACGCCGGAGCCGACCACGACGACGTCCGCCGTGATGGACCAGCCGGGGGCGGGGGCGGTGAGGCGTATGCCGGTGGGGCCGGTGGCGGTTCCGGTAGCGGTCATCGGGTCGCTCCGAGGGGGCCTTGGGGTGGAGTGGACTTCTTGGTGTTCCGAGGGGCCGCTGCGGCCGTGGGCTCCTGGGAGGCGGCCGGCTCCTCCTGGGAGGCGGTGTGCGGCTCCTGGGCGACGGCCGGCGACGGGGCCTCGCCGGCGGGGAACACGAGCCGGATGTTGTCGATGAGCCGGGTGGTGCCCACCTTCGCGGCCACCGCGAGGATCGCCTCGCCCGCGTACCCGTCCCGGACCTCGGTGAAGTCGCGCGGGTCGATCAGCGCCAGGTAGTCCAGGTCGAGCGGCGGGTCCAGGTGGGCGGCGTCCTCCAGCACCACGCCGGCGGCGGCGCGGGCCACGGACGGGCCGTGCAGGGGGCCGGCGGCGTAGGCGACGGCGTGCGCGTCGGCGGCGGCCCGGTCCTCACCGAGGGCGGCGAGTGCCGCGGAACGGTCCTGTCCGGGGTGTCCGGCGGAGGCGGCGCGGTCACGCAGCGCCTCCTCGGCGGTGAGCCGGTCGCGGGCGGCGAACAGCGCCGCGGACAGCGCGAGCGCGGTGTGGCGCTCCGGGCCGGACAGGTAGCGGTTGCGGCTGGAGCGGGCCAGCCCGTCGGCCTCCCGGACCGTGGCGACGCCGACGATCTCGACCGGGAAGTTCAGGTCGGCCGCCATCCGCCGGATGACGGCGAGCTGCTGGGCGTCCTTCTCCCCGAAGAACGCCAGGTCCGGCGCGGTCAGATGGAGCAGCTTGGCGACGACGGTGAGGACCCCGTCGAAGTGCCCGGGGCGGCTGGCGCCCTCCAGGACGGTGCCCATGGGGCCGGCGGAAATGCGGATCTGCGGTTCCCCGCCCGGGTAGACCTCGTCGGCCGACGGCGCGAAGACGGCGTCGGCGCCCGCCCCGGCGGCCAGCACCACGTCGTCGTCCAGGGTCCGCGGGTAGCGGTCGAGGTCCTCGCCCGCCCCGAACTGCAGGGGGTTGACGAACACCGTGACCACCACCTGGCCCTGCGGTCCGACCCGCTCCCGGGCGGCGCGGATCAGGGCGGCGTGCCCCTCGTGCAGCGCACCCATGGTCATGACAACGGCGCGGACGCCGCTGCGACGTGGCAGTGCCCGCAGCTCCGCGGCGGTGTGGACGAGCTCGGGACCCGGCGCCGGTCGGGCGACGCCCGGGGACGGGCTGACGGGCGAGGAGGTCATGAGCCGCCTCCGTGGGGGCCGTGGTCGGGGGACGCGGGGTCGTCGGGGGATGTGGAGTCGTCGGGGGCCGTGGGATCGGCCGGGGAACCGGAACCGTCCGGGGCCGTGGGGCCGGCGGCGCTCTTGGGGCCGGTGCTCTTGGGGCCGGTGCTCTTGGGGCCGGTGGCCTGCGGTTCGCCGGTGGGGTGGTCGGC
The DNA here is from genome assembly GCF_045799175.1 of Streptomyces sp. VTCC 41912. NCBI lineage: Bacteria > Bacillati > Actinomycetota > Actinomycetes > Kitasatosporales > Streptomycetaceae > Streptomyces > Streptomyces sp. VTCC 41912. Next base: position 49,992 of record NZ_JBJMAB010000039.1, read on the forward strand.
GGCTTCGGGCTGCTGGCCCTCGGTGCCTTCGGGGCCGTCGGTGCCTTCGGAGTCGTCGGGGGAGCCCTGCTCCCCCGGGCGCGCGCCCGGGCCGGTGCCGCTGTCGGGAGCGGGACCCGCGAGCACGTCCAGCAGTTCCTCGGCCAGTTCCGGCTTGAGCAGACCGTGCGCGAGCGCCCGGTCCGCGGTCGTTCGGGCCATGGCCAGGTAGCCGGCGAGGGCCTGTGGGGCGTGCGTGCGCAGCTCCGCCACGTGGGCCGCGACCGTGCCGGCGTCACCCCGGGCGACCGGGCCCGTCAGGGCGGCGTCACCGGACCGCAGTGCGTTGTCCAGGGCCGCGCCGAGCAGCGGGCCGAGCATCCGGTCCGGGGCCTGCACCCCGGCCTTCTGGAGCAGTTCCATGGCCTGCGCCACCAGGGTGACCAGGTAGTTCGCGCCGATGGCGAGCGCCGCGTGATAGAGCGGACGGGCAGACTCCGCGATCCACTCGGGCTCCCCGCCCATCTCGATGACCAGCGCCTCCGCGGCCATCCGCAGCTCCTGCGGGGCGGTCACCCCGAACGGGCAACCGGCCAGCCGCTGCACGTCCACGGACGTCCCGGTGAACGTCATGGCCGGGTGCAGGGCCAGTGGCAGCGCACCGGCCCTGGTCGCCGGCTCCAGCACGGCCGTTCCGAAACGGCCGGAGGTGTGCACCAGCAGCTGCCCCGGCCGTACGGCACCGGTCTCGACGAGTCCCGCCACCAGGTCGGCCAGGGCGTCGTCGGGGACGGTCAACAACACGAGGTCGGCACGGGCGAGCACCTCGCCCGGGGTGACCAGCGGGACGCCGGGCAGCATCTCGGCGGCGCGCCGGACGGAGGCGTCGGAGACCCCCGAGACGGCCACCGGACGATGCCCCGCGAGCTGCAGCGCCGCGGCGAGCGCGGGCCCGACGCGACCTGCGCCGACGACTCCGACCGTGAGTCGGGCGGGCCGGTCCTGGGCCTCGGTGGATGGATGTGGGTTCACGGGGCGACGGCCTTCCGTTCCAGTCCGCGAGGGGTACCGGACGATTCGTCGCCATGCTACGCGAGTGCCTCCCACCGCCCGGAGAGCCGTACAGAGGGTGAGACGAGGGTCTCGAAGGACAACCGGAACACCCCACTCCGCACCGGTTCGGAGAGTTATCCACAGCCCTCGCGGCGCCATCGCCGGCTGGGCGATGATCGGTCCAGACACCCCGCGCGGACGGCGCGGGACGAAGCGAAGGCGGGGGCCATGACTGAGAACGGGCAGCAGCACACGACGGGGCTCGACGCTCCACCCGCGGACGGCGGGGCGCGCGACGCGGCCGACGACCGGGCACGACGGTTCGCCGCGTACCGCGGTGCGGTGCGGACGCTGTCCGGCTCCCGCCCACCGGAGACGCTCGCCGAGCGAATGGCCCGCCTGACGGCCGACGCCCCCGGCGCGTACGACCTCGACGACTGGCCGGACCTCTACGGCAACGGCGACGGCATCGTCGGCGCGTTGGAGCGCCGCACCGCCGAAGCCCTGGGCACCGCGGCCGCCGTGTTCTTCCCGACCGGCACGATGGCGCAGCAGGTGGCACTCCGCTGCTGGGCGGGCCGCACGGGCAACGCCACGGTCGCCGGCCACCCCCTGTCCCACCTGGAGGTCCACGAGCGCAACGCCTACGCCGTGGTCAGCGGACTGCGCATGGTTCATCCGACGAGCGCCCCGCGCCTACCGACGGCCGCGGAGGTCTACGACCTGGAGGAACCGTTCGGCGCCCTCGCCCTCGAACTCCCGCTGCGGGACGCCGGATACGTCCTCCCAAGCTGGCAGGAGCTGGAGTCGGTGGTCGCCGCGGCGCGGGACCTCGACGCGGTGGTGCACTTCGACGGCGCCCGACTCTGGGAGTGCACCACGCACTTCGGCAAGCCGCTCCCGGAGATCGCCGGCCTCGCGGACAGTGTCTACGTCTCCTTCTACAAGTCGCTGGGCGGCATCGCGGGCGCCGCCCTGGCGGGCGCCGAGGAGTTCGTCGCGGAAGCCCGCGCCTGGCGTCACCGCTACGGCGGCCAGGTGTTCCAGCAGTGGCCGACCGCCCTCGCCGCCCTGGTCGGGCTGGACCACGAGCTCCCTCGGCTGCCGGAGTACGCCGCCCGGGCCAAGACCGTCGCGCGGGCCCTGCGGGAGGGCCTGGCAGAGGCCGGCGTGCCGTGGTTCCGGGTGCACCCCGAAGAGCCGCACACCCACCAGTTCCAGCTGTGGCTGCCCCACTCACCGCAGGTGTTGAACGAAGCCGGCATCCGTCAGGCGGAGGAGACCCGCACGACGCTGTTCCAGCAGTGGTTCGAACCGGACTCGACCGGACCGCCCGGCGTGGCGATGACGGAGGTGACGGTCGCTTCCCCCGCACTGGAATGGACGGCTGAGGAGATACGCACGGCAGTGGGCGAGTTCGTCCGACGCATCGACGGCTGACGGTGGTGGCGGCGGTAGCGGTGGCGGCAGCGGCAGCAGCGGGACCGGTGGGAGCTACGCCTTCGCGGTACGTGCGGGGAACGGCCGTAGCCCGGTCGTTCCCACCTGTCGGGCTCCGGGGGGCCATTCCGGGTTGACTGCTCCGAGTTGGCTGCTCCGGGTTAGCTGCTCCGGGTTGGCGGGTGGCTGCTACGGGGACCGTTACCGCTCGCCCCGCTCAGGCATCGCTCGGTCCGGCGTTGGGTCGGCCCGCCAGGGTGGTGGTTGCACGGTTCGCGCCCGCGCGGGCGCCGGCCTCGCGGTGGGCGACCGGTCGGCCGGGAGCGGGACGGGCCGGTGCGGTGGCGCTGCCGTCCACGGGTCGGGCGCGGCGAACCAGCCGTGCTGCGATTCCTCGTGCGATCCGCCCGTCGCGCCCCCACCAGCGTTCCGCGGGATCGGTGACCACGGCCTTGAAGCGGCGCCACTGCCGGATCTCCCGGACGGTGCGGACGGTGGCCTCGCCCGGTGCGGGCGGGGCGACCTCGCCCCGCTGGGCGGCGCGGTAGCTGTCGAGGAGGTGCTGCTGCATGGTGTCCATGACCCTCACTGTGAGACCGCCGGACGACCCCTGGCGCGCCGATTGACGAGAGCCGTCAATCGACGACGCCGCAGGTCACGGCCTCGCGCATGATGGGTATATGGCCAACGTCATCGACATCACCGGGCTGCCGCGGGAGCGCCTCGTCTTCGCGCCCTCACCGCTGGCCGAGCTGGGTGCGGCGCTGCACGCGCTGTCCGAGCCGGGGCACCACCCCGGGCTGCACGGTTGGGTCACCGCGACCAACGCCGGACTGAAGACCGACCTGGCCGACCGGTTGTGCGAAGCGGACTTCCTGTGGCGGTCCGCCCGCTCGGACATCCTGCTGCCCACCCGCCCCGGAGCGACGCTCGCCGAGGAACTGGACGAGCTCGACGGGATCGACGACGAACGGTTCGTGGCCGCCGCATTCGAGATCAGCTGCTCACCCAAGTACACCCGCCCCACGCCGTCGCCCCTGGTCGACGAGCACGAGCGGGCACGCGTAAGGGAGATGGCGGCGGCTCGTGGACCGCGGCAGGCGGCGTTCACGGACCGGATGCTGACCGACCCCGACGGCCTGCGAGTGTGGCTGCGGCGCCTCTTCGAGGACTGCGAGGACGCGTTCTTCGGGGACATCTGGCGGCGGGTGAGCATCCAGCTGGCCGCCGACGCACGACACAAGTCCGAACTGCTGCGCCGCAAGGGGCTCGCGGAAACGCTGACCGCGACCTCACTGGCGCTGACCCTGGAGGAGGCCCAAGACGGCAGTGGCACCAGCCGCATCCTGGTCGACAAGCTGGCCAGTGGGCGCACGACCGGGTTCGCCGACCCGGCCGACCCCGGCCTCACATTCATCCCGACGTCGTTCGGTTGGCCGCACCTGGTGTTCAGCCACGCACCCGGCTGGCGCCCGGTGCTCCAATACCCGGTCGCAAGCCCGGAGTTGCCTGTGCCCGCCACGCTGGAACTCGTCCAGCAACGGCTGGAGGCGCTCGGTCACCCGATGCGGATGCAGCTGTGCCGCACCCTCTCGCGGGGACCGCACACGACCGGGGAACTGGCGACCACGTTCGGCATCACGTCGCCGGAGGTGTCGCGTCACATCGCGGTGCTGAAGAAGGCCGGCCTGCTCCAGACCCGGCGCCGCGGGCGGTACGTCCTGCACCAGCTGGACCTCCAGGTAGTGGCCCGACTGGGCAGCGACTTCCTTGAGGGCGTACTGCGCTGAGCCGACCGGTCACGCCTGACGGCGATCGGGGCGGGAGGGGAGGAGGGGTGGCGCGGGGTGCGGGGAGGAGGGTGAGGCGGAGGGCCGGGGGGTGGAGGGGTGGGGGGAACGACGGAAGACGTCGAACCACCGCCGACCACCAAACGACACAACCCCAATAACAGCCCGCCCCCACCCCCACCCCATTCCTCCCCCAGCCCCCATTCCCCACCCCTCGCCCCACCCCCCTTCAGTTCTCCTGTAGGAACTTCTTCGCCAGGGCGTCGCCGCGGCTCACCGCGTCGGCGTGGTTCTCGATGGGGGACGCCTTGGAGTTCTTGAACAGCACGTAGGTGACGCCCGAGTCCGCGCCGCCGGTCTCCGGGTTGGGGTCGATGCCCAGTCCCTTGGCGGCCGCGTAGGACGCCTCGCCGATGATCTTTTCGGGGCCGGTGTCCCCGACGACGGCGTATTCGACCTGGTTGTTGTAGATGAGGGCGACCACGCCGCCGCCCTTGATGCCCGCGGACTCGTAGTTCCAGATGCCGCTGGTGCTGGGCACGACGACGTAGGGCAGCTTCGCGGCGTTCAGTGGCTTGCCGTCGGACTGGTGGAAGCGGGTGTCGTCCTGGAACCAGGGGTCGGTGTCGGCGTTGCACTGCGAGGTGATCTGCCCGTCGCAGTCGATGTCCATGTCGGCCTTCCAGAAGACGGCGCCGTTCTTGCCGCAGACCGGGACGGTGGCCGAGGTCTCCTCGTCGGTCCGGTACTTGCCGTTGGAGATCTGTTGGCAGTCTTTGAGTTTGGCAAGCAGTTGGGCCGCGGAGACCGATCCTTCCTGGAGGGCGGCGTGCGGTGCGGCCCGGTGGGCGGTCGGCTGGGCGGTGGCGGGCAGGGCTGCGGCGGCGAGGAGGGCGGCGCCGGAGGCGGTGGCGAGGGCGAACATGCTTCTGCGCACGGGGAACCCTTCTGTTAGGAAAGTTTCCTTACCGCGCGCCAATCTGGCCGTTCTTACGTGTCCGCGTCAATGCGCGTACCGGCCACGCCACGCTCCCGGACCAGGTCGATCCCCGGCGTGCGGAGATCGACCTGGTCAGCCCGACTACGCTCCGGCGCCCCCGGCCCGGACCAGCCCCGTCTCATACGCCAGCACCACCGCCTGCACCCGGTCCCGCAGGCTCAACTTGGTGAGGATCCGGCCCACATGGGTCTTGACCGTGGCCTCGGACAGCACCAGCCGCGCCGCGATCTCGCCGTTCGACAGCCCCTGCGCGACCAGCAGCAGCACCTCCCGCTCGCGGTCGGTCAGCCGCCCCAGCTCGGGCCGCGCGGGCTCGCCGGAGGTCGCGGGCAGCATCGGCGTGAAGCGGTCCAGGAGGCGGCGGGTGGTCGACGGGGCGACGACCGCGTCCCCGCTGTGCACCGCCCGGATCGCGGCGAGGAGTTCGTTCGGCGGCACGTCCTTGAGCATGAAGCCGCTGGCGCCGGCCTTCAGCGCGGAGAAGGCGTACTCGTCCAGGTCGAAGGTGGTCAGGATGAGGACCTTCGGGGCGCCCTCCGGCTGCCCGCCGCCGCAGATCCGGCGGGTGGCCTCGACGCCGTCGAGGTGCGGCATCCGGACGTCCATCAGGATCACGTCCACCTCGGCGGTCCGCAGCACCTCCAGGGCCTGCACTCCGTCGCCCGCCTCGGCGACGACCTCCATGTCGGGTTGGGCGGCCAGCACCATCCGGAAGCCGGTGCGCAACAGCACCTGGTCGTCGACGAGCATCACGCGGATGGTCATGGCAGGGAGATCCCTTCACGGGTCGGCAGGAGCGGACGGGACGCAAGCGCCCGGGGCGACGGCGAGGAGGCCGGGGACGAGCACGCCCGATGCGAGCACGGTAGCGACCGGCCCGCCGACCACCACGCGCGCGGCGGCGACGGGTGGAGCGGGCGCCGACGGGGCCGGGCCGCTCGGCCACCGCTCCCGCGCGCGGCCGGACGGCTCGGTGGCGCGGCCGGCCGGCTCATCGGTCCGCCTTGAGCGGCAGGACCGCGTTGACGCGGAAGCCGCCGCCCGGCCGTGGCCCGGCGTCGAGGATGCCGCCGACCATGCCGACCCGCTCGCGCATCCCGATCAGGCCGTGGCCGAGCCCGTCCGCGCCGCCGGCTTCGTAGAGCTCGTGTTGGGCGCCCCGGCCGTCGTCCTCGACGAGCAGGTCGAGGTCGTCGTCCCGGTAGGTGAGGCGGACGGTGGCGCTGACGTCGGGGCCACCGTGCTTGCGGGCGTTGGTCAGGGCTTCCTGGACGATGCGGTACGCGGTCAGCTCGACGCTGCTGGGCAGCGGACGCGGCTCGCCGACCACCCGGAAGTCGACCGGCAGTCCGGCGCCCCGGACCTGGTCGATGAGGTCGGCGAGCTGCTCGACGCCGGGCTGCGGCACGTACTCCCCGCCCTCGGCCTGCTCGCCGGTGCGCAGCACGCCCAGCAGGCGGCGCATCTCGGCCAGGGCCTGCCGTCCGGTGCCCGAGATCGTCTCCAGTGCCTGGCGGGCCTGTTCGGGTGCGGCGTCGAGGACGTAGGCGGCGCCGTCGGCCTGGACGACCATCACCGAGACGTTGTGCGCGACGACGTCGTGCAGTTCGCGGGCGATCCGGGCGCGCTCGGCGGCGACCGCGATCCGCGCCTGGGCCTCGCGTTCCTTCTCCAGGCGGCTGGCCTTCTCCTCCAGCTGCGCCCAGTAGGCCCGGCGGGTGCGTACCGAGTCGCCGAGCACCCAGGCGAGTACGAACGGCACGGTGAGCAGCACCATGAAGAAGACCACCGCCCACACGGGCATGGCGATGGGGCTGTCCCGGAAGCGGAGCTGTGAGAGGCCGGGGGCGATCAGGGCGCCGGCCAGTGCGAAGCGTGAGGCCCAGCGGCGGGCCGAGGTCTCGGAGGCGACGGTGTAGATGATCACCATCATCGCGAAGTCGCCCATGTTGGGCGGCACGTTCAAGATCAGCTGTCCGAGGCCGAGGGCGGTGGCCAGCAGCAGCATCTTGACCGGGTACTTCCGGCGCAGGGCGATGACCAGGCACAGGCCGGCGCTGAAGAGCAGGGCGATGATCTTGCCCTCGAGACCCGACCGGGAGATGACCCACAGCCCGCAGAACCCGAAGAGGAGGAAAGCCCAGAAGCTGTCCACCCCCGTCGGGTGCCTGCGGAAGAAGTCATAGAGGCGCTGCACGTAACCCAGCGTAGGCAGCGCCGGCAGGCTGCGGAGTCAACCGGAGGAGCGATCCTCTTCCATCGGGCCTACTCCCCTAGGTGGAGGCCACATGCGCCAATCGTGTCGCCGCTGGGGTTGACTCATGATCATCTGCGGGGCGGATCCGTGCCCGCGTGGCGCGGCCACTCGCCTGCCGGGCCCCGGAACACGGCCCCGAGCAGGGCGCTTCTCCTCGGCGCGCGGGCTCATACCGTGGGCCGACCACCCCACCACGGGGCGACGCCCCGCGCCTTCCGTCGCCCCCCGTACCGTGGTCCGTGTGACGAACAGGGGACGCGGGCACGCGCCGAACGAAGGACGCGAACGCGTGGCGAACGAGCACCGGCGCGCCCGGCGGCCCGGCGACGACGGCCTCCCGCCCGCCCCCGAGGCCCCGGCCGACGGCCTCCGGCCCGCGCCCCGCGCCGGAGCCGACGCCACCTGGCGCGGCTGGCGGGCGGCGGCCGAGCAGGCGCTCTACGGTCCCGACGGGTTCTACACGCGCCCCGGCGGCCCCGGTCCCGCCGGTCACTTCCGCACCTCCGTCCACGCCTCTCCGCTGTACGCCGGTGCCGTCGCCGCGCTCCTGTGCCGGGTCGACGCCGCGATCGGGCGCCCCGGCGAGCTGGCCCTGGTCGACGTCGGCGCGGGCCGCGGCGAGCTGTTGGGCGGCGTCCTGGCCGCGCTCCCCGAGGACGTGGCCGCGCGGACCCGCCCGTATGCCGTCGAACGTGCCGCGCGCCCCGAGGGCCTCGACCCCCGGATCGCCTGGCTCGCCGACCTGCCCGCACCGGGCTCGCTCACCGGCCTGCTCTTCGCCAACGAGTGGCTGGACAACGTCCCGGTGGACGTCGTCGAGACGGACGCCGACGGGGTGCCGCGCCGCGTCGAGGTAGGCGCCGACGGCACGGAACGGCTGGGCGCCCCCGTGGACGGCCCGGACGCGCAGTGGCTGGCCCGCTGGTGGCCGCGGGCCGCACCGGACGCCGCCGACCCCGCCCCCGGGCTGCGCGCCGAGATCGGTCGCCCTCGGGACGCCGCCTGGGCGCGTGCCGTCGGCGCCCTGCGCACCGGGCTCGCGGTCGCCGTCGACTACGCCCACGACCGCGCCGACCGGCCGCCCTTCGGCACCCTCACCGGCTTCCGGGCGGGCCGCGAGGTCCGTCCCGTCCCGGACGGCAGCTGCGATGTCACGGCACACGTGGCGCTCGACGCGTGTGCCGGGCCGGCCGCCGAGCGGCTGACCCAGCGGGCCGCGCTGCACGCCCTCGGCGTGACCGGCCGGCGCCCGCCGCTGTCCTTGGCCACCACCGACCCGGCGGGCTACCTCCGGGCGCTCGGCGCCGCCGGTGCCGCCGCGGAACTGACCGACCCGGCCGGCCTGGGCGGCTTCGGCTGGCTGCTGGAACCGGTCGGCGGCGCCGCCTGCGCCGGCCTGCTCGCCGCCGACGACGCGGGCTGACCGGGGCGCCGGCCGTCCGGCCCGAGCGTCCGGCCCGGCCCTCGGACGGGCCGGTCCACACCACGGACCGCCCCGCTCCGCGGCGTCCCGCCCTGCGACACTGTCCCCATGACGGAGACGACGGTCGGCATCGGCGGCGCGGCGGAAAGCACCGACATGGTGTTGAACATCGGCCCGCAGCACCCCTCCACGCACGGCGTGCTGCGGCTGCGCCTCGTCCTGGACGGCGAGCGCATCCGGCACGCCGAGCCGGTGATCGGGTACATGCACCGCGGCGCCGAGAAGCTCTTCGAGGCCCGCGACTACCGCCAGATCATCATGCTCGCCAACCGCCACGACTGGCTGTCGGCGTTCTCCAACGAGTTGGGCGTGGTGCTCGGCGTCGAGCGGATGCTCGGTATGGAGGTCCCCGAGCGCGCGGTGTGGACCCGGACGCTGCTCGCCGAGCTGAACCGCGTGCTGAACCACCTGATGTTCCTCGGCTCGTACCCGCTGGAACTGGGCGGCATCACCCCGGTCTTCTACGCCTTCCGCGAGCGCGAGGAGCTCCAGACCGTCATGGAGGAGGTCTCCGGCGGGCGGATGCACTACATGTTCAACCGCGTCGGCGGCCTCAAGGAGGACCTGCCCGCCGGCTGGCTGGGCCGGGCCCGGCAGGCCGTCGCCGACGTCCGCTCCCGGATGGGCGTCTTCGACGACCTCGTCCTCGGCAACGAGATCTTCCGCGGCCGTACCCGGGGCGTCGGTGTGCTGTCCCGCGAGGCAGTGCACGCCTACGGCGTCTCCGGGCCGATCGCCCGCGCGTCCGGCGTCGACTTCGACCTGCGGCGCGACGAGCCCTACCTCGCGTACGGGGACCTCGACTCGACGCTCCAGGTGGTCACCCGGGACGAGGGCGACTGCCTGGCCCGGTTCGAGTGCCTGCTGGCGCAGACCCACAACTCCCTCGACCTGGCCGACGCGTGCCTGGACCGGATCGCGGAGTTGGCGCCCGGTCCGATCAACCAGCGGCTGCCCAAGGTCCTCAAGGCCCCCGAGGGCACGACCTACGCCTGGACCGAGAATCCGCTCGGCATCAACGGCTACTACCTCGTCTCCAAGGGCGAGAAGACCCCGTACCGCCTGAAGTTGCGCTCCGCGTCGTACAACAACATCCAGGTGCTGACCGAGTTGCTGCCGGGGACCCTGGTGGCCGACATGGTCGCCATCTTGGGGTCGATGTTCTTCGTGGTCGGCGACATCGACAAGTAGCCGAGCGGCGGGGCGGGCGGCCGGGGCGCCGCTGGCTGCGCGCGCACGACACGGCGGCGGGGAGTTCGCCCACAGGTTGTGGACGAACTCCCCGCCGCTCGGTGCGTCTACGGGTCTTCGGCGCTCAGGAGATGGCGCTGCGCAGTTCGGCGAGGTCGAGCTGCTCGGTCTCGTCGTGGGCGGTCAGGTCGATGACCTCACCGGCGCCGTGCGTGGTCTCCCCGTCGGCGGTCGCGCCGGCGGTCGCCTGGTGCGCGCCGTCGGTGCCGGCGTCCGCGGACTTCTCGGGCGCCGCGGCGGCCTCGTCGGCGGCCTGCGGGAGCGCCGCCCGGGCCGGGACGCGGGCCTGCGCCCGGGCCGACTGCTCGGCGACCGCCTCGTCGCCGACGACGTCCGCCAGGTCCTCCTCCAGGGGGGCGGTCGGCTGGTCGTGCGGGACGGTGGCGTTGCCGAAGAAGTCGAAGCCGCCCAGCGTGCGGGACACGGAGGGGCGCGGCGGGGCGATCGCGGCGGCGGCCGGCACCGGGCGGAGCTCCGGTCCGCCCACCCCCTGGGCAGCGGCCGCCTCGGGCTTCCCCTGGTCGTCGGCCCCGGGCTTCTGCTGGGTGCCGGTGCCGTCCTCGCCGGCGGCGCGCTGCCGGGCGGCGTTGCGGGGCAGCTCGCGCAGGGCGCGGTCCGCCTCGGCGAACGTGGCGGCCGGACGGGCCGCGGGCGGGCCGTCCGGGCGCCGGGCGGCGGAGGCGTGGCGTCCGCCGCCGGTCCCCGGCTCGCGCCGGGCCGGGACGAGTGCGCCGCCGGCGGACGGTTGCCCGGCCTCGATGGCGAGCAGTCGGCGGCCCTCCAGGGCGCTGGCCCGCTCGGTCTCGGCGGTGGCGTAGCGGCGCAGCAGGGCGGCGTGCTCGCTGCGCAGGCGGGCGAGTTCGGCGCGCTTGGCGCGGAGCTTGGCGTCCAGGCCGGCGCGGATCTCGCGCGATTCCTCGACGTCCGTCTCCAGTTCGGCGACGCGTTCCTCGGTGCGCCACTCGTCGCGCGCCCGGGCCCGGGTCAGCTCGGCGACCCGCTTGCCGGCCTTGCGGTCCCAGGTGCGCAGGAGGACGGCGCCGGTGACCGCGGCGGCCGCGGCACCGGCGGCGAGCACCCGTTGCACGAGGTCGTCGCCGACGAACCATGCGCTCGTGGCACAGGCAATTGACGCACCGGCGACCGTCGCGGGAGGAAGCAGCCGGTGGAGGGGTGGGGAATGGCGGTGGCGTCCTCGTGGCATGGCCAGAAACTTACCGTGCGTGCGAGACCTATGGGGCCCCGCATACGCATCCGTTTCGCGCTGGTTACTTCTTGACCAGTCCCTTGGACTCCAAATAGGCCGTTGCCACATCGACGGGCTTCAAGCGCTCGGCATCGACCTTGCGGTTCAAGTTGATCAAGTCCTCGGTCGTCAGCACCTTGGTGATCTTGTTGAGCGCGGTCTCGATCTCCTTGTCGGCGGCCTTCTTCGCATTCAGCACGGGCAGCACGTTGTCGGCGTTCTGCAGCTTCTTGTCGTCCTGCAGAAGCACCAGGCCGAAGTTGTCGAGAGTGGCGTCCGTGGTCGTGGTGAGCACCAGTTGGTCGGTGCCGTCCTTGACCGCCTGCTTGGCCTGCGGGGTCCCCACGCCCTTGGGATCGATGGCCTCGACGCCGATGCCGTAGGTGCTCTCCAGGCCGGGCTTGCAGAACACCCGCGTCTCGCACTCCTCACCCGCCGCGAGTTTGATCTTCTGGTGCGAACGGCCCAGGTCGGAGAGCGTCTTCAGCGTGTGCTTGGCGGCGAATTCCTTGGTGACCGCGAACGCGTTCTGATCGGTGGCCGCGCCCGCCGGCAGCACCTTCAGACCGCGCGGCCCGGCGAGCTTCTTGAGCTCCGCCACCGTCTGGTCGATGTCGCTGGATGCCACCGGCTTCGCCTTGGGGCCGTTCTTCTTCGCGTTGAGGAATTCCGCGAGGGTGGAGGCGTATTCCGGAACGACGTCGATCTGGCCCTTCTCCAGGGCCGGTTCATACAGCTCGCGATTGGTCAGCGTCTGCACCCGCGGCTGGTATCCGGCATCGGCGAGCACCCGCGAATAGATCTCGGCGAGCACCTTCGACTCGGTGAAACCGGCCGAGCCGATGACGATCTCGCCCTTCCCGCCGCCCTTGGCCCGGCCGCCCTTGTCCTCCAGGCTCTGCCCGCCGCACGCGGCGAGTCCGGCCGCCAGCGCCACCACGGTCCCGGTGGCCAACGCGGTACGCACCGCTCGTGCTGTGCTGCTCATGGAATTGCACTCCGTCCGTTCGGATCAGGTCGTCGGTTCAGCTCGTCGCTCAGGTCGATCGGGACGGTTCGGGTCGGGCCCCGGCCGGCGCCGGGGCCGGCGCCTTCCCGGACGGCCCGCGCCGCCGTCCCCGCATCGGGTCGAAGGCCCGGTCCACCACGACCAACACCCCCTCCACCAGCAGCGCCAGCACCGCCACCAGCACCGCCCCGGCGACCACCTGCGCGGTGTCGTAATTGCCGAACCCGGCCGTGATGATCCGGCCCAGGCCCCCGCCGCCGGCCAGCGCGGCCAGCGTCGCCGTGGCCACCACCTGGACCGCGGCCGAACGCAGCCCGGTCATGATCAGCGGGTAGGCGAGCGGTATCTCCACCCGCCGCAACAGCTGCGGCCCCGACATCCCCATCCCGCGGGCCGCCTCGACCACGTCGCGGTCCGCCTCGCGTATGCCCAGATAGACGTTGGTCAGCAGGGGCGGCACCGCGAACAGCACCAGCGCGATGACCGTCGGCCAGTCGCCGTGCGACCCCAACGGACTGAGCGTCAGCAGCACCAGGACCGCGAACGTAGGCACCGCGCGCCCCACGTTGGAGATGTTGATCGCCAAGGCCCCGCCCTTGCCGATGTGGCCCAGCCACAGCGACACCGGCAGGGCTATCAGGCAGGACAGCACCAGGCAGATCCCGCTCAACCAGAGGTGCTCACCGAGGCGGTGCCACACCCCCTTCTCCCCGGCCCAGTTGGCGGCCGTGCCCAGCCACTGCCAGGCCCCCGTGATCGCGTCCACGCTCACCCCACCGCCTTTGTCACGGTCGCCCCGCGCCGCGTGCGGCGGCCCGCGGACCGCGCCCGCGTCCACGGCGTCAACAACCGCTGCAGCCCCAACAGGAGCAGGTCCGCCACCAGCGCCAACAACACGCACAGCACCGAGGCGGTCAGCACCTCCGCCTTGAAGAAGCCCTCCATGCCGCTGGCGATGAGATTGCCCAACCCGCCGTATCCGACGACCGAACCGATCGTCGTCATCGCCACCGTCGAGACCGTGGCGATCCGCACGCCGGCCACCAACGCCGGCAGCGCGAGCGGAAGCTCCACCTCGAACAGCAGCCGCGCCGGGCCGTACCCCATCCCGCGGGCGGCCTCCCGCACCTCGGCCGGCACCGCGTCCAGACCGGCGAGGACGTTGCGCACCAGGATCGTCAGCGAATAGAGCACCAGGCCCGTGACGACCACCGACGGCGACACCCCGAAGACCGGTGTCAGCAGCGCGAACATCGCCAGCGACGGCACCGTGTACAGCACCGTCGTCAGCCCCAGGACCGGCCCCGCGACGCCCCGCCGGTGCCGCGCCAGCAACGCCAGCGGAAACGCGATCAGCAGCCCGAGCACCACCGACACCACCGTGATGCCGACGTGCTGGAGCGTGGCGTCCAGCAACTCCTGGCTCCGGGTGCGGAGGTACTCCCCGCAGATCCAGTCGTTCCGCTCCAGGCAGCCGGACCCGCCGCCCTGCGCCATGGACTGAGCGCCCATCAATGCCTGCGCCGCACGCGCCGGTGCCTCCACCGCCGTCACCTCCCCCGCTCGCCGATACCGTGGTGACTGTCTGCGACCCTAACCCCCACCACTGACAATCACCGCGGCCCGGCATCCACTCGCAACACCGCGTTCACGGCACCCGCGCACGGCGCGTACACAATGGGGCCCGTCCACACAGGGGGAATTCATGATCCGCTTCGAGCACGTCACCAAGCGCTACGCCGACGGCACCACCGCCGTCGACGACCTCTCCTTCGAGGTCGCCGAGGGCGAACTCATCACCCTCGTCGGCCCGTCGGGCTGCGGCAAGACGACCACGATGAAGATGGTGAACCGGCTCATCGAACCCACCGACGGCCGGATCCTCCTCGACGGCGAGGACGTCGCCGACGCCGATCCGGTCGAACTCCGCCGCCGCATCGGCTACGTGATCCAGCAGGTCGGACTCTTCCCCCACAAGACCGTGCTGGACAACACCGCCACCGTCCCGCACCTCCTCGGCCGGCCGCGCAAGGCGGCCCGGGCCCGTGCCGCCGAACTCCTCGACCTGGTCGGCCTCGACCCGGCCGTCTACGGCGACCGCTACCCCGACCAACTCTCCGGCGGCCAGCGGCAACGCGTCGGCGTGGCCCGCGCGCTCGCCGCCGACCCACCCGTGCTGCTGATGGACGAGCCGTTCGGCGCCGTCGACCCGGTCGTCCGCGAGCACCTCCAGAACGAGTTCCTGCGGCTACAGTCCACGCTCCACAAGACGGTGCTCTTCGTCACCCACGACATCGAGGAGGCGGTCCGGCTCGGCGACCGCATCGCCGTCTACGGCAGCGGCCGCATAGAGCAGTTGGACACCCCGGCGACCGTCCTGGGCGCCCCGGCGACCCCGTACACCGCGGAGTTCGTGGGCGCCGACCGCGGCCTGAAGCGGCTCGCCGTCACCCCCGTCGAGGCCGCCGACCTCGACGAGCCGCCGGTGGTCCGCCTGGACGACCCGGCCGCCCGGGCCGCCGACGCGCTCACCGCCGCCGGCGCCCCCTGGGCCGTCGTCCTGGACGCCGACGGCGCACCGCACGGCTGGGTGGCGGCCGACGCACTCGCCGCCCCCGAGGGCCCCGCCGCGGACCGGTCCGCGACCGTCCGCGACCTGGCCCGCCCGATGGCCGCCAGCGTGCCGCTCGGCACCCCGCTGCGCCAGGCGCTCAGCACCCTGCTCCAACACGACGCGGGCTGGCTCGCGGTCCTCGACGGCGACCGCTACCGGGGCGTCCTCACGCCCGCCCGGCTGCACGGCGCCCTGCGCCGCGCCACCACCGCGGACGCGACGGACCTGCCGCGCGCCGAGGTCGCCCTGGACACCGTCCCGGGCACCTGAGACGACGGGGCGCCCCCGGGCCGCGGCCGCGTCAGGCCCGCGCCGGCCCGGGACCGTCGTCGTCCCCGTCCTCGCCCTCCGGCAGCTTGCAGACCCGCTCCAAGAAGATCGCCGCGGCCACCACCGCCGCGCCGGCGAGCACCGAGAACCCGGCGTACACCGCCTGGGTACGGCGCGCGTCGTCCACGCCCGACAGCAGCAGGAAGACCCCGACGCCCCCGTAGAGCCCGGCGACCAACGCCGCCACCAGGGCACTGGCCTGGCCGAAGACCACCGCGCGGGCGGCCACCAACGGGTCGACGCCCTTCGCGTCGGGCTGCCGCTCGCGCTGCGCCCGCAGTCGGGACCGCAGGGAGAGCGCGGTGGCGGCGAGCACCACGGCGATCAGCGCCAGCACGATCGGCGCCGCCACCGGGACTCCGGGCAGGGAGCCGAACGCGTCCCATAGCCGGGCGCCCGCCCAGGCCAGGATTCCGGCCACCACGAACAGCCCGACCAGGACCTTGATCCGTAGCTGCTTCACCGAGCGATCGCCCCTCGCACCGTCCCGGCCACCCCTACCGCGATGACCGTGTCCGCCTCATGGCCGCACCCCTCGGTGCGACCGCCGTATCCGTCCGGCCGCCTCGCGCGCGCACGAGCGCACCGCCACGACGTCCAGGCGCCAGTACATCAGCGCGACGGGCGTCGCGGGCGCATCGTCGCCGTACGCGGCCGGCCCGCAACCCTAACGACTACTCCGGCAGCCGCAGTTCCAGGTCCGCCCGGTGGTTCACGCCCTCGTTGCCGACCGCGGCCAGCAGGGCGGCCACCGCGCCCCGGCCCGGGACCTCCGCCTCCGGGTCGACGTCGTGCCACGGCACCAGGACGAACGCCCGCTCGTGGGCGCGCGGGTGCGGCAGCGTCAGCCGCGGGTCGTCGGAGACCACGTCCTGGTAGGCGAGGATGTCGACGTCGATGGTGCGCGGACCCCACCGCTCGTCCCGCACCCGATCGAAGGCCTCCTCGATGGCGTGCCCGCGCTCCAGGAGGGAGTCCGGCGGCAGCGTCGTCTTGATCAGCACCACGGCGTTGAAGTACGAGGGCTGCGAGTCGGCGGCGACGCCCCACGGCTCGGTCTCGTACACCGGGGAGACCGCCTTGACCCGGACGCCCGGGGTGTCCTCCAGCGCGTCGATGGCGCCCTGGAGCGTCTCCAGACGGTTGCCGAGGTTGCTGCCCAGCGAGATCACCGCGCGCTTGGGGTTGGACAGCGTGACGTCCGCCGCGTCCACCTGCTCCACCACCGAGGCGGGCACCGGCTGGACGGTCGGGTCGTTGGCGGAGGCGGCGTGCGGGAGGCGGGGGGTGGCGGGGGCCGGCTGCTGGGTGGTTTTCATACTCGGCTCCGAGTGATGGTGATGGTCACGTCATCGAAGGGGACGGTGATCGGTGCGTCCGGCTTGTGGACCACCACTTCCACCTCCTGCACCCCCTCGTGCTTCAGGCACTGGTCGGCGATGCGCTCCGCCAAGGTCTCGATGAGGTCGACGGGCTCGCCTTCGACGACGGCCACCACCTCCTCGGCGACGATGCCGTAGTGGACGGTCTTCGCGAGATCGTCGGAGGCTGCCGCCGGGCGGGTGTCCAGGCCGAGGACCAGGTCGACGATGAAGGTCTGGCCTTCCTCGCGTTCCCGGGGGAACACCCCGTGGTGCCCTCGGGCCTTCAGCCCACGCAGCGCGACACGATCCACGCGAATCACTCCCACTGGTCCCGCGGCGCCACTGGCACCACTGTTCGTCGGATTCGGGCAGGCACCAGAGTCGGCCGGCGACACTGCCCCATTCGAATCTACCTGCGAGCACCGACAGCACTCGCCCATGGGGGCTATGGACAAGGCCCCGTCCTGCTGCTAGGCGGTGTCGCGTGGGCAGCCTTGCCCAGCACGGGAGATCGTCCGCGCGGCCTCTTACCCGCGTCCGCCCGCCCCACCCCTACCCGTGCCGCACTTGGCTCGAACGGGTGCGCCCCACCCGGGACGCTGACGCCGGGCGCACCCGCCCGCGCCCCCAGCACCGCAACGCTTGTGAAGCCACTCACATGTCCGCGGACTGGGATGCGACCGGGGAATCACAGCCGCCCGGGCGGCCCGTTCTCGTCGTCGGCGTCGTCGTCCTCGCCGTCGTCCCCGTCGTCGTCCTCACGGTCCGCCAGCACCGGCGAACCGTGGTGCGACCAGACCCGCCAGCCGTCCTCGGTCCGCTTGAAGACGTTGGTCGCCACGACCAACTGGCCGATGAGCGGCCCCACGGAGCCGTCGTCCTCGGCCGGGCCGCCGCTGAGGATGTTCTCCGTGCAGGTGACCAGCGCGGTGTCGCCGACGACGTCGATCTCCACGTCGGTCAGGAAGAACTGGATGTACTCGGTGTTCGCCATGATCAGCGCGTACGACCGGAGCACCTCCCCCCGCCCGCGCAGCACCGGCCACCCCGGGTGGACCACGCTCACCTGACCGTCCAGCCACAGCTCGGACAGCGCCTCGTGGTCGCCGCGCTCGATGGTCTCGTACAGCGTGGTGTTCGCCTGCTCGACCAGCTCGATGTCCGTCCGTGGGCCCAAGCCGCTCACTTCGTCCCCGTCGTCGTCGCCGTACCGCCCGCCCGCACCGCACCGGTTGTCCCGGCGCCCTTGGCCGCCCGCGCCGCGCCCTCGACGGCACGGGCCACCCGCACCGCGTCCGCGCTCGCCCTGACCTCATGCACCCGCACCGACCAGGCCCCCTCTCGCGCCACGATCGCCGACACCGCCGCCGTCGCGGCGTCCCGCTCCCGGGCCGGCGGTGGGGCGGCACCCTCACCGCCTGCCAGCACCCTGCCCAGGAACCGTTTCCTCGATGCCGCCACGAGCAGCGGCCGGCCAAGCGCGCGCAGCCGGCCCAACTCCGCGACCAGCGCCAGGTCGTGGCCGGCCTCCTTGGCGAAGCCCAGTCCGGGGTCGACGATGATCCGTTCCGGGTCCACCCCGCCGGCGACCGCCCGCTCCACGCTCGCCGCCAACTCGTCGACCACCTCGCCGACCACGTCCGCGTAGACCGCCCGGTTGTTCATGTCGATCGACTGGCCGCGCCAGTGCATCACCACGAACGGGACGTGGTGGGCGGCGACCGTCGGCACCATGGCCGGATCGGCCAGCCCCCCGCTCACGTCGTTGACCAACCGCGCCCCCGCGTCCACGGCCCGTTCGGCCACCGCGGCGCGCATGGTGTCGACGGACACCACCACCCCCGCCGCGGCCAACTCCCGGACCACCGGGACGACCCGGCGCAGTTCCTCGGCCTCGTCCACCCGGGCCGCGCCGGGGCGCGTCGACTCGCCGCCGACGTCCACCATGTCGGCACCCTGGGCCACCAGGTCCAGACCGTGTTTGACGGCGAGCTCGGTGTCGAACCACTCGCCGCCGTCGGAGAACGAATCGGGCGTCACGTTCACGACGCCCATCACCGCGCAGCGGTCCCAGTCCGGCAGTCCGGCCACCCGGCCGCGCAAGGTACTCATGGCACCAGCGTAGGCCGTGTGCCGACCGGCCGGATTGCCGCCGTCGGCTGCGCGGATCGCCCCTCCGCGGGCCCCCGCGGGGCGTCGGGCCGGCCCGGTCGCGGCCGGGTCGGCCCGGACCTCATGCCACCTTCTCCATCCCCCCGGCGGCCAGCACCGTCTCCTCCAGGTGCCCGCACGGCCGCGGCTCGGCGGCCTTCCTGCGGCGCAGCACCCGGGGCAGCTCCAGGTACCCCTCGGCCTGCAAGGTGGCCAACCCGATCCGCGGGATGTCCCGGCTGTT
Source organism: Streptomyces sp. VTCC 41912 (assembly GCF_045799175.1). Taxonomy (NCBI): domain Bacteria; kingdom Bacillati; phylum Actinomycetota; class Actinomycetes; order Kitasatosporales; family Streptomycetaceae; genus Streptomyces; species Streptomyces sp. VTCC 41912. Next base: position 69,203 of record NZ_JBJMAB010000039.1, read on the forward strand.
GCGGAACACCACGAACCGCGGCTCCCAGCGTGGCCGGAACTTGTCGTTGAACTTGTAGAGCGACTCGATCTGGTACCAGCGCGACAGGAAGATCAACGTCCCGCGCCAGACCCGCAGCACCGGCCCCGCGCCCAGCTTCTCGCCGCGCTCCAAGGAGGAGCGGAACACCGCGAAGTTCAGTGACACCTGCGCGATCCGCAGCTCCGGCGCCGCCTGCAGCGCCGCCACGATCAGCAGCTCGTTCATCCCCGGGTCGGCGCTGCGGTCCCGCCGCATCAGCTCCAGCGAGATCCCGTCGCCGCCCCACGGGACGAAGTGCTGCATCGCCTTCAGATCCCCGAACGGGCCCGGCTCCTCGCCCTCGGCCGGCGCCTGGTGCGCGGTGGCGATCACCGCGTCGCCGTCCAGTTCCGCGTCGATCCGGCCGAGCGCCATGGAGAAGCCGCGCTCGGTGTCGGTGTCGCGCCAGGCGTCCGCGGCCTTCTGGACCCGTGCCAGCTCCTCCGGCTCCAGGTCGCCGACGCGCCGCACGCGGGTGGTGTAGCCGTTGCGCTCGATCCGCTTGACCATCTGCCGCACGTTGCGCATCGCCCGGCCGCTCAGGGTGAAGTCGGCGACGTCCACGATCGCCTCGTCGCCCAGCTCCAGCGCGTCCATCCCGGTCTCCCGGGTCCACACCTGGCCACCGGTCTCGCTGCACCCGGTGACCGCCGGGGTCCAGGAGTGCGCCCGCGCCTCCTCCATGAACCGCTCGATGGCGCCCGGCCACGCCTCGACGTCCCCGATCGGGTCGCCGCTGGCCAGCATCACGCCGGAGATCACCCGGTAGCAGACCGCCGCCTTGCCGGACGGCGAGAACACCGCGCCCTTGTCGCGGCGCAGCGCGAAGTAGCCCAGCGAGTCCCGGCTGCCGTGCCGGTCCAGCAGCTCCCGCAGCCGCTGCTCGTCCTCGTCCGTCAGCCGCGACGCCGGGTGCTCCGGGCGGAGGGCCAGGTACGCGGTGGTCGCCACGGTCAGCAGGCCCAGCGCGCCGAGCGAGTAGCCCACGGTGTAGTCCACGCCGTTGGTGTAGGCGATCGGCCCCTCGAAGCCGAAGAGCCCCCACAGCACGTGCTCGGCGCGCTCCCCGAAGGACGGCGAGCCGACGATCTTGTGCGGGTGGGAGCTGACGATCACCATGCCGAGGGCGAAGCTGACCCCGCCCAGGACGACGAGGTTGGCCACCGCCTTCCAGCGGCTGCGCGGATCGGGCAGCGCCGCGAACTCCCGTCGGTGCCGGATCAGGAACCCCAGCAGCACCAGCGACAGCACCGCCCCGAAGACCGAGTGCCGGTAGACGAGCTGGGCGGCGATCCCCACCGGCAGCAGCACCACCGCCGCCCCCCAGGCCCGCCGCTTGCGCCGCTTGAGCCCGTGGGCCAGGAGCAGCAGCAGGATCCCGACCACGAGGGAGGCGGAGGCCGCCAGCGGGCTCACCGCGCCCGGCAGCACCTCGGCCACCGCGTGCACCCGGCTGTGCCGGAAGCGCGGGAAGATCCCGGACACCACGTTGAGCAGACCGACCACGACTCCGGCCGTGCCCACCAGCCGCGGTACCGATGCGGGCCGTGGGCCGCGGAGCCAGCGTGGCGCAGACCACGCAACCTTCTCCGACTTTTCGCCATCTAGCCTGTCAGACATCACTTTCCCGTCGCCCCGGTCGAGAGAACGTGCGAGCCTTAGTCGCAGCATCTGGACTTTTGCGCCCTGTATGACGGCGTCTCAGGGCTCGGGGTTCCACTTGCGGTCCGGATGGCCCGGCCGCCCGGAAGAAAGCACCACATGGGTCTCACCAGCAAGAAAGTGCTGCTTCTTGCCGTTCTCGTCGCGGTGGCACTGTTCGTCCTGACGATCTGGCTCTGGCCGCGGCTCTCCAAGGGCAACTGGCGCGCCGTGCTCGGCCGCATCGGACTGCTCTTCGCCACGCAGCTCTCGCTCTTCGCGGCCATCGGCCTCTTCGCCAACAACACCTTCGGCTTCTACGCCTCCTGGGCCGACCTCTTCGGCCAGGAGCAGGAGCCGGGCGTGGTCACCAACTACAAGTCCGGCACGAACGGCACCAACCTCAAGATGCTGGGCACCGAGCGCCTGAGCATCCAGGGCGCCTCCGTCCCGGCGACCGCCGGCCGGCTGGACAAGGTCCTGATCCGCGGTGAGAAGTCCAAGATCGCCAGCCCGGCGTACGTCTACCTGCCGCCGCAGTACTTCCAGCCGCAGTACGCGCACAAGAAGTTCCCGGCGGCGGTGATCCTCACCGGCTACCCGGGCACCGCCGAGGCGCTGTACAAGAAGCTGCACTACCCGCAGACCCAGTACGCCCTGCTCAAGGGCAACCGCGTCCAGCCGACCGTCCTGGTGATGATGCGCCCGACCGTGGCCCCGCCGCGGGACACGGAGTGCGTGGACATACCCGACGGCCCCCAGACCGAGACGTTCTTCGCGCACGACCTGCGCCACGACATCAGCGGCGAGTACCGCGTCGGCAAGGACGCCAAGAGCTGGGGCATCATGGGCGACTCCACGGGCGGCTACTGCGCCCTGAAGCTGACCATGCGCAACCCCCACGCGTACTCCACCGCGGTCTCGCTCTCCGGCGACTACAAGGCACCGATCGACGCCACCACCGGCGCCCTGTTCGGCGGCAGCAAGCAGCTGGAGCGGGAGAACAACCTGCACTGGCGCCAGCAGCACCTGCCCGCTCCCCCGGTGAACCTGCTGGTCACCAGCAGCAAGCACGGCGAGAGCAACTACAAGCCCACGCTGAAGTTCATCGAGGGCACCAAGTCGCCGTCCAAGGTCGCGTCGATCATCCTCGACAGCGGCGGCCACAACTTCAACACCTGGCGCCGGGAGATCCCGGCCGCCCTGGAGTGGATGGGCGGCCACCTCAGGGCCTGACCAGGCCCCACGCACCCGGGCGCGGCCCGGGGCCCCGGCGTCAGCCGCGGGCCCCGGGCCGCGCTCCGTTCTTCCGGCTGCCGCGCTCCGCGGGGCGCGGCGACGGCCGGCGCACCGGCCTCAGCGGGCCAGTATCAGGCTCATCGCCTCGGCCCGCGTCGCGGGATCGCGCAGCTGCCCGCGCACCGCGGACGTCGTCGTCTTCGCGCCCGGCTTGCGCACCCCGCGCATGGTCATGCACATGTGCTCGCACTCGATGACCACGATCACCCCGCGCGGCTCCAGGATCTTCATCAGCGAGTCGGCGATCTGGGTGGTCAGCCGCTCCTGGACCTGGGGGCGCCGCGCGAACACGTCGACCAGCCGGGCCAGCTTCGACAGGCCGGTGATCTTCCCGTCGGTGGACGGGATGTAGCCCACGTGGGCCACCCCGACGAACGGGACCAGGTGGTGCTCGCAGTTCGAGACCACCTCGATGTCCTTGACCAGCACCATCTCGTCGTGGCCGAGGTCGAAGGTGGTGGTCAGCACGTCCTCGGGCTTCTGCCACAGACCGGCGAAGATCTCCCTGTACGCCCGGGCCACCCGCGCCGGCGTCTCCAGGAGGCCCTCGCGGTCGGGGTCCTCGCCCACTGCGATGAGCAACTCGCGCACGGCGTCCGCGGCACGCTTCTCGTCAAACGTGCCGATCGCGCCGCCCTCGACGTCCAGCGTCACAGGGTCCGTCATTGGTGCCTCGTTCCTTCTGGGCCCGCTCGAAAACGCGGAATGCCGCGCCCCCCAGGCTAAAACCTTGGGGGGCGCGGCGGGTATTCCAGGGCCGGACGGCCGTCGATCAGCTCTCCGGACGCGGTTCCTCGGTGCTCTCCGCCTTGTCCATGGAGACCGACGGTGCCGCGGAGCCGTTGGCCGGGGCCAGCTCCTTGGGCGTCAGCACCGGCGGACGGGTCGAGGGCGTACGGCGCGAGGAGCCGGTCCACGCCGGGCGGGCCGGACGCTTCACGATGTGCTTGAAGACCTCGGCGATCTGCTCCTTGTTCAGGGTCTCCTTCTCCAGGAGCTCCAGAACGAGGTTGTCGAGCACGTCGCGGTTCTCGACCAGGATCTCCCACGCCTCGTTGTGCGCGGTCTCGATGAGCTTCTTGACTTCCTCGTCGACCAGCGCGGCGACCTCTTCCGAGTAGTCGCGCTGGTGCGCCATCTCGCGGCCCAGGAACGGCTCGGAGTTGTCCGAGCCGAACTTGATCGCGCCGAGCCGCTCGGTCATGCCGTACTGCGTGACCATCGCGCGGGCGGTGGCGGTCGCCTTCTCGATGTCGTTGGCGGCACCGGTGGTCGGGTCGTGGAAGACCAGTTCCTCCGCCGCGCGCCCGCCCAGCATGTACGCCAGCTGGTCGAGCATCTCGTTGCGGGTGGTGGAGTACTTGTCCTCGTCGGGCAGGACCATGGTGTAGCCCAGTGCCCGGCCGCGGGACAGGATCGTGATCTTGTGGACCGGGTCGGAGTTCGGCGAAGCCGCCGCGACCAGGGCGTGCCCGCCCTCGTGGTACGCGGTGATCTTCTTCTCCTTCTCGGACATGATCCGGGTCCGCTTCTGCGGACCGGCCACGACGCGGTCGATCGCCTCGTCCAGGAAGTGGTTGTCGATCAGCTTCGCGTCGCTGCGGGCCGTCAGCAGGGCGGCCTCGTTCAGGACGTTGGACAGATCGGCACCGGTGAAGCCGGGGGTGCGCTTGGCGACGGCCGAGAGGTCGACGTCCGGCGCGACCGGCTTGCCCTTCTGGTGGACCTTGAGGATCTCCAGCCGGCCCTGCAGGTCCGGGCGGTCGACGGCGATCTGCCGGTCGAAACGCCCGGGGCGCAGCAGCGCCGGGTCGAGGATGTCCGGCCGGTTCGTGGCGGCGATGAGGATCACGCCGCCCTTCACGTCGAAGCCGTCCATCTCGACGAGGAGCTGGTTGAGGGTCTGCTCGCGCTCGTCGTGACCGCCGCCGAGACCCGCACCGCGGTGCCGGCCGACGGCGTCGATCTCGTCGACGAAGACGATCGCCGGGGCGTTCGCCTTGGCCTGCTCGAAGAGGTCACGGACCCGGGAGGCACCGACACCGACGAACATCTCGACGAAGTCGGAACCGGAGATCGAGTAGAACGGCACGCCCGCCTCGCCCGCGACGGCGCGCGCGAGGAGCGTCTTGCCCGTACCGGGCGGGCCGTAGAGCAGCACGCCCTTCGGGATCTTGGCGCCGACGGCCTGGAACTTCGCCGGCTCCTGGAGGAACTCCTTGATCTCGTGGAGCTCCTCGACGGCCTCGTCGGCACCCGCGACGTCCGAGAAGGTCGTCTTGGGGGTGTCCTTGGTGATCAGCTTCGCCTTCGACTTGCCGAAGTTCATCACCCGGGAGCCGCCGCCCTGCATCTGATTCATCAGGAACAGGAAGACGACCACGATGAGCACGAACGGCAGCAGCGAGAGCAGCACGCCGACGAACGGGTTCTGCTTCGACGGCGAGACGGTGTAGCCGTCCTTGATCTCGCCGGTCTGGTACTTGGCCTGCAGGTTCTTCGCCAGGTCAACGCCCTGGTCGCCGATGTAGCTGGCCTGAATCTTGTTGGAGCCGGAGACCTTGTAGTCGCCGGACAGCTCGACCTTGATCTTGTTCTCGTCGCCGGTGGTCAGCTCGGCGGATTTCACCTTGTTGTCAGCGATCGCCTTGACGACCTGACCGGTGTCCACCGTCTTAAAGCCGCCGGACGAGCCGACGACCTGCATCAACACGACCACGGCGAGGACGGCCAGCACGATCCACATGACCGGCCCACGGAAGTATCGCTTCACGTCCATCCATACGGAGCCGCCTAAGGCCCCGTCCCTCCTGCCACAGTGAGGCACAACGCCCTCGGGAGGGCTGGTCGTGCGTACGGTGTCGTATTACTCGCCCGAAAACCGATTGCCTTCGGACGGTACCCCAGCATTGTCACCCGGCGCCTGCGCCGACAGTGAACAACGAAGCCGAGGATTCCCCTCTCCCTGCTCCAACGGCGGGAAACCCCGAAGGGTTCCCGCCGGGCAGCACGGGCCGTCCGAGCGCCCGTCCGGCACGGTGACCGGCGAGCGCAGGAACGCTCTCAGCCGCCGTACACGTGGGGCGAGAGGGTACCGACGAACGGCAGGTTGCGGTACTTCTCCGCAAAGTCCAGGCCATAGCCCACGACGAATTCGTTGGGAATGTCGAAGCCGATCCACTTCACGTCGATCGCCACCTTGGCCGCGTCGGGCTTCCGCAGCAGCGTGCAGACCTCCAGCGAGGCGGGCTCGCGCGAGCCGAGGTTGGACAGCAGCCACGACAGCGTCAGGCCCGAGTCGATGATGTCCTCGACGATCAGGACGTGCTTGCCCTTGATGTCGGTGTCCAGGTCCTTGAGGATGCGGACCACACCGGAGGACTGGGTGCCCGCGCCGTAGGAGGACACGGCCATCCAGTCCATCGTGACGGGAGTGGACAGGGCACGCGCCAGGTCCGCCATCACCATCACCGCGCCCTTGAGGACACCGACGATGAGCAGGTCCTTGCCCGCGTACTCCGCGTCGATCTTCGCAGCCAGCTCCGCCAGCTTCGCGTCGATCTCTTCCTTAGTGATGAGCACCGACTGAAGGTCGGAGCCCATGTCCTTGTCGTCCACCCGTGCCACTCTCGCTCGGTTCGGTGTGCAGGTCGGTCGTGGAGCTCACGGCGGGAACCGGACGTGAGCTCACGAAACAGGGCGCGGTCTCCTGCGGCTCAGCCCTGCCGAATGACCAGTCTGCCACCCTGCCGACGCACACCCACGCGCCCGGGGAGGTTGATGGCCCCCTGCCCCCGCCAGGCCGTGATCAGTCGGTCCACTTCCTCGATGTGCCGGGCGAAGAGCGAACCGGCCGGCGAACCCGCGGCGATGACCGCCCGGCGCAGCACCCGGCGGCGCACCGCGGGCGGCAGCCCGAAGAGCCCCGCGACGTCGAGGGTGCCCGCCTCGTCGACGACCGCCGTCTCGGCCTCGGCGGCCCAGGCGTCCAGTGCGTCGGCGTCGTCACGGGACAGCTGCGCGGTCCGCGCCAGTGCCTCCACGACGCCCTTGCCCAGGCACTTCTCCAGGGCGGGCAGCCCCTCGTGGCGCAGTCGCGAGCGGGTGTAGGCGGGATCGGTGTTGTGGGGGTCGTCCCAGACGGGCAGCGCCTGGATGAGGCAGGCCGTGCGGGCGGTCTGCCGGTCCACGTCCAGGAAGGGGCGGCGGTAGCGGCCGTTCGTCCCGGCTGCGGCGGCCATCCCGGAGAGCGAGCGGATCCCGGAACCGCGGGCCAGCCCGAGCAGGACGGTCTCCGCCTGGTCGTCGCGGGTGTGCCCGAGGAGGACCGCACTGGCGCCGTGGCGGTCGGCGGTGGCGTCCAGGGCGGCGTAGCGGGCGTCCCGGGCGGCCGCTTCCGGGCCGCCGGCCCGGCCCACCTCGACGCTGACCACGTCGACGGGGTCGAGTTTGAGGGCCCTCAGGCGCAGCGCGACCTCGGCGGCGCGGAGGTCGGAGCCTTCCTGGAGGCCGTGGTCGATGGTCACGCCCCCGGCGCGGACGCCCAGCTTGGGGGCCTCGAAGGCGAGGGCGGAGGCGAGCGCCATCGAATCGGCGCCGCCGGAGCAGGCGACGAGCACGAGCGGGGCACCGTGCTGGTCCTGCGCGCAGTGGTGGTTGAGCACGTCGTGGAGTACGCGGCGGACCGCCAGGCGTATCGCGGCGACCGCTGGATGGGGACCCATGTCCGTTTCCAATCGTTCAGCTGGGGGTGAGCCTCGGGCCGTGGACGGCACTTCGTCACACAGAGTGCCTAGATGGTGACAGAGGCGAGCAGTTCCCCGAGCATTGCACGCCTATCCATCGGTCACGGTCCCTCAGACGGGTGATTGGAGGGGCGCTCTTCTGCCGCCCGGCGTGCCCAGCTCACGATCCGTGCTTACGGTGCCCCCTCCGCCTTCCGGTGCACCCGCGCGACCCAGTCCGCCGGTTTGGCGATCTCCAGTTTGGTGGGGAGGGTGTTCGGCGACGTCCAGATGCGGTTGAAGCCGTCCATGCCGACCTCCTCGACGACGGACCGCACGAACCGCTCGCCGTCACGGTACTGCCGGAGCTTCGCGTCCAGTCCCAGCAGTTTCCGCAGCGCCACGTCCAGTCGGCCCGCGCCGCTGGCCCGCCGCTGCTGGAACTTCTCCCGGATCTCCGCCACCGTGGGCACCACCTCGGGGCCCACCCCGTCCATGACGAAGTCGGCGTGCCCCTCCAGCAGCGACATCACCGCGGTCAGCCGCCCGAGGATCTCCCGCTGCGCGGGCGTCTGCACCAGGTCCACCAGCGACCGGCCCTCGTCGCCCTCCTCGCCCTCCGGCTTGGCGCCGGCCAGCGACTGCGCGGCCTCCCGCAGCCGCTCCAGCAGCGCCCCCGGGTCGATGTCGGTCTCCGCGAGGAAGGACTGGACCTCGCCCTCGATGTGGTCCCGCAACCAGGGCACGGCGCTGAACTGGGTCCGGTGGGTCTCCTCGTGCAGGCACACCCAGAGCCGGAAGTCGTGCGGCGCCACGTCGAGCTCCCGCTCCACGTGGACGATGTTCGGCGCCACCAGCAGCAGCCGGCCGCCCTGCGTCCCCGCCGGCAGCTCGCGCGAGGCCGGGGCGAACGTCTCGTACTGGCCCAGCACCCGCGAGGCCAGGAACGACAGCAGCATGCCGAGCTCGACCCCGGTCACCTTGCCGCCGACCGCGCCGAGCACCGCACCGCCGGGCGTCGAGGACCGCCGGTCCTCCATCTTGGCGAGCAACGGCTTCAGCACCGCCCGGAACCCCGCGACGTTGGCCCGGATCCAGCCGGGCCGGTCCACCACCAGGACCGGTGTGTCGTGCGGCGCCGGCTCGCCCTCCGCACCGGGCTGAGCCATCCGGGTGAACGCGCGGACGTGGGTCTCGGACTCCTTGGCGTGCTTGCGCAGCTCGGCGACGATCGCCCGCGCCTCGTCCCGGCTCACCTCCGGTCCGGGCCGTACGAACCGGGTCGCGGTCGCCACCGCGAGATTCCAGTCGACCATCTCCACACCACCGATGCTCGTCATGGGTTCACCGTACGGGCCCGGTCCGCCGCGGGGTAGCCGACCGGGACGGTCGGCGCAGGTTGCCGGGTGTCCGGCGCCCGTCGGGCCGGGGCGCGGCCTGCTCCGCGGCCACCGGACGCCCGCTAGCGGCAGCCGCAGTTGGCGACCGTGGAGGCCATCCGGTCCAGGGCCTTCTGGGCGGCCTGGGGGTCGGTGGTGCCGGTGGTCATGAAGGCGAAGGCCAGCAGGCGCCCGTCGGCGTCGACGACGGTGCCGGCGAGGGTGTTCACGCCGGTGAGGGTGCCGGTCTTGGCGCGCACGGTGCCGGCGCCGGCGGTGTCGCCCACGTAACGGCCGCTGAGGGTCCCGGTGAAGGCGGCGACCGGGAGGCCGGTGACGATCGGCCGCAGGTCGGGCTGGTGGGGCGCGGCGGCGGCCAGCAGCAGGTGCGAGAGCAGGTTCGCGGAGACCTTGTCGTCCCGGTCCAGGCCGCTGCCGTCCTCGAAGACCGCGCCGGCCAGCGGCAGGTGCTGGGCGGCCAGCGCGTCCCGCACGGCCGCGGCGGCGCCGTCGAAGCTGGCGGGCCGATGGGCGGCGAGCGCGGTCTGGCGGGCCAGCGCCTCGGCGATGTCGTTGTCGCTGTAGGTCAGCATCCGCTCGACGAGGTCGGACAGCGGCAGCGAGTGGACGACGGCGATCCGCTCGGGGGCCTTGGGGGCGCGGGCCGCACCGGGCTCCCCCTTGACCGTGATCCCGCGCTCCTTGAGGAGGCCGGCGAACGTGCGGGCGGCGTCGCCCGCGGGGTCGGTGGAGCGCGGCGCGGTCCCGTGGTCGCTGTCGTCGAGGCGGGCCTCGTCGGTCATCAGGGCGGTGACCGGGGCGATGTTCTCGTTGGGACCGATGGGGTGCTCTACGGGCCCGGTGTAGGCGGAGGCGTCGTAGTCGAGGCCGACGGTGGTGCGCCCGCGCTGCTTCAGGGCGCGGGCGGTGGCGTCGGCGAGGTCCGCCAGGCTGGCCGGCCGGTCGCCGGCGCCGGCGCCGGGCGCCCGGGCGGTGAGCGTCGGGTCGCCGCCCCCCACCAGGACGATCCGGTCCTTGCCGGACAGCACGACACCGGTGTCGATGCGGTGGTCGGCGCCGAGCCGGGAGAGCGCGGCCACCGCGGTGGCCAGCTTGACCGTGGAGGCGGGGGTGGCCGCCTCGTCCTGCTTCGCGCCGAAGACCTGCCGGCCGTTCGCCACGTCCACGACGGAGGCGGTGCGCAACGGGCCCAGTGCGGGATCGGCCAGCAGCGGCGCCAGGGCGTCGGCCAGCCCGGCGCCGGTGGGCACCGGCGCGGCCCCCCGGCCCACCGCACCGCCCGCGGGCCCACCGAGCGCGGTCAGCACGGCCGGCGCGCTGGGCGCCGGGCCGGGCGCCCGGCCGTCATCGTGATGCTCGCCACCTGTCGTCGGAGCGGGGACCGCCGCCGCCCGCTCGGCCGTACGCTGACCGGAGTCCCACGGCCCGGCCGCCGCGACCGCGACGACCGCGACCGACAGACCGGTGGCGGCGGACAGCGCGGTCAGTTGCCAGGTCTGCCGCGTGTGCCGGGGTGCGGCCTGCCACGCCTGCTGGGCAGCGTCCGACGTCACGTGTGCAGCGCGCTGTGCACCGCGTGCCGCGGTGCGTGCGCAGCGCCCGGCCCGGCGTGCCACCACCCGCGCGGAACGCTGCGCCGATTGCCATCTGACCTGCCATGTTCGGGTCTCGGGCACTTCGGACCAGCCCCTTTCGCCACCACACACCTGCGTGGGGGACACTTAATCACCAGACGTATGTGTTGATCATGGAGGAGCCACCCGTGGAGTTCGACGTCACCATCGAGATCCCGAAGGGTTCGCGGAACAAGTACGAGGTGGACCACGAGACCGGTCGGATCCGCCTGGACCGTCGACTCTTCACCTCGACCAGCTACCCGGCCGACTACGGCTTCGTCGAGGACACCCTGGGCGAGGACGGCGACCCGCTGGACGCCCTGGTCATCCTGGACGAGCCGACCTTCCCCGGTTGCCTCATCAAGTGCCGTGCCATCGGCATGTTCCGGATGACGGACGAGGCCGGCGGCGACGACAAGCTGCTGTGCGTCCCCGCTTCCGACCCGCGCGTTGAGCACCTCCGCGACATCCACCACGTCTCGGAGTTCGACCGCCTGGAGATCCAGCACTTCTTCGAGGTCTACAAGGACCTGGAGCCCGGCAAGTCCGTCGAGGGCGCCGACTGGGTCGGCCGCACCGACGCCGAGGCCGAGATCGAGCGCTCGTACAAGCGCTTCGAGGCGCAGGGCGGGCACTGACCCGACCGGAGCCGGGCCGGTGGGCGGGGCGGGGTTCTCCGGAGCCCCGCGCGCCCGCCGGCCCGCTCTGATTTTCGTACGCGAACGGGCGGCACCCATCTGGGGGCCGCCCGTCGTCCGTGTCGCGGGCCCGTCGCCTAGAAGCCGCGGGTCCGCTTCGCCGCGCGACGGCCGGCGCCCGCCTCTGTGAGGCCCGGCGCCCGCAGGAACAGCCGGGCGACCTCGCCACCGAGGTTGACCCCGACGGCGATCGCCAGCGCCAGCGAGGCGGCCTTGATCAGGGAGGAGAAACCTTCCAGCAGGTTGCCCTGGGCGAAGTTGAGCAGTCCGAAGTAGGTCGCACTACCGGGCAGCAGCGGCCCGATCGCCGCGGTCACGTACGGCAGCGCCGAGGCGTAGCGGTACCGGGAGAGCAACTGGCCGAAGAGGCCGACGAGCCCGGCGGCGATCGCGGTGGAGGGCACCGCGTTGAATCCGGCGGTGACGGTCAGCGCCCCGTAGACCACCCACGCGACCCCGCCGTTTAGGGTCGCAAACGCCACCGTGTGCCGCTCCTGTTGGAGCAGGACGCAGAACGCCAGCGCCAGCAGCATCGACGCCGCGATCTGCACCCCGGGCTCGTTGTAGAGCTGCAGCGCCTGTTCCGGGTTGAGCCGCTTGAGGCCGGGATCGACCTGGAGCCCGATGTAGAGCACGGACAGCACGCCGACGACGATGCCGACGATCAGGTAGCCGACCTCCAACAACCGGGCGGCGGCGGTGATGTAGTAGCCGGTCAGCCCGTCCTGCACGCTGGCGACCAGCGCCCGCCCCGGGATCAGCGCGAACAGCCCACCGGTGATCACCGCGGAGGACTGCACGTTGGAGTGCGCCAGGGCGAAGACCAGACCTATCGCGGCCGGCGGCATCGCCGCGACCACGAACTGGTAGAACTCCGGCAGCCCGCGTGCCGACGCCAACCAGGCGATCCGGTCGCCGAGCATCGAGCCGATCGCCGCCGCGACGAACACCAGCGTCCCGCCGCCGACCAACATGCTCGCCGCGCCGGACAGCAGCCCGGAGGACAGCGTCAGCGCCCAACTCGGGTACGGGTGCCGGTTGCGTCGGATCTCCGCCAGGCCGCGGTACGCCTCTTCGAGGCTGATCCCCTCCGAGGTGATCTCGTCGACCAGCCCGAAGACCGCGGACAGCCGGTTGTAGTCGACGCCGCGCCGCCGCACCGTCCGGCTCGCGGTGACCGGGTCGTCGACCAACGACGGCTGGTACGAGATCGACAACAGGGTGAAGGTGACGGTCGGCTCGACCCGCTCCAGGCCGTAGGCGTGCGCCACGCCGAACATCGCCGCCTCGACGTCCTCGGCGCCCTCGCCACCCGCCAACAGGATCTCGCCGATGCGCAGCGTCAGGTCCAGGACGCGGGGCACGGCGGGGCCGCCGCCCTCCTCCTCCGTCCGCTCCGCCCGCTCGGGCACCGGCCGCTCGTGGATCGGCATCCGCAGCATGGTCCGCATCCGGTCCTGCCACGGCGCTTCCTTGGTCAGGCTGAGCACCGGTATGCCGTGCGGCGGCGTGAACGTCGGCAGCCGGGTCTGCCCCGTGGTGCTCCCCGGCGGGGCGAACGCCGACCCCTCCGGCTCGATCGACGCGTCCGGCCGCAGCCCGTCGGGCAACGCGAACTCGGAAGTGGGGTGCTCCTCCTCGGGCGGCGGCGGCAACGGCACGCCCAACGGCGGGGTGAAGGCGCTGCGCGCCTCGTCCGACGGTTTGCGCTCGTCGGCGGGACCGGCCTGCTCCGAGGTGCCGTTGCCGTTGCTCCGACCGCTGCCGCCGTTACTGCTGCCGCGTGGTGGATCCGACGCCACGTCTCTCCGCTCCTCGTCCTACGCCTCCTGCCGACCGGTCATGCACACGATGCCGCATGCGGGGTCCCGGCGCTTCCCCGGGGGGCCTCACACGTGCGACGCACCGCGCGCCAAGGTTTCGGGTGCCCGCGTCACGACCCGACATGCCGTTGCGCGCGGGGCGGGCTTCCCACGTTGTCGGCCGTCCCGCCGTGGGGGTTGGTGTTTGCGTTGCCGCTGCGCGGGGCTGGTCGTACGTCGTCGACTGTCCCGCCGTGGGGGTTGCTGTTTGCGCCTGCGGCGCGGGGCCGCTGCGCGGGGCTGGTCGGGTGCGGTGCCGGGGGTGCGGGTGGTGGGGTGTCCGGACTGCTGCGCTTTACGTCCGGACACCCCAC
>NZ_JBJMAB010000040.1:0-81858 GCF_045799175.1 Streptomyces sp. VTCC 41912
CCACGAGGCGTTCCTTAAACTCGCCTGTTCACTGATCTGCTGGCGACGCCTGCAAAACACGTTGCGTTAGGAACTCTAAGCCGCCTAAGCCGCCGGGGCAGATCCGTGCCCAGTTCACTCGGTCAATCAAGGCCAACGAGGGTGCTCCAGGGACCGATCTCGGCCTGTGGGCCAGAGCCGGTAGCTACTACCGGGCCAGCAGCGGATGCCCCAACCCTCCACCACCAGGCTCACGAAGCAAGTCTCTGCAGTAGTTCCTAGTACGCGGCTGCAAGGGCTTGGCTACCGTCGGCGCATGGCCAACAGTTCACACACCCAAGACGAGATCCTCCAACTCGGTGCCGAGGCAGCGGCACAGTGCACCATGCCCCGTGGCGGACTGATCAGTCCGGTCGGTAGCACGACCTTCAGGTCGGCTTGCCTGGATCTCAACTACCACGCCGGCATCGCAGCAGCCCGCGCCGGTTACACCTCCGAGGAAGTAGGACCCGAAGCGGCCGACCTCTTCCGGCGGGGCTTCACTCGGTACTTGGGCGACAGCGAACACTTCCACACCCGGTAAGGCAGAGGAGCGTCGGGCCCGGCAACTCGCCCGGGGCGACAGGTACATTCAGCAGCGTGGTTGAGGCCACTGGGGGCACAGCGAGGCACACGTGCGCCTAGTCCGTCGACTAGCCCGCCGCCGTGGCCGACTGTCGTTGGCTCAGGCCCAGGCGAACACCATCGAAGGCAAGCGCCTTCGGTCACATGCAGGTCCTGCACCCATCGAAGCTGGGCTGCCCCTGGGCCGCCCGAGGTCACTCAACAGCGGCCGACGACGAGCACGCACCGCTCCGACCCTGGAAAGCCCCGCTGCGAGAACGCAGTGTCGACTCGCCGGCAGCCTCCACCGGCCTGCGTAGGCCGGTGCCCATACAGCGCTGCTTGACACCGCTGCGCCCTAGGCTGGATCAGCCACATACCGAAATCCGATTGCAGTCCACGTCCGGCTCCGCGATCTATTCCCCAAACACCGCGTAGGATCCATAGGTGACCCAAGACAAGCTCGGCAATATCCTCAGCTCAGTGGCAAAGAGAATGCGCGCCGACTTTGAACAGTCCCAGAACTTCAATCACAATGGCGAAGCTGGCACATCGCGCGAGCTTCTCATTCAGGAATTTCTATCCGGATACCTGCCGACGCATGTAGAGGCAGTACATAACGTGGAAGTGATTTCCGCAAACGGCGACGTTTCACCGCAATCTGACATCGTTCTCATTGATCGCGGTACGCCACCGTTCACGAGCCTCAAAGGGTTTCGGATCATTCCCAACGAATGCGTATACGGAATGGTCGAAGTCAAGACGAAGCTAGACGGAAATCAGCTCACCGACGCCTGCAACAAAATCAGCAAGATGCGGACGATGCCGAAGACGGCATACCGGCCAATCACCGGGACGATTCCTAGATCCACCAAGGCGTACGGTCAGGTTCACAACTACTTCCCGACTTCGGGCATGATCGTCGGGTTTGACAGCCTCAAGCTGGAGACGATCGGAAACCATCTCATTGACTGGTGCCGGACTCGCAACCCCTATGAGTGGCCGGACAGCGTATGGGTGGCGGGCAAGGGGCACCTTCAATGGGGGGATGCACGCACGGGTTCACTCTTCAGATCTCCGGTGGCGGGCGCATCGCTCTTCCAGATCGATGCCGACCCAGAACAAGACATCCTCCTCCCGCTAGCACTCCACCTCAACGTCCACTTCTCTGACGCTTGGATGAATCCGCTCGACCTCAATCCATATTCTGGCACCACGCCACTGGGGCACATAGCCAGGAATTGGACGTTTTAGAACCGGCCAGGTGCGAGCTACCCTCTCTGGCGCCAACGATGTGACGTCAGAGAGGGTAGCGGCATTACCGCTAGCCCTTAGGAACTGCCTCTCCCACGAAGCGGCCGTCATCCGACCGATACACCACACCTACGTCATACCGATCGAGCAGGGTGTACATGTCGGGCGTCGGAGCGGCCGGCAGCAGGATGACGCGCTTCGGCTCTTCTCCCTGCCCTGGCGCCTTGACGTAGCGGCTGTAGTCCAGGATCTGCCCGAGAGCCATGCGCACGTCTTCCCGGGAATTCGACCCCTTTGCCTCGTAGAGAACGTGATCCGTCGCGTCATACAGGTCGGTGCGGAGAGTTGAAGTGAGACCTTTCACTTTGATCTGAAATGCTCCGGTCTGGTGCCCAGCAGAGTCCAAGAAGCCCTTGTATGCCTGGGTCAATTCGGCCTCATGCCGCACGGCGACCGTGGCAGCAGTGGCAGCCCGAAGGCTCAGCTTGGTACGAAAAGCCTCGGGGACGACAAAGGTGCCACTGGTCTCGGCGTTGGGGGCTGCCTTCCGTCCAGCAGCCCCCTTGCGTACGCGCTGCTTGGGCAACGGCAGAGCGCCGCTCGTTGCCGGATCCGACTGGAACATCGCCGCGGTGACCGCACGGAAAGGCACGAACTCAGCGGTCGTCTCCTCCGCAGGAGGAATCACGTCCTGCTCAGCATGCTGCACCTCGCCCTCTTGGCGCAGGCGAAACACCACGACGCTGCGCTCTTGGCCGTCCTCGCCGTGAACCCGGCGCCACACGTACGGCTCCATACCGTCCAGCGTGAACGTCCCAAGGTATCGGTGCGTTTTCGTATCGCTCCCGGGAAGCTTGCCGACGCGCGTGAAGACACGAAGCACCCGGTCCTGCTCCGCGTGTCGAAGAATCGCCCGGTTCCCTGCGCCGGCGACACCATCAAAGGTCTGGTCGCCAGACTTGCCAGCGCCGGTGTACTCGAAGACGGGGCCCAGCTCGTCTCCCTCAGCCAACCAGCCGTCGTAGTAACCGGCTTGCTCGCCCACGTCCGGGTCTGAGTAGAGGTTGACGCTGTGCATGTCCTCGGAAGGACAGATCCCGCCCTGCGGACTTCCACCGAATGCAGCACGAATCTCCGTGCACGTCCGAACGTCACCGGGGTTGATCACCTTAGCGCTAGCGGTCATGGGGTGACCCTAGGCCACAGCACTGACAGTCCGGATCTACTTTGCTTGAGGGGGACATGGGCCCCAGAGGGGGTGCAGGTCTTCGGCTCGTCCGGGCTGAGGCGCCGGCCGCGGCCGCCCGAAGACCGCCGAGCTGCCAACGCGGAGGGGCATCACGCGGCCGGGGCCTCCGGAGGAGTGGACTGGCCCTGATCGTCGGCATGGTCCGCCACCTCCATCGCCAAGCCCATGACGAGCAGGCGTGCCAGTGCCTCTCCAGCCTCGGGCTGGATGGGCCCCAGACGCACCAAGCCATCACCGAAGATCGTCACGTTAGCCCTCAGACCAAGGAAGTCCGCCCCTGAGGCCGGCGCTGTGGAGTTGTTCAGCCAGCGCAACAGCGCCTCGCTTAGCTTCAGCCCAACCGCGTACGGACAACATTGCCGGCGAAGGGTTCTCGGCTCGTTTGGCGACTACGCGACGCGGGTTGGTCACGCCCTCCACCTCCTCCTTGATGTTGCTCAGTCCGTCTTGTGAGTGGCCGAGTCGCCCGCCTCTTCGGAACCGCGGGAGCGAAGCATCGCCCGCCGCAGAAGCTCCTCCAGGGCGCTCCGCCGTCTCCAGTGACACACGGCCGAGTTCGATGAGACCGTGGCCGACGGCGTTCGGGGCGGCACGGATCTCCGGCCCCTGCGCCACGCCCACCCTCGATCCCAACGGCACACGACGGGAGGGGAGTTCCGAGAAGCGGAGCCCTTTCGGAATTCCGTCAGTATGGACGTTCCCGCGGCCATGCCCAGCGGGAACGGCGTCCTCGCTGCGAACCGTGGCGACCCCAGTGAGCGTGAGCGCGATCTCGCGCCGATGACGGGAAGGCCCGAGGGCCATGTGCGACAAGGTCCAGAAGCGCTGCGATCTGGAATGACCGTCCGGGTCTCGTACGTCGTCGGGCCACTTCTGGGCAGTCCGGAGAGCCCTCGTGGGTGACCACGGCGGCTGGATTGCGCGGCCCTTTCGCCCGGCGGGGGGCGGCGTGGCCCGGCAACCCCCGAATCGGACAAAAGTGATAAGCAACACATCAGTGAGAAGTCGCACAGGGGTAAGTGGTTGTTCTGCGCGCGGCCTCGGGGTGGAATCACCGGAACTGTCGAGTGGGGGTCTCACCTTGCAAGGGGAATGAACATGCGCAGAGTTCGTGCGCGACGCCGCATCGCGGCCGCAGCCGTCGGGGTCACCACCCTCGCCAACATCGCACTGTTGTCCCCCGCCCTGTCGGGTTCCGCGGTCGCCGCACCGGTGCATGCGGTGCATCCAGCGCCTTCGGCACGAGGAGCCGAGGTCGTGCCGGCCGTGGCCGGGCAGCAGTCGGAGAGCGCGGCCCACGGCTTGCTGACCACCGGGGAGTGCCAGGCGAAGTGGCAGATCTCCTGTTACTCCCCGAACCAGTTCCGGCAGGCGTACAACCTGAACCCGCTGTACCAGGCGGGAGTCACCGGCAAGGGGCGCACGATCGTGATCGTGGATTCCTTCGGCTCGCCGACCATCCAGCACGACCTGGATGTCTACAGCGCCCGGTTCGGCATGAAGAGCACCCACGTCGACGTGGTGAAGTGGGGCAACGTCCCGCGCTTCGATACCACCAACCCCGACCAGGTCGGCTGGGCCGGGGAGACCACCCTCGACGTGGAGATGGCGCACGCCGTCGCCCCGGACGCGCACATCGTCCTGGTGGAGTCCGGGGCCGACCAGAACGGGGACGGCACCACCGGCCTGCGGGAGATGATGGACGCCGAGAAGTCGCTCATCGACCGCGGTGTGGGCGATGTGATCAGCCAGAGTTTCGGTGCGACGGAGAACACCTTCCCCGGCTTCCGCAACGGTGACTTCTCCAGCATCGAGAACCTGCGGTACGCCTTCAAGGACGCGGCCAAGCACAAGGTGACCGTCCTCGCCGCCTCCGGCGACGGCGGCGCCACCAACACCACCGCGAGCGGCAACGGCGACTACCCGTACCGGGTCAACGCCTGGCCGTCCTCCGACCCGCTGGCCGTCTCGGTCGGCGGCACCCGGCTGCACCTGGACGCCAAGGGTGACCGCATCGCTCCGGACAGTGTCTTCAACGACGAGGGCGCGAGCGGCGGCGGCCCGTCCCACGTCTTCGCCCGCCCCTCGTACCAGTCCGGGGTCGAGCAGGTGGTCGGCGACCATCGCGGCACCCCCGACGTTTCGATGTCCGCCGCGCTGAAGGGCGGCGCATGGGTGTACTCCAGCTACGACCCGAAGCGGGTCGGCTGGCAGGTCTACGTCGGCACCAGCGAGGCCAGCCCGCTCTTCGCCGGCATCGTGGCCCTGGCCGACCAGGTCGCCGGACACCGGCTGGGTGACATCCACGAGGCTCTGTACGCGCTGTCCGCACAGCCCGCACGGAACCAGTCCACCGGAATCGTGGACGTGAAGGACGGCACGAACAACAGCTACGCGGGAGTCACCGGCTACACCGCGGCGAAGGGCTACGACATGGCGACCGGCGTCGGCACGATCGACGCGGCCCGCTTCGTCCCCGCCCTCGCCAAGGCGGGCTGAGGGCGTTCGCGTCCCGGGGGATCGGGCGCCCGTCGTTTCGCGACGGGCGCCCGATCGTATGGCTGACACCCGACGCAGCCGCACCCGTCATGGCGATCAGTGGGATTTCCCATATGGCCGGGCGCGGCGGCGGGCGTGGGGCGGGTGGCGGGCGGCCGGGAGTGGGTGGAGTTGTCCACAGGGTCGGCGGCGGGTGGGGCGGAGCTCGTACGCTTTCGGAGTGGTTCCGGCGGACGTGGGAGTGGTCGTGGGCGTGGAAGGCGACGTGGACGTGGCGAGTGGCCCGGAGGCGGGCGAGGCGGTGCAGACGCTGCGCCGGGTCTTCGGGTACGACGCGTTCCGCGGGGATCAAGAGGAGATCATCGAGCAGGTGATCGGGGGCGGGGACGCCGTCGTCCTGATGCCCACGGGCGGCGGGAAGTCGCTGTGCTACCAGATCCCCTCGCTGGTGCGGCCGGGTGTCGGGGTGGTCATCTCGCCGCTGATCGCGTTGATGCAGGACCAGGTCGATGCGCTGCGGGCGCTGGGGGTGCGGGCCGGTTTCCTCAATTCGACGCAGGACTTCGAGGAGCGGCGGCTGATCGAGGCCGAGTTCCTCGCCGGCGAGCTGGACCTGCTGTACCTGGCGCCGGAGCGGCTGCGGGTCGAGCAGACGGTGCAGCTGCTGGACCGGGGGAAGATCTCGCTCTTCGCCATCGACGAGGCGCACTGCGTGGCGCAGTGGGGCCACGACTTCCGGCCCGACTACCTGATGCTGTCGATGCTGCACGACCGTTGGCCGGACGTGCCGCGGATCGCGCTGACCGCGACGGCGACGAAGGCGACGCACGAGGAGATCACGTCCCGGCTGCGGATGGACGGGGCCCGGCACTTCGTGGCGAGCTTCGACCGGCCCAACATCCAGTACCGGATCGCGGCCAAGAGCGAGCCCAAGCGGCAGCTGCTGGAGCTGCTGCGCAGCGAGCACGCCGGGGACGCGGGCATCGTGTACTGCCTGTCCCGCGCCTCGGTGGAGAAGACCGCCCAGTTCCTGGTGGACAACGGGATCGACGCGGTGCCCTACCACGCGGGGCTGGACGCCCGGGTGCGGGCGGCCAACCAGGCGCGGTTCCTGCGCGAGGACGGTCTGGTCGTGGTCGCCACCATCGCGTTCGGGATGGGCATCGACAAGCCCGACGTGCGGTTCGTGGCCCATCTGGACCTGCCGAAGTCGGTCGAGGGGTACTACCAGGAGACCGGTCGCGCCGGCCGCGACGGCCAGCCGTCGACGGCCTGGCTGGCGTACGGGCTGCAGGACGTGGTGCAGCAGCGGAAGATGATCGACGGGTCGGAGGGGGACGACGCGCACCGGCGCCGGCTCTCCGCGCATCTGGACGCGATGCTGGCGATGTGCGAGACGGTGGAGTGCCGTCGGGTGCGGCTGCTGGCGTACTTCGACCAGGAGAGTGGTCCGTGCGGCAACTGCGACACCTGCCTCACACCGCCGCAGACCTGGGACGGGACGGTGTCGGCGCAGAAGCTGCTGTCGACGGTGGTCCGGCTGAAGCGGGAGCGGGGGCAGAAGTTCGGGGCGGGGCAGATCATCGACATCCTGCTGGGCCGCAAGACCGCCAAGGTCATCCAGTTCGACCACGACGGGCTGAGCGTCTTCGGGATCGGGGAGGACCTCCGCGAGGCCGAGTGGCGGGGCGTGGTGCGGCAGTTGCTCGCCCAGGGGCTGCTGGCCGTGGAGGGGGACTACGGGACGCTGGTGCTCACCGAGTCCAGCGGTGAGGTGTTGCGCGGGCAGCGCCGGGTGCCGATGCGGCGGGAGCCGGAGAAGGCGGCGCGGGCGGCCAAGGCGAAGTCCAAGGGCAAGCGGGCGCCGGTGGACCTGCCGGAGGAGGCGCTGCCGGTCTTCGAGGTGCTGCGCGGCTGGCGGGGTGCCACGGCCAAGGAGCAGGGCGTCCCGGCCTACGTGATCTTCCATGACGCGACGCTGCGGGAGATCGCGACGGCCCGGCCGACGACCCTCGCCGAGTTGGGCACGCTCACCGGAGTCGGTGAGAACAAGCTCGCCAAGTACGGGGAGCAGATCCTGGAGGTGCTGGCCGGCGGGCCGACCCCGGCCGCAACGGCGGGCGGTGCGGGCACTGCGGGAGTGGCGGGCGCCGCGGGCGCGGCCACGGCGGGCGCGACCCGGCCCGGCGCGGCGGCTCCGGCCGGTACTCCCGCCGGTGCGACCGCGGTCGGCGCCGCGCCGGCGTCCGTGTTCGAGGAGGACGAGGCGCTGCCCGAGCCGCCGGACGACATCGACTGGTGAGGCGGGGCACGGGCGCACCGCTCGCCGGACGCGACGCGGGCGCCCCCCTCACGAGCCGAGCGACCAACGGGCGGCCGGCGGGCGGGCGGCCGGCGGGCTGAGGGGTGCGGCGGTCGGCCCGCTCAAGGCGTCGTCCGGCCGCCCGGACGGCCGGGCCGCTCCGGCGGCGGCTGCGGGGGGAACGTCAGGAGGGCGTGGGCGCCGCCGTCGGGGGCGTTGCCGAAGTGCAGGTCGATGCCGAGGACGGCGGCCTGTCCGACGGCGATGGTCAGGCCCAGTCCGTGGCCCCGGCCCCGGCCCGGGACGTCCGTGCGGAAGCGCTGCGGCCCGTGCTGGAGCAGGTCGGCGGGGAAGCCCGGGCCATGGTCGCGCACGGCGATGGTCGGGGTGCCGTCGGGCGGCGCGTCGACGGTGACCGTGACCGGGGGCCGGCCGTGCCGGTGGGCGTTGAGGACGAGGTTGGCGAGGACGCGGTCCAGGCGGCGCCGGTCCGTTTCGACGACCGTGTCGGCGTCGATCCGCACCTCGGCGTCGAGACCGGTGGCGCGCACGGAGCGCAGCACGAGCGGGCCGAGTTCGTAGGTGGCGAGGTCGGCGTGCTCGGTGCCGGAGTCCAGGCGGGAGATCTCCAGCAGGTCTTCGGTGAGTCGGTGCAGGGCCCGCAGCCGGTCGTTGATCATCTCCTTGGGTCGGCCCTCGGGGAGGAGTTCGGCGGAGGCGAGGATGCCGGTGAGCGGGGTGCGCAGTTCATGGGCGACGTCGGCGGTGAAGCGCTGTTCGGCCTGTAGGCGGCTCTGCAGGGTGGCGGCCATGGAGTCCAGGGCGGCCGCGACGGCGGCCACCTCGTCCTGCTCCGCCCCGTCGCGCCGCCGTTGACCTGCGGATTCGTCGACCCTGGCGTCCAGGTCGCCGGCGCTGATCCGGCGGGCGACGGCGGCCGTGGTGGCCAGCCGGCGGCTGATGTGCCGGGCCAGGAAGAGTCCGGCCGCGGCGACGGCCGCGGCGGCGAGGACGGCCGAACCGAGGATCGCGGTGTCGAACTTGTCGAGGCTCCAGCGGGTGTTCCCGTAGGGCGACCAGACGGCCATGATCTGGTCGTCGGCGGGCGCCGCGGCCCACATGACGGGCTGCCCGCGGTAGCTTCCGACCATGCTGCCGCGCCGCCCACGACGCACCAACTCCCGTAGTTCCGAGGGGAGTTCGGGGGGATCGAGGACGGAGTTGATGCCTTCGCGGGAGGTGCCGTACTCGAAGAGGTCCAGTGCGGTGTCGAGGTCCGCGCGGGTCTCCTTGCGCACCTGGCCGACGGTCTGGCGGGCGACCGCGTTGTGCACGAGCGCCCCGAGGACGGCGGCGACCGCGCAGCACACCGCCGTCACGGTGAGCGAGATCTTCCAGCGCAGGGAGACCGCCGGGCGCCAGCGGAGGGGGAGCGTCGGCCACCGGCGGCGGGGGACCGCCGGGCGTCGGCCCGGCGGTTCGCCCGGGCGGGGGCGCGTCACGGGGGCCCCGCTGCCGGGGCGGCGCCGGACGTGGTGGGTTTGGGCTTGTGGGCCAGGTCGAGGGTGAGGTCCCACAGGCCCATCGAGTTCCCGTCCCAGACGTAGTCGGTGACGCTGACGTAGCGCGGGTCCTTGGTGGGCTCACGGATCGCCAGGTGGCCGGCCGCGAGTTCGACGCCGGCCAGTACGCCGCGCAGCGCGAGGATCCGGGTGACCACCGTCTTGCGGACGGTGTAGACGCGCAGTTCGCTGGTGCGGCGGTCGATGTCGACGACGGCGATCAGATCGGGTTTGCCGTCGTCGGTGAGGTCGTGCAGTTCCG
Source organism: Streptomyces sp. VTCC 41912 (assembly GCF_045799175.1). Classification (NCBI taxonomy): domain Bacteria; kingdom Bacillati; phylum Actinomycetota; class Actinomycetes; order Kitasatosporales; family Streptomycetaceae; genus Streptomyces; species Streptomyces sp. VTCC 41912. The sequence continues at coordinate 9,711 of NZ_JBJMAB010000040.1, forward strand.
GGCGGCGCACGGAGCCGGGCGCGGGCGGGGCGGCCCCGGACGCGGCGAAGTCCGCGTCGAGGACGGCGAGCGGATCGGCGTGCCCCATGTCGCCGCTCGGGATGCGGGGGAGCTCGGGGAGCGGCTTGAGGGCGGCCGGGTTCTCGTTCTCGCGCAACGGGGCGGGCGAGTTCCGCGGCCAGAGGTCCAGTGGCGCGGTGACCTGCCGTGCCCGCCCCTCGTCCTTGAGGCCCTCGGGGCTGGCGCATCCGGCGAGGAGGGCCAGCAGCGCGGCGGCGAGGGCGAGGGGCCGCACGCGGGCACGGGGAACGGGCGCCGGGGTACGGGCGGGACCGACCGGCGCGCTCCCTGCGGGGCTAAATGCGGACATAGCCTGACCAAGCTACCCAAGGTGTCGGGGTAGGGAATCTTCGGGACGACCGTTCCGGCGGCGGCTCGCCCCGGGCGGCGCACCCGGGCGGCTCCCCCCGGGCCGCGCACCGGGACCTCGGCCCGGCTCGCGGCCGGCACCCCGTGGCGACGCCGGCCCCGACCGCGTCGTCACAGGAATGACAGCAGAGGTGGGGCTGACTGTTACACAACATACGGATCGCCGTTATGGGCCCTCCGTAGCGTGATCACCCGTTACCGCGTCCCCAGGGCGGCCGCCGGCCGCCCCCGTCAAGGAGTAGTCATGCGTGGTCAGCGCCGTTCCATGATCCGTACCGCCACCGTTGCGACCGGTGCGCTGGCCGTCCTGCTGCTGCCCGCGGGCGCCGCGTTCGCCGCCGACTCGACCGCGCCGACGGAGACCCGGACCTCGATCATGCTCCCGGACGAGGGGCTGGCCGGCCTCGCGGAGAAGGCCGGGCACCTGCCGAAGGCCGGCCTCCTCGGCGGCGCGGCAGCACTGGGCGCGGCGAGCATCGGCGTCGCGGTGCAGCGGCGGCGGAACGAGCCCGCGGACCGGTCCCGGTAACCACCCGGCGCCCGCCCCGCCCGCGCCCCGCCGACCGGCACGCCGCACACCGACGCGCTACGCCTCCCCGCGCTCCCCCGCACCCCGGCCGTCCCCGACGTCGCCGTTGCCGCCGGTCAGCCGCTGCACCTCCCCGTAAGCCAGCGCGTCCGCGCAGGCCGGCGGTTCCCCCGCGCCACGGACCGGCGCGCCGCCAGGCCGCCCGCCGCTCGCGCGGATCGCGTCCGCGGCCGCACAGGCCGCCCCCAGGGCCGTACGGAACAGCAGCGAGCCGGTGCTGATGCGGCGCACGCCCAGGTCGGCCAGGCCACGGACGGTGTGCCGGCCGGGAGCGAACAGCACGTTCAACGGCGCGGCGATGCCGTCCACGAGCACCGCGAGGTCCGCGTCGGCGGTGACGCCCGGCACGAAGACGCCGTCCGCCCCGGCGGCCAGATACGTCTCGGCCCGGGCGAGCGCCTCCGACAGCGGCGGCGGGGTGTCCACCAACCAGTGCGTGTCGATGCGGGCGTTGAGGAAGAGACCCGGCGCGCGCTCCTTCACCGCACGGATCAACTCCGCCTGACGGGCCGGGTCTTGCAGCCCACCGCCGCCGGGGAGGCCGTCCTCCAGATTGATTCCGGCGGCGCCACACTCCGCCAACTCCACTGCCAGAGCGGCTACTTCACCGGGTTCGGCGCCGTAGCCGCCCTCGATGTCGACGGTGTACGGGCAGGGCAGCCGGCCGGCGAGCCGGTGCGCCAGGGCGAGCGTGGCGTTACGGACCTCGGGCAGCGCCCGGCCGTCCGGATGTCCGTGCGCGGCCGCGACGCCCAGGCTCGTCGTGCCGATCGCCGGGTGACCGGCGTCGGCGAGGGCGAGGGCCGAGGCGCTGTCCCAGGCGTTGGGGAGCAGGAGGGGGTGGCCGGGACGGTGGTGGAGCGCGTGGAAGGCGGCGGGGTGCGGGTCGGTGCCCGGCGTGACGCCCGCGTTCCGGCCGTCGCCGGTGCCCGCGCCGCTGTGCGTGTCGGTGGTCATGGGCGCACCGTAGGCCGGCGACGTGTCGGTGGTCGCCGAAGCGTCGCCGCGGACAATGGGCGTATGACGTCGCCGAAACGGACCGCGCAACGGACCGGGCCCGGGCCGAGCGTCCCGTGGGGCCCCGCGGTGGCGCCCGACCACAGCCACGAGCTGGCCCGGCTCGCCGCGCTGCTGGCGGACCGCACCCGGGCCGCGTTCTGCCTGGCGCTGCTCGACGGGCGGGCCTGGACCGCCGGGGAACTCGCCGGGTACGCGCGGGTGGCGCCCTCGACCGCCAGCGAGCACCTGTCCCGGCTGATCGCCGGCGGGCTGCTCGTCGAACGGCGGCAGGGCCGGCACCGCTACGTCCAGCTCGCCGGCCCGCGCGTCGCCGAACTGCTGGAATCGGTGACCGCGCACCTGGACCCGCCGGCCGGGCCGCCGCGCGGGCTGCGGGCGGTCAGCGCCTCGGCCGCGCTGGCCCGCGGCCGGACCTGCTACGACCACCTGGCGGGCCGGCTCGGCGTCACCCTCACCGACGCCATGACCGCACGCGGCCTCCTGGACCAGGAGGGCGGTTTCACCCTCACCGACACCGGCCGGGAGTGGTTCGCGGACGCCCTCGCGGTCCCTGCCGACGCCCTGCGCGGCGGGCGCCGCCCGCCGGCCCGCGGCTGCCTGGACTGGACCGAACGCCGTCAGCACCTTGCCGGCACGGCCGGCGCCCGGCTCTGCGAACGGCTGCTGGAGCGGCACTGGATCCGCCGGATCGGGACCGGCCGGGCGGTCCGCCTCACCTCCGAGGGCAGCAGCGCGCTGCGGGAACTGCTGGGCATCGACGGGCAGGCGGCCGGGCTGGGGTGAAGGGCTGGGGTGAAGGGCTGGGGTGAACCGGCCGAGGGCGGACGACGGCCCCGGACCGCCGCGGCCCGCACCCGCCGGCCCGCGGCTCCGGGCGTCAGCAGCGGCCCCCGCCGCCCGGCCCGCCCACCCGCACGTACAGCGTGACCTCCGCACCCCGCACCCGGGTGCGGCGGCAGACCGCGAACGCCGAGCGCAGCGTGGCCCGTTTGGCGATCTCCTGGTCGTTGGTGTCGGCCGGCTGCCCGGCCGGGTCCCCGGCGACGACGATGCGGCGGCTGGCCAGCATCCGGTCGCGGATCTCGTCGCCGGACAGCTCCGTGCCGTAGAGGGTGCGGGAGGCCACCGGGCTCCGGTCCAGGGCCAGGTCGTGCAGTCCGTGGAAGTCGTGCGGCCGGGTCGCCCGCCAGATCCGGCGGCGGGACGGTGCGAAGAGCAGCCCGTCGCCCGGTTCGGACAGGTGCCGGACGGCCTGGGCGACCGCGGTGACGTCGTCGACCCGGCTGTCCGGACTGCGCAGGTGGACGTCCACCGGGAGCAGCGCGGCCAGGACCAGCACCGCCGCCGCCGACCGCCGCAGCCGCCGGGCGGGCGTCTGGCCCGCCACGCCGGCCGGCCGCAGCAGCCGGGCCGCCGCGGCGCCCGCGACCAGCGCGAACCCGACGACGTAGTAGAGGACGTAGCGGTCCACGTAGGCCGGCTCGACGTTGGACAGGAGCAGCAGCAGGACCGTCGGCAGGAGCAGCAGCGCCAGGCCGAGGGCGCGCAGCCCGATCGGGCCGCGGGAGCGCACCGGGACACGGGCGCAGAGGCAGCCGAGGACGGCCAGCACGGCGAAGGTGAGCAGTTGCAGCGGGTCCGGCCACATCAGCCAACTGATCTGGTCCGACTGGCTGGTGCTGAAGACGGCGAGCGGGGCGAGGACGGCGAGCACGGTGCCGGCCGCGAGCAGCCAGGCGCGCCGGGTCCGGCGCGGCAACCGCGCCAGGGCGACGGCGGCGCCGTGCGCGGGCAGCGCCAGCGACGCGAACTCGTGCAGCAGACAGGCCAGCACCATCAGCGCGGTGTACCCCCACCACAGCGCGCGGCGCGGTCGGGGGCCGGCGGCCAGCACGAGCAGGTACGACGCCCAGACCACCAGGGCGCAGACCAGCGCGTACGAGCGGCCCTCCTGCGCGTACTGCTGGACGACCGGGACCAGCGCGAACGCCAGCCCCGCGCACAGCCCGGCGCGCCGTCCCACCAGGCGCTCGCCCAGCAGGGCCACCCCGGCGGCGGCCGCCGTCATGGCCACGGCCGACGGCAGCCGCAGGCCGATCACCGCGCCGAGGGCGTCGCCGAGGGTGGCGTCGTAGACGGCGAACCAGCAGTGCATCAGCGCGTAGTACAGGCCGTGCACGACGTCGACGTGCAGCAGCGTCGCCGCGAGGTCGGGCAGGCTGCGGTGCGCCATGTCGTAGGTGACCGCCTCGTCGCGCCAGACGGCGTCCTGGCGGCGGATGCCCCACGCGCTCAGGAAGAACATCAGCCCCGCCGGCACCAGCACCACCGCGCCCCGTGCGGCCCACGCGGAGCGCGCGGCGACGGAGCGGGCGGCGGACCCGTACGCCGGGTACCCCGAGGCCGGGGCGGTCGCCGGGGCCCCGGTGGACGCCCCGAACGCCCGGGCCGCCTGGTGCGGCTGCGACGGCTGGTGCGGCTGCGGCGCTTGCGGGGCGTCGATGGCGGGCTCCGGTCACATCGGGGGCGGCGGCCGGCCGCCGGGAGCGGCCGGGGGAACGGTCCGGCGAGGACCGGACGGACGGACGGAAAAACGGCCGGACGGCCGGGGGATGTGAGACATCCGCCCGACCGTCCGGCCGTGGACTCACCCCAGTCGGGTCAGCTTCGCCCCGAAGGACGGGTTGCTCAGGGCCGACTGGAGCGCCACCGGCACCTTCTGCTGGCTGGCGCCGTTGCCGACGGTCAGCTCGCCGACGACGGTCCCGGCCGCGGCCTCGTGCGGGATGGTCTTGCCGTCACCGCCGACGCTCAACTGGAGCTGCTGGCCCGGGACTCCGACCGCCTTCAGGTCCTTGGTGGCGACGACCGGCGTCAGCGTGCCCAGACCGTCGTCGACGTAGCCGACGACCTGCCCCTTCTGCACCGCCGTGGCCGAGTCCAGCGCGTCGCGCACCGCCTCGATGACCTTCTTGCTGTTGTCCTTGACCAGGGTCAGGCTGTTGGCGGCGTTGGGGTCCAGCCCCTTGAAGTGCTGGTCCATCATCGTGCCCAGTATCAGGCGGTCCTTGCCGTCCACCGTCTTGTACGCGGCCCAGGACAGGGCGCCGCCGGCCGCCGTGCTGGAGCCGGTCTTGATGCCCTTGACGCTCAGCCCCGCCAGCAGCAGGTTGTCGTTGTTGTTGTTGATCCGCTCCGGCAGGCCCGGGATCTCCGCGTTGGGCATGGCGACGATCGGCCGGAAGGCGTCGAACTTCATGACGGCCTCGGCGAGCTTGATCTGGTCGACGGCGGTGCTCACCGTCTTGGGGTCCAGGCCGCTGGGGTCCGTGTAGGTGGTCTTCGTCATCCCCAGGTCCTTGGCGGCGGCGTTCATCTTCTTGACGAACGCGGCCTCGTCGGCGGACTGGGTGTCCCAACGGGCGAGCAGCCGGGCGATGTTGTTGCCGGACGGGATCATCAGCATCTTGAGCATGTCCTGCTCGGTGAACTTCTGCCCCGCCTTGAGCCCCGCGATCCGCGACTCGCTCTCGGAGTTGCCCTCCTGGACCGCCTTGTCGTCGACCTGGATCTGCGGACCCTTGTCGTTCTTGTCCTTCAGCGGATGGTCCCGCAGGATCACGTAGGCCGTCATGATCTTGGCGACGCTGGCGGTCGGCACCGACTTCTGCTCGCCGAACATCCCGACCTCGCCGGAGCCCACGACCTTCACCGCCGCCTGCCCCTGCTCGGGCCACGGGATGGAGAGCTTGCCGCCCGCGAAGGTGAACGAGGACTTGGCGTCGCCGAGGACCAGCGTCGGGGCGGGCAGCGGACGCACCGCCTGGACCACCATGAAGACGATCACCAGCAGCACCGCCAGCGGAGTCCAGATCTTGAACCGTCGGACGACGGTGCGCATCGGGGTCTCGGGCGGCGGCGGGGTGTTGGTGAGCTTCGCCAGGAGGTCCAGCGGCGGCAGCGGCTCCTGCCGGGTCCGCTCGGCATCGGCCTCGGACGCGGACGCGGCGGGCGCGGCGGCACCGGCGTCGGGCTTGCCGTCCGGCTTCGCCGGCGCGGCCGCCGGCATCGCACCGGGAGCCTTGCCCGACCCCTTCTCCGGAGCCTTGTCCGACGCATCGCCGGACTTCCCGCCGGACTTGCCGCCCGACTTCCCGCCCGCGGCGGCATCCTTGTCAGCGGTCTTGTCGCCGGTCTTGCCGGCAGTCTTGTCGCCGGCCTTGTCAGCGGCCTCGTCGGCCGCCTTCTCCTGGCCCTTGTCCGCGTCGTCCGCGGCGCCGCCGGGCTTGCCGAGCGGCGCCTTGGGCGCGGTCTTGCCGATCGAGCGCTCCGCCGAACCGTCGTCCGACGACTTCAGCGCCACGAACTGGCTGGTCCGCTCGGCGTCCCGCTCGACCGCGGCGGCACCCTTGGCCTTCGCCCCGGCGTCCTTGGCGGCGGGCTTCTCGTCGGCCTTCTTGGCGTCGGCCTTGGCGGCGGACTTCTCGTCGGCCTTGCCGCCGGCCTTGGCCGCGGCCTCGGCGCCGTCCCCGTCGGCCTTCTTGGCGTCGCCGGCCTTGGGGTCGGTGTCCGTGCCCAACTTGAAGACGGCGGTCGGCTGGTCGGCGGGCCGTTCCGCCGCCTCCTTCTCGGACGCCTCGGACTTCGCGGCCTTGGCTGTCTTCGCAGCCTTCGCAGACTTCGCTACGGCAAAGACCCGCGTCGCGTCGTCGGCCGGCTCCTCCTCCGCGCTCTCGCCGGCGCCCTTCGGGTCCATCGTCTTGAAGACGGCGGTCGCCCGGTCCACGTCCTCCGCGCCGTCGGCCGGCGCGCCCTTCTCCCCGGACGCGCCCTTCTCCTCGGAGGCGGCCGGCTTCCCAGAAGCCGACTCCTCGGCCGACTTCCCGGACGCCCCGGACTTCTCGGGGGCGGCCGGCGCCTTCTCCTCGGCGGCTCCGGCCTTCGCGTCCGCGGACGCACCGGCCTTCACACGGCCCGCGCCAGCCTTGGCCTTCCCTTCACCCTCAGCATCGCCCTCCGCGGCCGCCTGAGCCGCCTCAGGCGCCTCCTCGGGCTTCTCGGCGGTCTCGGCCCCGTCCGCCTCCGCCGACACCTGCCCCGACGCGTCGGGCTTCGCCGTCCCGGACGCGCCCTTGCCGGGGGACGCCTTCTCCGCACCGGACGCCTTCGCCTCGGAAGCCTCCGCGTCGCCCACGTCGGACGACTTCGCACCGGCCGCCTTCGCACCGGCCGCCTTCGCGCTGGACGGCTTCGTCTCGGACGCCTTAGCCCCGGAAGTCTCCGCCTCGGGCGTCCCGTTGCCGTTGCCGGAAGCCCCCTCCTTGGGCGCCTTCCCCGCCCCGCCGTCCCCGGAGCCGTTCCCGGCCTTCTCCGCGCCGCCCCGATTCCCCCGCTCGTCGCGGAGGATCGACAGCCGCGGGTCCCGTTCGGTGCGCGCCGTCTCCCCCGACGACTGCTCCTTGCCCGACTTCTTGTCCGACTTGTCGGGGGACTCGCCCGCCACCGATGTCTCCTTCACTACGTCGCACTGCCCTGCCTGGTGCCATCTGGTACCCAACGGAACCAGTGTTGCCAAGTCTCCTGTGTCCGGGCGGCCGCTTCCCACCGCCACGCGAACCCGTTCGTACCGCGCCCCCAGGAAGATGTCGCCGACGTGCTAGACGAGAACGACATACCTACCGGTTCCCTACCGAACCCACCACGCACCCTCGACAGATGAATGTGAGAGGGGTCACCCTGTCATTCATCCACGCGGGGAGGCTTGGATGGGCAGGAGCCGCAGAACAATTCCGGAGGAGCTTCTGCTGCTGGCTTTGGACCCGACCACGGGCACCACAGCACAGCCGCAGTCGCTCGACCTCGGCCTGGCCGGGGCCCAGCTCGTCGAGCTGGCTCTGGCAGGACGGATAGCCCCAGACGGGGATCGTATCGCCGTGGTCATGGCACGGCCGACAGGAGATCCGACTCTGGACTCAGCGCTCGAACTGCTGCGCCGTCGCGGCAGTCCGGTGCGCGCGGTCCACTGGATCGGCGGGCCCCGACTGGGGCTGCGCCAGACGTACCTCACCCATCTCGAACGGTGCGGCATGGTGCATGCCGTGGCGGGCCAGATGTGCGGGGTGCTGCCGACGACGCGCTACCAAGCGACGGAGACGGCCATCAGCCGGGAGATCAGGACCCGGCTCGACAACGCGATCCGCACCGGAGTCCCACCGGACCCGCGGACCGCGGCGCTCGCCGCACTGGCCCACGCGGTCGGCCTCGGCAAGCACCTCTACCCGGGGAACGAGGGGCGCTCATCGCGCTCCCGCCTGCGGGACCTGATCCGGCACGACCCCATGGGCGGGCTGGTCGCACACGCCGTCATGGACGTCCAGAACGGCGTCGCGGCACAGCCGCGACGCAATGCCGGACCGGGCGGCGGCTCGGGGACACGGACGGCGGCGGCCCACCCGACGGCCGACGCCACCGGCGTGCCCGGCCAGTCACGACGGCACGGGCACGGCAGCATGGCCCGGGTCGGCGCCCGCTGAGACCACCGGCACCACCGAAGAGCGCCGGCCCGCGATGCCCGGGCCCGGCGCGCACCACCGGGTGCCGCCGCGCACCGACCGCACCACCAGGGCAGCCCCCGCGCCGCGGAGGCACCCACCAGCGCCACCGCACCGCCCCTTCCCGGACCGTTCGGGAGCCGCAGTGAGAAGCGCGGGGTGGCGGACCGAGCCGTTCGGACGACGGCCCCGGTCCGCCACCCCGCGCACATGTGCGCTCGCCTACTGTGTTCATTTGACTGCGCGGCGTCCACATGAAGTGGCAGTCTGCTCAACAAGAAATGACAGCAGTACGGAGCCGGAGGTGCACGTACCGTGGCGTCCAACGTCAACCCCACCGTCAGGCGACGCCGATTGGGCCAGGAGCTTCGCCGGCTCCGGGAGGACAAGGGCCTGACGGCGGAGCAGGTGGCCGAGCGGCTGCTGGTCTCCCAGTCGAAGATCAGCCGACTGGAGAACGGCCGCCGCAGCATCAGCCAGCGCGACGTCCGCGACCTGTGCGGGGTCTACGAGGTGGACGACCGCCGGATAGTGGATTCGCTGATGCAGATGGCCAAGGATTCGCGGCAGCAAGGCTGGTGGCACGCCTTCGGCGACATTCCGTACAGCGTCTACATCGGGCTGGAGACCGAGGCGGCGTCCCTGCGGACCTACGAGTCCCTGCTGGTGCCCGGGCTGCTGCAGACACCCGGCTACGCCGAGGCGGTCATTCCCGGCGCGGTTCCGGAGCTGGCGCCGGAAGACCTGGAGAAGCGGATCCAGGTGCGGATGCGACGCCAGGACCGGGTCCGCGACCAGGAGCGCCCGCTGCGGCTGTGGATCGTCCTCGACGAGAGCGCGCTGCGCCGGGTGGTCGGCAGCCACCTGGTCATGCGCGAGCAGTTGGAGCACCTCGTCGAGGTGAGCACGCTCCCGCACGTGACGGTGCAGGTGCTGCCCTACGACACCGGTGCGCACGCCGGGATGTCGGGGACGTTCTCGATCCTGGAGTTCGACGACGCCGCGGATTCCAGCGTGGTCTACATCGAGGGCGTCACCAGCGACCTCTACCTGGAGAAGACCAACGACGTGCACAAATACACCATCATGTACGAGCACCTGCGGGCGCAGGCGTTGAGCGCGGACGCCAGTCGCGAGTTCATCGCCGAGGCCGCCAAGCGCCATGCGGACGCGCTGAGTTGAGGGCGCCGGGGCGGGTTCGCCGGTGCGGATCGCGCGGAATGTTGAATTCCGATGAACGCGGCCGCACCGTACACCTGAGCCTCGACGCCTGAAAAGAGATCGCGGAATATGCCATTCGGACGGGTGAACGGCCCTCTGCGGCCGGTGATGTTGGCGCGTAGCGTCGTCCTCACCGAATCCGCGGTAACTCAGAGTAAGGTGGAGTGACAATGGCCGTTCAGCCCAATTCCGCGTTCTCCTGGACCAAGTCCTCGTACTCCGGCGGGAATGGCGCCTGCGTGGAGATCGCCGCACCGGCCGTCACGGCCATCGCGGTGCGCGACTCCAAGGTCCCCGACGGTGAGCGTCTGACCTTCGGCAACTCCTCCTGGAGCAGCTTCGTGGCGGACGTCGCCGCGGGCACCTTCGACCTCTCCTGAAACGAGTCGTCACCGCCCCGCAGTCCTTGTGACGCCAGCGCGGATACGAGCCCTCTCGACTGGATCGCCGTCCCGGCCGAGGGGGCTCGGCCATGTCCGGGCACGGACGGTCTCCGGGGACCGCCACGCACGGTCATCGGTGCCGCCGCTCAACGGAGTTCGGACACGTAGCGGTCGGTGCCCGGGACGGTGGGCACGAAGGGTGCCACCAGCTCGACGCGGCCCAGGCCGGAGGCGGCGACCTCGGCATCCAGGCCGGTGAAGTGCCCCGCCCAGGCGCGGCGCGGGTCCTCCTCCAGGAACCACAGCAGGGTGAGCCGGGTGTCGACCCCCTCGACCTGCTTGACGTAGGACATCCGGTCGCCGGGCAGCGGCGTCGGCCGGAAGACCGTGACCAGCGCCGACGGCGAGTCGGCCAGGCGCCGTGGCAGGTGGTCGGAGCGCAGCCAGTCCAGCAGGGCGGCGCGCGATTCCGGGCCGTCGGCGTCGATGACCTCCAGGACCAGTCCGGCGTAGGGGTGGTCGAGGGCGTGGAAGTCGCGGGGGCCGCAGGGGCCGTCGCGGTAGACGGTCGCCGCGTGGTCCTGGAAGGCGGTGAAGACGTGCGTGCGGTCGTGGTGGACCCGGCCGTCGCGGTTGAGGCGCTGGTTGATGGCGACGGTCCACCGCATGTGGGCGTCGTAGCGGCCCTCGGTGAGCCAGTAGGTGGAGAGGTAGCAGCCGGCGGTGACGGGGCGGGCGACCGCGGAGTGCTCGGGGTAGCGCAGGAGTTGCAGGTCGCGGGTGGCGACCCAGCGGCGGCCGGCGAACATCCAGGGCATGGCCATCGCGCCGGCGATGTAGTGGTCGTCCTCGTACCAGCGGTTGTAGGCGCGTTCGTGGCCGGGGTGGGGCTCGACCATGGTGATCAGGGCGTGGCCGGGGCGGACGCCGTAGGGGCCGGTGGCGGGCAGGGCGGCGTAGGCGGCGAGTTCGTCGGGGGCGTGGTCGGCGGCTTCCCGGTGGGTGCGGTGGTCGTCGGTCGTCATGGCCGTCAGGTGTAGCTGACGTCGCGTCAGAAGGGGAGGGGCGCGGACGGGGAATCGCGGCGGTGGTTCACGATGCGGGCACTTGTGTCCGGTCGGGGGGAACGCGTCTAAGCTGCCCGGCAGCTGCCGCTAACGATGGTTAACGCAGCGCACGAGCGAATGGAGCTGCCCATGTCGGACCAGGCCCTGCCCCTTGCCACCGCCCCCGTTCCCGAGCTCGCCGCGCGGGCGGTGCGGACCGGCAGCTCGCCCGTACGCGACATCCTGGCGCTGACCGCCCGGCCGGAGGTGATCTCGTTCGCCGGCGGGCTGCCCGCGCCCGAACTCTTCGACGTCGAGGGGATATCCGCGGCGTTCCGGGAGGTGCTGGCGCGGGCGCCCCGGCAGGCCCTGCAGTACTCGACCAGTGAGGGCGATCCGGCGCTGCGGGCGGCCGTGGCGGCGCGCGCCACGGCGCGCGGGCTGCCCACCGACGCCGACGACCTGCTGGTCACCACCGGCTCCCAGCAGGGGCTCACGCTGCTGGCCGCCGCGCTGCTGGAGCCGGGTGACGTGGTCCTGGTCGAGGACCCCTGCTACCTGGCGGCGTTGCAGATCTTCTCGCTCGCGGGCGCCCGGGTGGTGGCGGTGCCGACGGACGACGAGGGCCTGGACCCGGTGGCGCTGGACGAGTTGGCCGCCCGCGAGCGCCCCAAGCTGCTCTACGTCATCCCGACGTTCCAGAACCCCACCGGGCGGACGTTGGGTGCCGAGCGGCGGGCCGCGGTCGCCGAGGTGGCCGCCCGGCGCGGACTGTGGATCGCCGAGGACGACCCGTACGGGGAGCTGCGCTTCGAGGGGGAGCCGCAGCCCTGGGTGGCGTCCTTCCCGGGGGCGGAGGACCGCACGGTGCTGCTCGGCTCGTTCTCCAAGGTGATGGCGCCCGGGCTGCGACTGGGCACGCTGCGGGCCCCGGCGGCGCTACGCCGGGCCTGCGTCGTCGGCAAGCAGGCCGCCGACCTGCACAGCTCCACCATCGACCAGGCCGCCGCGGCGCGGTACTTGGCGGCCTCGGACCTGGACGCACACCTGGCCCGGGTCCGGGACGCCTACCGGGAGCGGCGGGACGCCCTGGTGGACGGGTTGGCCGGGGCGCTCCCCGAGGGCTCGCGGTGGAACCGCCCGGCGGGCGGGATGTTCGTGTGGGCGACGCTGCCCGCGGGGTGGGACGCGGCCGCGCTGCTGCCGGAGGTGGTGCGGCACGACGTGGCGTACGTCCCGGGCGCGCCGTTCTTCGCCGGGCGGCCGGACCCGGCGGCGATCCGGCTGTCGTTCGTGACCCACCCGCCGGAGGAGATCGCGACGGGGCTGCGGCGACTGGGGACGGCGCTGACGGCGGCGCGGCGGGCCGCCTGACGATGTCGGCCTGGGACTGACCGGCGGGCCCGATCGGGCCCGGTGGACGGCGGCCTTCCCTTCGCGGTGCGGCGCGCCTACCCTGGCCATCCGCCCATTAACTGACGCTCCGTCAGGTCAGGTTCGGCCAGGACCTGGCGCGGGCCGGCCGGCAGGAGGGTGCCGCATGCTGCTGCGCGACAAGACCGTCATCGTCTCCGGGGTCGGCGCCGGGCTCGGCCACCGGGTCGCGGCGGCGTGCGTGCGGGACGGCGCCCGGGTCGTGCTCGGTGCGCGCACCGAGCAGAACCTCGCGGCGGCCGCGGCCCAGATCGACGCCTCGGGGGAACGGACCGCCTGGCGGGCGACCGACATCGCCGACGAGGAGCAGTGCACGGCGCTGGCCGGGCTGGCCGTGGAGCGGTTCGGCGGGATCGACGCGGTGATCCACGTCGCGGCGCTGGACGGGCACCTCGGGGGCCTGCGGGACGCCGACTTCGACGCCTGGCGGCAGGTGGTGGACGTCAACCTCTTCGGCACGCTGCGGATGACCCGCGCCTGCCTGCCGGCGATGACGGCGGGCGGCGGCGGGTCGGTGGTGATGATCGGCACCCAGTCGTCGGTGGCCGCGCCCTCGCAGGTGCAGCAGGCGGCGTACGCGGCGTCCAAGGGCGGACTGGTGTCGGCGATGTACTCGCTGGCGCGGGAGCTGGGGCCAGACCGCATCCGGGTCAACACCGTGCAGCCGGGCTGGATGTGGGGTCCGCCGGTCGAGGGGTACGTGCGGTACGCGGCGCAGACCGAGGGGGTGCCGGAGTCGGAGGTGCTGGACCGGCTCGCGGGGCGGATGGCGCTGCCCGACCTGGCCACGGACGGGGACGTGGCGGAGGCGGCGGTCTTCCTCGCCTCGGACCGGGCGCGGGCCATCACGGGCCAGTCGCTGCTGGTGAACGCCGGAGAGTTGATGCGGTAGCGGCTGGCGGGGGGCGGGGGCGGCGCCGGGGGTGCGCCCTTCAGGGCCGTACGGGACGGGCGTCTCGTACGGCCCTTTCGCGCGCCCGCCGGCGGGCCGTTCCGCGCGGCGTGCGGGCGCGGGGGCACGCGGCGTGCGGGCGCGGGGCACGCGGCGCACCTCGTTCGCCTCGATGACCTGTGTTCATATCCATGACCGTCGAGACCCTTGACCGGCGGCCGCGTCGAACGGTTCAATCCCCAAAGTTCCCGCTGTCGGGCGGGGAGTTGGCGCCGCAGGACCGCATCACGACGACGTGCTTCCACATCTGGAACGTTCACAAGGCGGACCCCTGGAGGGGGCATGAACAGTCTCGACTGGGCCGTGCTCATCGGCTACTTCGGCGTGATGGTCGCGATCGGGGCGTGGTCGCACCGGAGGGTCGCGGACGTCGGCGACTTCTTCACCGCCGGCGGCCGGATGCCGTGGTGGCTGTCGGGCATCTCGCACCACATGTCCGGCTACAGCGCGGTGATGTTCACCGGGTACGCGGGCATCGCCTACCAGTACGGCATCACCTCCTACGTCACCTGGTCCTTCCCGATCGCCGTCGGGATCGCCATCGGGGCCCGGCTGTTCGCCGGCCGGCTGAACCGGCTGCGGTCCCGCCTGGGGGTCGCCTCGCCGCTGGAGTACCTCAAGGACCGCTACAACCTGTCCACGCAGCAGGCGCTCGCCTGGTCCGGGGTGCTGCTGAAGATCGTGGACGTGGGCGCCAAGTGGGCGGCGATTGCGACCCTGTTGACGGTCTTCACCGGCATCTCCCTCAACCAGGGCATCCTCCTCACCGGGGTGATCACCGGGATCTACTGCACGGTCGGCGGGCTGTGGGCGGACGCGCTGACCGAGCTGGGCCAGTTCGTCATCCAGTTGCTGGCCGGGGTGGCGATGGTGGTGACGGTGCTGGGGGAGCTGGGCGGCGTCAGCGGGCTGTGGACGCTGTGGGACCGGCTGCCGGCCGGCCACGCCCAGCCGACCGCCGGCCCGTACACCGTGACCTTCCTGCTGGCCTACCTCTTCATCAAGACCTTCGAGTACAGCGGCGGGATGTGGAACCAGGCCCAGCGCTACATGGCCACCCGCACCGCCCGGGAGGCGCGGCGGTCGGCGCTGCTGTCGGCGGCGCTGTGGTTCGTGTGGCCGGTCGTGCTGTTCTTCCCGATGTGGGCGGCGCCGCTGTTGGTGACGAGCGGCAAGCCGGACGCCTCGGACGCCTACGCGCTGCTGTCCGAACGGCTGTTGCCGCACGGCCTGTTGGGGCTCGTCGTGGTCGGCTTCTTCTCGCACACGATGGCCATGTGCTCCTCGGACGCCAACGCGATCGCCGCGGTCTTCACCCGGGACATCGCGCCGGCGGTGTCGGCGCGGGCCCGGGCCTGGTCGCACCGGGCCGGGCTGGTGGCGGCGCGGCTGTCGACGGTGTGCTTCCTGGCGCTGTCGATGGCGATCGCGACGCAGGTCGACTCGCCGGCGTTCAAGGACATCATCACCGTGGTCATCAAGTGGGTGGCCGGGCTGGTCGGGCCGGTGTCCATTCCGTTCCTGCTGGGGATGGTGCCGCTCTTCCGCCGGTCCGGGCCGACGGCGGCGCTGGTGTCCTGGGCGGCCGGCCTGGTCGCGTTCTGGCTGACCAACTACGGCCTGGCCGGCGTCCAGTTGCAGGTGCAGATCGTGGCGCCGGTGGCGACGTCGCTGGTGCTGTTCGTGCTGCTCGGGCTGGTGCGGCCGGAGCCGAGCGCGGCGCGCGACGCGCTGTTGGCGCGCATCAACGACGTTGACCACGGGGCCGACGTTGACGACGGAGACGACGGGGCCGACGGGGCCGACGGGGGCGCCGAGGGCGGGTCGGCGCGGCCCGCGGCGCTGCCGGACGGGTCCTGACCTGCGGGGCGGCGGGGGTCAGGCGCGGGGGTAGCGGGCCAGCCAGCCGGCGGCGGAGCCCGCCGGGCCGTGCAGGGCGGGGCCCTGGGTCATCTCCATGGCGAAGTCGTCGGCGAGTTGCAGGATGGTGGCGCGGCCCTCCAGCTCGACGAGCCAGTTGGGGGGCAGTGCGGTCTCGCCGTGCAGGGCGCCGAGGAGGTTGCCGCAGACGGCGCCGGTGGAGTCGCTGTCGCCGCCGTGGTTGACGGCGAGCAGCAGGCCGTGCCGGACGTCCTCGGCGACCAGGGCGCAGTACACCCCGATCGACAGGGCCTCCTCGGCGGTCCAGCCCTCGCCGAGCGACTCGACCCGGGCGGGCGTCGGCATGCCCTGCCGCACGGCGCCCAGGGCCCGCTTGAGCGCGTCGGTGGTCTCCTCGTGGCCGGGGCGGGTGGCGAGGTGGGCCAGGGCCTTTTGGACCGCGCCGTCCAGGTCCTCGCCGCGCGCCAACGAGTGGCTGATCACGGCGAACGCGCCGGCCGCGAGGTAGCCGGTGGGGTGGCCGTGGGTCTGCGCCGCGCATTCGACGGCGAGTTGGAAGACCAGTTGCGGCTCCCATCCGACGAGCAGGCCGAACGGCGCGGAGCGCATCACCGCGCCGCAGCCCTTGGAGTCGGGGTTCTTCGGCTGGTCGAGGGTGCCCATGACCTCGTCGCCGAGGCCGCTCAGGCAGGCCCGGCCGGGGGCCCGGCGGGCGTAGAGCCACTCCTCGCGGGCCAGCCAGCCGTCGTCGTCCTTGCGCTCGTCGGGGCCCCAGTCGCGCTGGGTGGCGGCCCAGCGGAGGTAGGCGCGGTGGACGTCGGTGGGCGGGTGCCAGGCGCCGGTGTCGCGGCGTACCTGGGCGCGGATCAGGCCGTCCATGGTGAAGAGGGTCATCTGGGTGTCGTCGGTGACCGCGCCGCGCCGCCCGAAGGCGGGGACGAGGTCGGTCACGCCGTCCTGGCCGTGCGCCTCGCGGATCGCGTCCAGCGAGTCGAACTCGACGGCGGCGCCGAGCGCGTCACCGATCGCGCCGCCCAGCAGGCAGCCGCGCACCCGGCTGCGGAAGTCCTGCTGCTCGGCGCGGCCCCAGATGGCGCTGCCTCCTGCCGCTGCGCTCATGCCGACACCTCGCTCCGCTCGTCCGCCCGGTCCCGGGGCCGTGCGGAGGCCCCTGGCGAAGCACTGTATCGACCGGGAATGATCGAAACTGGGCCGGGTTTGTATCAGGTTCGTATCGTGATCTGGCGGGTGGGACGGTCCGCCGCCCGTCACCGCCCCGGGAGGCCCCCGCGACTGCGTCCGCCACCGCGCCCGAGCCGGCCACCGGCCGGGGTGGTGGGGCGCGGTCGGCCGGCCGGCTGGCGGGTTCCCTTTCCGACCGCCCGTTCGATGATGGCGCTGCCACCCGCTGGGCATGCTCTTCCCATGTCCGAGTACGAGTGGGATCGCACCACGATGGCCGTCGTCGCCTCGGCCCTGTCCGGCGACAGCGACGGCGCGGTGGAACTCCTCCGTCCGCTCCCCCAGCGCGACGTGTGCCACGTCGCGGTACGGCTGGCCGCCATGGCCGCCGACGCCCTGATCGTCGCCGCCCAGGACGCCGGCGGCGACCGCGAGGAGGCGCTGTCGCAGTGGCAGCAGTGCATCCTCCAGCACGAGGCGGAGCACAGCGGGGAGTGACGGGTGTTGGCCCGGCCGGGCGGGACGCTCCCCCGCCCGGCCGGGCCGGCACCCCGTGCGGGCGGCTACTCCACCACCGGCAGCAGCTCCGGCAGGTGGCCGTCGGACGCCAGCGCGGTGGCCTGGCGCTCGGCGGGGACGTTGCCGTAGGTGGTGGTGCGGGGGCGGGCCGGGCGGCCGGCGAGCTCGGCGATGCCGACCAGGTCCTTCAGGGAGCGGTAGGAGCCGTAACTCGACCCGGCCATCCGGGAGATGGTCTCCTCCATCAGCGTGCCGCCGAGGTCGTTGGCGCCGGAGCGGAGCATCTCCGCGGCGCCCTCGGTGCCCAGTTTCACCCAGCTCGTCTGGATGTTGGGAATGTGCGGGTGGAGCAGGATCCGGGCCATCGCCGTCACCGCGCGGTTGTCACGGGTGGTGGGGCCGGGGCGGGCGATGCCGGCGAGGTAGACGGGCGCGTTGGTGTGGATGAACGGCAGCGTGACGAACTCGGTGAAGCCCTCGACGCCCTTGGCCACCGCGGACCGCTGGATCTCGGCGAGCAGCCGGAGGTGGCCGAGCCAGTGCCGGGGCTGGTCCACGTGGCCGTACATCATCGTCGAGGAGGTGCGGATGCCCAGCTCGTGGGCGGTCTTGATGACCTCGACCCAGGTGGCGGTGGGGAGTTTGCCCTTGGTGAGGATCCAGCGGACCTCGTCGTCGAGGATCTCCGCGGCGGTGCCGGGGAGGGTGTCCAGGCCGGCGGCCTTGGCCTCGGTCAGCCACTCCCGGATGGACAGGCCGGTGCGGGTCGCCCCGTTGACCACCTCCATCGGGGAGAAGGCGTGCACGTGCATGCCGGGGACCCGCTCCTTGACCGCGCGGGCGATGTCGAAGTAGGCGGTGCCGGGCAGGTCGGGGTGGATACCGCCCTGCATGCAGACCTCCACCGCGCCCACGTCCCACGCCTGTTGGGCGCGGTCGGCGACCTGGGAGAGGGAGAGGGTGTAGGCGTCGGCGTCCGTGCGGCGCTGGGCGAAGGCGCAGAACCGGCAGCCGGTGTAGCAGACGTTGGTGAAGTTGATGTTCCGGGTGACGATGTAGGTGACGGCGTCGCCCACCGTGGCGCGGCGCAGGTCGTCGGCGATCCGGCAGAGCGCGTCCAGCGCCGGACCGTCGGCGTGCAGCAGCGCGAGCGCCTCGTCGTCGGTGAGCCTGGTGGGGTCGTCGGCGGCCTGGGAGAGGGCCTGGCGGACGTCGGCGTCCAGACGGGAGGGCACCATGCCGGGCGCCGCGGCCGCGCGCAGCTCCGCCCAGTCGCCGTACACCTCGTCGAAGTCGTCCCGGCGGTCCGCCGTGCGGCCCTCGGTGTCGATGGTGCGGTGCAGGTCCGTGCGGCCGGTGGCGACGAACCCCTCGTCGGGCTCCTGCCAGGGGCGGCCGGTCACCACGGCGTCCTCGCGGGCCAGGCCGGTGGCCGGGTCGGCGAGGGCGGTGACGTGCGGCAGCAGCCGCGGGTCCAGCCAGGGCTCGCCGCGCAGGACGAACTCCGGGTAGACCGCGAGGCGTTCGTGCAACTGGAAGCCCTCGGCCGCGGAGTGCTCGGCGAGGGTGTCGATCTGGGGCCAGGGCCGCTCGGGGTTGACGTGGTCCGGGGTGAGCGGGGAGACGCCGCCCCAGTCGTCGATGCCGGCCCGGATCAGCCGGCCGTACTCCTCGTCGACGAGGTTGGGCGGCGCCTGGAGGCAGGCGGACGGGCCCAGGAGGTGCCGGGCGACGGCGACCGTGGCGACGAGTTCGTCGAGTTCGGCGTCGGGCATGCCGCGCATCGCGGTGTCCGGCTTGGCGCGGAAGTTCTGCAGGATCAGCTCCTGCACGCCGTGGTAGGCGCGGGAGACGCGGCGCAGCGCGAACAGCGAGTCGGCGCGCTCCTCGTAGCTCTCCCCGATGCCGATCAGCAGGCCGCTGGTGAACGGGACGGAGCTGCGCCCGGCGTCCTCCAGGACGCGCAGCCGCACCGCGGGCTCCTTGTCCGGCGAACCGTAGTGCGGGCCGCCGGGCTCGCTCCACAGGCGCTCGGCGGTCGTCTCCAGCATCATGCCCATCGACGGGGCGACGGGCTTGAGGCGCTGGAAGTCCGTCCACGACAGCACGCCGGGGTTGAGGTGGGGCAGCAGCCCGGTCTCCTCCAGGATGCGGATGGCGATGGCCCGGACGTAGGCGAGGGTGTCGTCGTACCCCTCGGCCTCCAGCCACTCGCGCGCCTCGGGCCAGCGCTCCTCCGGCTTGTCCCCGAGGGTGATCAGGGCCTCCTTGCAGCCGAGTTCGGCGCCGCGGCGGGCGATCTCCAGCACCTCGTCCGGGGACATGAACATCCCGTGGCCGGCGCGGCGGAGCTTGCCGGGGACGGTGACGAAGGTGCAGTAGTGGCACTTGTCGCGGCACAGGCGCGTCAAGGGGATGAAGACGCTCTTGGAGTACGTGATGACGCCGGGGCGGCCGGCGGCCTCCAGCCCGGCGTCGCGGACCCGCGCCGCGGAGGCGCAGAGGTCCTCCAGGTCCTCGCCGCGCGCCTGGAGGAGCACGGCGGCCTCGGTGACGTCCAAAGCCACCCCGTCCCGGGCCCGCTTGAGCGCTCGGCGCATCGCGTTGGCCGTCGGCCGCGGGGGCGCGGCGCCGCGGCCGGCCTCGTCCGACACCTGGTCAGATCCCTGATGAGAGCCCTGGTCAGATCCCTGCGCGCTGGAAGTCATGCCCCCGAGCATACGAGCGAGGGCCGACATCGCCGCCGCCGGAAGCGGAGCGATCCGTGTGCTGCTGATCACGTCAAACGGAGGGCATCTCCGGTCGGGTGGGGCGGCGCCGCCACGACGCCCGCGGCACGCCGACGGCTGGTCCGGCCGGACCGGACCAGCGGCGGGCACCACCACGCTCAGAGCGAGTTCAGCAGTTCCTCGGAGTAGGTCCGGGTCAGGAACTCCATGGCATGGCCGTCGGGGTCGTCGACGTACACGCCCCGACCGCCGTCGTGGTGGTTGATCTGCTGCGGCCTGGAGTGCCTCGGGTCCGCCCAATACGGCAGGTCACGCTTCTGTATGCGGGCCAGGATCCCGTCGAACTCCTCCTCCGTCACCAAGAACGCGTAGTGCGTGGCGACGAATTCCCGGCCGCCGGCGACGTGCTCGGCGTAGTCGAGGGTCACCCCGTTGTCCATCCTCAACGCGGCGAACGGACCGAACGCCTTGGGTTCGGGGGCGTCCAACAGGTCGGCGAGGAAACGGGCCGAGGCGAAGCGGTCCTTGCTGTGCACGATCGTGTGGTCGAGGCTGGGCATGGCGTCTCCTTGATCTCCGAGAGTTCGGCAGAACTCCTTCGGGGAGGTGGTCCCTGGTGCCTTCCCTTCCGACGTTACGCCCGGCGCCAACGGGGCGGATCGGTCTGAGGTACCGCTCCACCGGCACGACGCCGTACGCCGCTGGGCCTAGGGCTGTGCCCGATGGGTCAGCGCCAGGGCGCGCGGGCCCCGCCAGGTCACAGGTACTGCGCGAAGTCGTCCAGGGTCCGCAGCACCTCCGCCTCGCCCGCCGCCGGCAGTTGGAGCACCACCTCCGGCACGCCCAGCTCCCGGAAGTGCGCCAACTTCCCCGGGGTGGGCCGGACCGCGTACGGCACCACCGCCGGCTCGCCCACCCGGCCGGCGTCCGCCCAGGCGCGCCGCAGCGCCGGGAGACTCTCCGACAGCCCGCCGCCACCGATCGGCAGCCAGCCGTCCGCGGTGGCCGCGATCTCCGCCAGCAGCTTGGGCCCGGCCGCGCCGCCCAACAGGACGCGCGGCGCGCCACGGACCGGCTTGGGGTGGGCGAACGAGGCCCGGACCGAGCCGAAGGGGCCCTCGTAGGCGGTCGGTTCCTCGGCCCACAGGGCGCGCATCAACGCCAGCCGGTCGCGCACCAGGGCCCGCCGGGTCGACCACTCCACCCCGTGGTCGGCCGCTTCCTCCACGTTCCAGCCGTAGCCGACGCCGAGGGTGAAACGACCGCCGGAGAGGTGGTCCAGCGTCGCGACCTGCTTGGCCA
Organism: Streptomyces sp. VTCC 41912; assembly: GCF_045799175.1. Taxonomy (NCBI): domain Bacteria; kingdom Bacillati; phylum Actinomycetota; class Actinomycetes; order Kitasatosporales; family Streptomycetaceae; genus Streptomyces; species Streptomyces sp. VTCC 41912. The sequence goes on from NZ_JBJMAB010000040.1 coordinate 30,949, forward strand.
GGTCGACCGGGTCGTGCTGGGCGACGAGCGTGATGCCGGTGCCCAGGCGCAGCCGCTCGGTGACCGCGGCGGCCTGACCGAGGGCGATGAACGGGTCGAGGGTGCGGCCGTACTCCCGGGGCAGCGGCTCGCCCATCGGGGCCGGGGTGTCCCGGGACGCCGGGATGTGGGTGTGTTCGGGCAGGTACAGCCCGTCGAAGCCGCGCTGCTCCAACTCCTGGGCCAGCCGGGTCGGCCGGATCGTCTCGTCGGTCAGGAACAGCGTGGTCGCGATCCGCATGCTGGGTGCCTCCGCGTCGGGTGGTCGGGCGTGGTGAGCGGTCGGGAGTGGGTCGTGGTCGGAGTGGGTCGTGGTCGGGAAGGGGTCGTGGTCGGGAAGGGGTCGTGTGGTCGGACGTGCCGGAACGAACGGGTGGGGCGGCCGGACGGGCCGTCGCGGACACCGGCCGGGTGGGTGGGGTGACCGCATGTTGCCGCACCGCCCGCGAGTTATCCACAGGGCTTTCCCCGCGTGTCACACACGCGTAGAACAGTTTTCACAGCGCGCAACGACGCGGAGACGACACGGCACCGACACCGGCACCGACACCGGCACCGACCGGTCTGCCACCGCCGACCGGCCCGAGCGCGCCGCACGACCCGCGGCGACCGCCCGCGGCGCACCGCACACCGACGACGCACGACGGATCCGATGACGCAAGGGGGCGGAGATGGAGCGACGCGACGTACTGAGGCTCTCGGCGGCCGCCGGCGCGGCCGGCACGCTGCCGCTCGGCCGGCTGAGCTTCGCCGAGGCGGCACCGACCACCGGACCGCACCCGGACGGGCCGGCCGAGCAGCGGCGCACGGTCACCGGCCGGCTCCCCGTCGGCGCACCCGACTACGTCTACCTCCCCGTCGACGTCCCGCACGGCGTCCGGGAGATCGCCGTCGCGTACCGCTACGACAAACCACCGGTCCCCGACGGCACCGCGGGCAACGCCTGCGACATCGGCATCTTCGACGAGCGCGGCACGGCAGCGGGCGGCGCCGGCTTCCGCGGCTGGTCGGGCGGGGCCCGCTCGGAGTTCTTCCTGCGCGCCGACGACGCCACCCCCGGCTACCTCCCGGGCCCCGTCAACGCCGGCACCTGGCACATCGCCCTCGGCCCGTACACCGTCGCCCCCCAGGGCCTGGCCTACGAGGTCACCGTCACCCTGCGGCACGGCCCACCGGGGACGACCCCGCCGCCCGTCCACCCGCCGGAGCGGGCCCGGGGCCGCGGCCGCGCCTGGTACCGCGGCGACAGCCACCTGCACTCCGTGCACTCCGACGGCAAGCGCACCCCGGCCCGCATCGCGGCACTCGCCCGGGCCGCCGGGCTCGACTTCATCACCACCACCGAGCACAACACCACCTCCAGTCACCGCGCCTGGGAGGGGCTGTGGGGTGACGACCTGCTGATCCTCACCGGCGAGGAGGTCACCACCCGCAACGGCCACGTGGTGGCGATGGGCACCGACCCCGGCGTCTTCATCGACTGGCGCTACCGGGCCCGGGACGGCGTCTTCGGCCGCTACGCCCGGGCCATCCACCGCGCCGGCGGCCTGGTCATCCCGGCCCATCCGCACGCCCCCTGCGTCGGCTGCGGCTGGAAGTTCGGGCTCGACGACGCCGATGCGGTCGAGGTGTGGAACGGCCCGTACGGCCCCGACGACGAGATCACCCTCGCCGCGTGGGACAACGCCCTGGTCGCGCACGTCCGGGACGGCGCCGCCTGGCTGCCCGCCGTCGGGCACAGCGACGCCCACCGCGACCCTGACGTGGTCGGCCTGCCGCAGACCGTCGTCCTGGCCGACGACCTCTCCCGCCGGGCCCTGCTGGACGGCATCCGGGCGGGCCGGGCGTGGATCGCCGAATCCGCCGGGATCGACCTCGCGTTCACCGCCACCGGCCCGCGCGGCGAGCACGCCGGGATCGGCGAACGCCTGGCACTGCCCGGCCCGGCCGCGGTCACCGCCCGGCTGACCGTCTCCGGGGCGCCCGGCTGCACGGTCTCCTTCGTCACCGACCAGGGCCGCCGGCACACCGCGCCGCTGCCACCGTCCGGCACCGGCACGCTCACCTGGCCGACCACACCGGACAACGCCGCCTACATACGCGTCGAGGTCCGCCACCCGTCAACGGCGGCGGACCTCCCGGGCCCGATGGCAGCGCTCACCAACCCGATCTTCCTGGGGCGGTGGTAGCGCCGGAGTGGCATGGGGTGGGGTGGGGACGGGGGGCGGGGGCGGGGGGGGAAGCCCCCCAGGCCGCTACCCCCCTACTCCTCCACCACCAGCGCCGGCGTGGCGCGGGTGAGGATCTCGCCGCGGAAGAAGGCCGGGCTGCGGCGCTGCATGACGAGCATGAGTACGACGCCGAGGAGCAGCAGGCCGACGCCGATGATGAACACCGAGCCGATGCCGAAGACCGAACTGCCCGATCCGTAGGCGGGGTTCCACATGTCGATCAGCGTCTTGGTGAAGACCGCGGCCAGCAGCAGCCCGCCGAGCAGCGGGAAGACGCCCTTGAGGAAGAGGTCGCGGACGGAGTTGCGCAGGTCGCGGCGGAAGTACCAGGCGCAGGCGAAGGCCGTGATCGAGTAGTAGAAGCAGATCATGAGGCCCAGCGCGTAGATGGTGTCGATCAGCACGTTCTCGCTGATGAAGCTCATCACGGCGTAGAAGACGCCGGTGGCGACGCCGGCGGCGATGGTGGCCTTGCCCGGGGAGCGGAAGCGCGGGTGGATCTTGGCGAAGGAGGCCGGCAGCGCTTCGTAGGTGCTCATCGCCAGGACGGTCCGGGCCACCGGGATGAAGGTGGTCTGGAGGCTGGCGGCGGCCGAGGCGAGGACCGCGACGAAGAGCAGTACGCCGAGTGCGGTGCCCATGACGGGGTTGGCGAGGGTGGCGAAGACGTTGTCGGCGGTGTGCGGGTTGCCGAGTCCCAGGCCCTTGCCGCCGACGCCGGCGAACATCTGGGAGCCCACGGCGGTGAGCAGGTAGGAGCCGATCAGCACGAGCATCGCGAGCAGGGCGGCGCGGCCGGGCGTCTTCTCGCTGCCGGCGGTCTCCTCGTTCACGGTCAGGCAGGTGTCCCAGCCCCAGAACATGAAGATGGAGAGGGAGAGTCCGGCGGTGAAGGAGGAGAAGGACTTGACCGCGAAGGGGTCGAGCCAGGTCCAGGAGAAGTGCAGGGAGCCGGCGAAGTCACCGGAGCGGGCCTTGACGACGGCCATCGCCACGAAGACGGCGAGGACGGCGAGTTGGAGGCCGACGAGGGTGTACTGGACGCCCTTGGTCGCGGTCATTCCGCGGTAGCTGATGGCGGTGGCGACGGCGATGAAGGCCAGGCACGTCAGGACGTGGGCGATCCGGTTGTGGTCCAGGGCGGCGATGGTGGGTGAGCCGGTGAGTTCGCCGAGCAGCAGGTAGAAGAACGAGGTGGCGACGCCGGCGAGGTTGGAGAGCACGATGATCGTCGCGATCACCAGGCCCCAACCGCACATCCAGCCGACCCGCGGTCCGAATGCCTTGACGGTCCAGGTGAAGGAGGTTCCGCAGTCGGGGACGGCCTTGTTCAACTCGCGGTAGGCGAAGGCGACCAGCAGCATCGGCAGGAAGCCGGCCAGGAAGACGGCGGGCATCTGCACGCCGACCTCGCCGACCGTGGGGCCGAGCGTGGAGGTGAGGCAGTAGACGGGCGCGACGGTGGAGATGCCGATCACTGCGCTGCCGAGCAGGCCGACGGAGTTGCCGCTGAGGCCCTTGCTCCGGGTGTCACTGGAGCCGCCCTGGCTGTTACTGCTGGTAGCCGTGACGCTCGTTACCGTGTCTCCGGTCTGGGGCCGGGGGTCAACCTGAACCATGAACAGGACGTTAAGCGCTGCTGTTTTCGTATCCGGAAGATCATCCTCCGGGGCGCCGCTCTTCACTCCGCAGGAAAATTTGATGCACGGGACACCCATTCACAAGAAAAAATTGAGTTGAACCTTGGACTTCACGGGCACGACTGAAGTCTTCCGCATTGCGAGAACCGCAGCGCTGTCCGCTTTGCCCCGGTTCTAAATTTTCCCGTCCGAATTTCGAACATCACATTCCCGCCATGCGAACACCTCGCGCGTCCGCACCGTCGGCACCCCTTCTCCCGTCCGCACTCTCCCGTCCGCACTCTCCCGTCCGCACCGTCGGCACCCCTATCTCCCCGCCTCCCCCCACCTCACCCCGGCCAGACGATCGCCTGGAGCTCGCTGTAGGCGTGCAGGGCGTACGAACCCACGTCGCGCCCCACCCCGCTGCGCTTGAAGCCGCCGAACGGCGCCTCCATGTTCCGGCCGACCGTGTTGATGCCGACCCCGCCGGCCCGCAGCCGCCCCGCCACCCGGAAGGCCCGGGCCACGTCGCCGGACCACACGTAGTCCAGCAGCCCGTAGTCGCTGTCGTTGGCCAGCGCGACGCCCTCCTCCTCGTCGTCGAAGGGCACCACCGTCACCACCGGCCCGAAGATCTCCTCGCGGACCGCCCGCATCGCGGGGGTGCAGTCGGCGAAGAGCGTCGGCGCCACGTAGAAGCCGCGCGCCGGCGCCGGCCGCTCGCCCCCGGTCACCAGACGGGCCCCCTCCTTCACCGCCAGTGCGGTGTACGCCTCGATGCGGTCTCGGTGGGCGGCGGAGATCACCGGACCGACCACCGTGCCCGGCTCCCGCGGATCGCCGACGCTCAGGTGCTCCGCGTACCGCGCCAGGCCGGCCACCAGCCGCTCGTAGATCCCGCGCTGGGCCAGCACCCGGGTCGGCGCGGTGCAGATCTGACCGCTGTAGAAGGAGAAGGTGGTGCCGATCCCGGACACCGCGGAGGCCAGGTCGGCGTCGTCGAAGACCAGCGCCGCGCCCTTGCCGCCCAGTTCCATCAGCTGCCGCTTCATCCCGCGGCCGCACTCCTCGGCGATCCGCTGGCCGACCGCGGTGGAGCCGGTGAAGCTGACCATGTCCACGCCCGCGGCCGCCACCGCCGCCTCGCCGACCTCCGGCCGCGCCCCGCTGACGACGTTGACCACCCCCGGCGGGGCCCCGGCCTCCGCCAGCGCCTCGGCCATCCGGTACACCGACAGCGGGTCCTGCGGGGCCGGCTTGACCACCACCGTGTTGCCCATCGCCAGCGCCGGCGCGACCTTCCCCGCCGGATTGGCCCACGGGTTGTTGTACGAGGTGATGCAGGTGACGACGCCCACCGGGCGACGCACCGCGACCGCCCCGAAGACGCCCCCGCCGCCCATCGGCCCGGCCGCGTTGATCTGCGGCGGCACCGCGGTCTCCACCGGTTCCAGGGCGCCGCGGGCGTAGCGCTCGAAGCGGGCCGCGGACACCCCGACCTGGAGGGCCCGGGCCGTCCCGGTCGTCGCGCCGCTCTCCGCCTGCGCGAGTTCCGCGTAGCCGGCGGCCTCCCGGCGGATCACCCGCGCGGCGCGGTCCAGGACGGCCGCGCGTTCCTCGGGCGCGGTCCGCGACCAGCCGTCGAAGGCGTCCCGGGCCGCGTCGACCGCGGCAGCCACCTGTGCCCGGCTCGCCTCCGGGGCCGCCCCGACGACCTCCTCGGTCGCCGGGTTGATCACGTCGTAGTGGCCGCCGTCGGGCGCCACCCACTCCCCGCCGATGTAGAGCCGCTGTGCGGTCGGGTTCCGGTCCGTGCTCACCTGGTGCTCACCGTCCTCGTGTCCCGCCCGGAGCGCAGTACGGTTCCGGGCACCGCGCCGGTCACCACGTCGTCCCTGATCGTCTCCACCCCGTTGACGCGCACGCTGACCACGCCGATCGCGCGGGAGTCCAGTCGCGGGCTGTCCCCCGGCAGGTCGTGCACCAGCGTGGCGGGCCCGGCGTCGATCCGTTCGGGGTCGAAGAGGACCAGGTCGGCGTGGTGGCCCTCGGCGATCCGGCCCCGGTCGCGCAGTCCGAACAGTTGTGCCGGGTCGTCGGTCAGCATCCGCACCGCCGCTTCCAGCCCGACGAGTTTGCGTCCGCGCAGGCAGTCGCCGAGGAAGCGGGTGGTGTACGGGGCGCCGCACATCCGGTCCAGGTGGGCGCCGGCGTCGGAGCCGCCCAGCATGACGTCCGCGTGCTGCCAGGTCTGCTGCCGCAGTGCCCAGCTGTCCGGGTCGTTGTCGGTCGGCATCGGCCAGAGGACGGTGCGCAGGGCGTCGTTGGCGCAGATCTCGACGAGGCAGTGGAAGGGCTCCTGGCCGCGTTCGGCGGCGATGTCGCGCACCACCCGCCCGGACAGTCCTTCGTTGGCCGCCGAGTAGGTGTCCCCGATGACGTACCGCGCGAAGTCGGTCAGCCGGCGGAAGACGCCGGCCTCCTTGCTGTGGGCGCGGCGCAGCATCTCGGTCCGGACGTCGGCGTCGCGGAGCCGGGCGATCCGCTCGGGGACAGGGAGGCCGAGGACGTCTCCCCAGCCCGGGATGAGGTTGAGGGCGCAGAAGGTGCCCAGCGACATGTTCATCGGGGTGAGGATCGGCATGGTCAGGGCCACGATGCGGCCGCCGGCCCTGCGGGCCCGTTCGCTGGCGAGGAGTTGGCGGGGCACGCGTTCGGGGACCGCGGCGTCGATGGTGAGCACGTTCCAGTTGAGTGGGCGGCCGGCCGCCGCCGACATCTCCACCAGCAGGTCGATCTCGTCGTCGGCGAACTGGTCCAGGCAGCCCGCGACGATGGCCTCCAGCTGGGTGCCTTCGTGGGCGGCGACGGCGCGGGAGAGCGCGAGCAGTTCGCCGGGGCGGGCGTGCCGGGAGGCGACGGGTGCGCCGTCGCCGTCGGAGTGGCTGGAGGACTGGGTGGTGGACAGGCCCCAGGCGCCGGCGGTCATCGCGTCGTGGAAGAGCGTGAGCATGGCGTCGAGTTGGGCTTCGGTGGGTTGGCCGCCGACGGCGTCCGGGCCCATCACGTGGCGGCGCAGTGCGCAGTGCCCGACCATGAAGCCGGCGTTGACCGCGATCCGGCCCTCCAGTGCGTCGAGGTACTCGCCGAACGTGTGCCAGTTCCAGGGCGCGCCCTGTTCCAGTGCGATCAGCGCCATGCCTTCGACCTTGCTCATCATCCGCCGGGTGTAGTCGGCGTCCTCGGGCCGGTCGGGGTGGAGCGGGGCGAGGGTGAAGCCGCAGTTGCCGCCGGCGACGGTGGTCACGCCGTGGTTGAGGGACGGGGTGGCGTACGGGTCCCAGAAGAGCTGGGCGTCGTAGTGGGTGTGCGGGTCGATGAAGCCGGGGGCGAGGACGAGTCCCGCCGCGTCCTCGGTGGTCCGGGCGTCCTCGGTGACGGTGCCGGGCCGGGCGATCACCGCGATCCGCCCGTCCCGGATGCCGACGTCGGCCGCGAAGGCCGGCGCGCCCGTGCCGTCCACGACGGTCGCGGACTGGATGAGGTGGTCGAGCATGGCGTGCGTCCTTCCTGGGGTGCGGGCGCGTGCGGGACGGGCGGGTGCGGGGTCGGGCGGGCTCAGCCCGTCGTCCCGGCCGCCTGCCGGAAGCGGGTGGTCCGGTGCACCGGATCGGTGTCGATCTTCGGGATGACGTGCTCGCCGATCAGCTTGATGCTGTTCAGGGTGTCTTCGCGGGAGACGCCGATCGGCAGTCCGAAGGAGAGCTGGTCGGCGCCGGCCTGTTCCCAGCGCTTGCACTGGCGCAGCACCTCGTCGGGGTCGCCGCAGATCATCAGTTCCTCGGCGATGAGCAGTTCGATGATCTCCTCGGTGTAGTCCGGGAGCAGTTCGGGCCACTCGGGGATGCCGTCCGGGCGCGGGAAGGTGTCGTGGTAGCGGAAGAGCAGCGACTGGAGGTAGTTGAGGCCGCCGCCGAGGGCGATCTCGACGGCTTTTTGGTGGGTCTCGGCGCAGATGGCGGTCGACGTCACCATCACGTTGTCGTTGACGAAGTCGCCGACGGGTTCGGCGTCCTTGACCGCGTTCTTGTACGACTCGACGACCCATTCCATGTCGGCGACCTTCTGCACGCTGAAGCCGAGGACGCCGAGTCCCTTCTTGCCGGCCATCGCGTACGAGGCCGGCGATCCGGCGGCGTACCACATGGCCGGGTGGGAGCCGCGGTACGGCTTGGGCAGGACCTTGCGCGGCGGCAGCTGCCAGTGCTTGCCCTGGAATCCCTGGTACTCGTCCTGGAGCCACATCTTGGGGAATTCCGCGATGGTCTCTTCCCAGATCTCCTTGGTGTGGTTCATGTCGGTGATGCCCGGCAGGAACCCCAGGATCTCGTGGCTGCCGGCGCCGCGGCCGGAGCCGAACTCGAAGCGGCCGGCGGAGAGGTGGTCGAGCATGGCGACCTTCTCGGCGACCTTCACCGGGTGGTTGACCGGGGCGAGCGGGTTGAAGATGCCGGAGCCGAGGTGGATCCGCTCGGTCGCGTGCGCGAGGTAGCCGAGGTAGACGTCGTTGGCGGAGAGGTGGGAGTACTCCTCCAGGAAGTGGTGCTCGGAGGCCCAGGCGTACTTGAAGCCGGACTTGTCCGCCTGGATGACGTACTCGGTCTCCTCCATCAGTGCGTGGTGCTCGGCCTCCGGGTCGGCCTGCGCTCGTGCGGCGGGCACGTAGCCCTGCACAAAGAGCCCGAATTCCAAGGGGGTTCACCGTCCCTTATCCGCTGCTGCGGCTATTTCTGACGTACCGTCAGATTGGCTTTCCCCGACTGTTCCAGCGGCGTCGGGACCCGTCAATACCCGCAACCCGCAAACCTGACGACTCATCAGCTACGGGCGCCGGCGCCTGCCCGCACCTCGCCCGGCCCCCCACCACGCTCGCCCGCGGAACGGTCCCGGACGCCCCTCAGAGCGGACTCACCCCCGCCAGCCACCCCCCGTCGATCACGAACGGCTGCCCCGTGATGTACGACGAGTCCTCCGCCGTCAGGAACAGCGCCAGCCGCGCCACCTCCTCCGGCCGCCCGATCCGCCCCAGCGGCACCAGCTTCCGGTACAGCTCGGCCACGGCCCGCGCGCTCTGCGCCGGGTCCGCCGACGGGTCCAGCGCCGCCGGGTTCGTCATCGGCGTGTCCACCGCCCCCGGACAGACCGCGTTCACCCGGATCCCCTGCGCCGCCAGCTCCAGCGCGGCGACCCGGGTCAGCCCGACCACCGCGTGCTTGGTGGCGGCGTACGCCCCGACGAACGCCATCCCGGTCACCCCCGCGTACGAGGCGGTGTTGACGATCGTCCCGCCGCCGGCCGCCGCGATCCGCGGCGCCACCGCCCGCATCCCCAGGAAGCAGCCCGTCTGGTTGACCGACACCACCTGCTGGAACTCCTCCAACGGGGTGTCCACCAGCGCGTTGAACCGCAGGATGCCGGCGTTGTTCACCAGCCCGTCGATCTTCCCGAACGCCTCCTCGGCGACATCGACCAACGCCGACCAGTCCTCCTCCGCCGCCACGTCCAGATGCACGAACCGCGCCCGCTCCGGCCCCAACTCCGCGGCGAGCGCGTCCCCCCGTTCGTCCAGCACGTCACCGAGCACCACCCTCGCCCCCTCCGCCACGAAGAGCCGCGCCTCGTGCTCCCCCTGCCCACGCGCCGCCCCGGTGATGACGACGACCCTGCCGTCGAGCTTGCCCATGCCCACGCTCCTGTGGTGTGCGTACGGATGACGGTCCCGGTGTGCGTGCGCTCAGCCGTTCAGCAGCGGCCCGACCTCGGCCCCGAAGGCCGCGACCTGCTCGACGAGTTCCGCCCGTTCCCGGCTGCGGAACCGCACCTGGAGCTGCTGCACCCCCATCGCCGCGTACTCCCGCAGCGAGGCGGCGATCCGCTCCGGCGCCCCGACCAGCGTCCGCCGCCCGACGTCCCACCCGGGCTCCCCCACGTACACCGGCTCCACGATCGCCCCGATCTCGATCGGCTCGTCGACGCCCGCCGCCTCCCGCAGCCGCCGCACCTTCGCGATCTGCCCCGGAAGCTGCTCCCGCCGGTCCCCCTGCGGCAGCCACCCGTCACCCCGCACCGCGGCCCGCCGCACCGCCGCCGGGGACGAGCCCCCCACCCACACCGGCGGCCGCGGCAGCTGCACCGGCCGCGGCGCCTGCCCCAACCCCCCGAACGCGAACCGCTCCCCCTTGAACTCGGGGAACTCCTCCTCCCCCAACGCCGCCTTCAACGCGTCGATCGCCTCGTCCAGCACCGCCCCGCGCCGCGCGAAGTCCACCCCGAGCGCCTCGAACTCCTCCCGCACATGCCCGGCGCCGACCCCGAGGACCAGCCGCCCGCCCGACAGCCGGTCCAACGTCGCGTACTGCTTGGCGCTGAGCAGGGGGTGCCGCAGCCCGACCACCGCCACATGACTCAACAGCCGCACCCGTTCCGTGACCGCCGCCAGGTAGGAGAGCGTGGCCACCGGGTCGTACCAGACCGTCCCCATCGCCCCGGCCAGCCGCCGCGGTATCGCCACGTGCTCACAGCACGCCACGTAGGCGAACCCGGCCCGGTCCGCCGCCTGTGCCACCGCCACCAGATCCTCCGGCCCGGCGCCCGCCTCCCACTCCTCCGCGAAGAGCGTGCTCTGCGCCTGCACCGGCAACTGCATCCCGTACACCAGCCGCCCCTGCGGCAGCACTTGCACCATGACTGCACCCCTTGTCCGTCCCTGCGCCACGCCGCCGCGTGCCGCGCGAAGTGCGGACATGGTGATACCTGACGGTCCATCAGACAAGGGTGCGGACACCACGACGGCCCCGCCCACCCCGACACCCGGGGCGGGCGGGGCCCACCTCCCTCACCGCACCGCACCCGGCGCGGCACCCTTCAGGGGAACGCCCGGGACGCCCCCCGCAGGACGGACCGGGGCCGACGAGCCACACCCGCCGGCCCCGATCGGGGGAGCTCCTAGCCGGGCACACCACCCGACGCACCCAGCCGGGCACCGCGGCTCACCGCCACCCGACGGACGTCGCGTAACGCGCGCGTCAGATTCCCCGCCAGAAAACGAAGTTCCCGCTCCGACAACCTCGATTCGCCGAGCATCCCGTCCGCATGGGTGGCCAGCTTGTCCGCCATATCGAGCTGAACGGCCTCCACCCGGTCCGCCATCCGGGACACGAACCCCTCCCCGTCCCCCAGGACGAAGCAGGTCTTCCCCTCCGGCGACACCCACGGCAGCAGCCGCGGCGCACGCACCTCGCTCACCGCCCCGCCACCTCCACCCGGCGCCGTCCTGAGGCGGGCAGTAACAACCGCAACAGCGGCTCGAAGATACGGGCGATACAGTGCGGCATGTCGACGCTCCTCTGAGGCGTTGGCCATGCCCCCGGGCCGTTGCTGCGGCCGCGGGGGTCTTCGTCGGTCAGGTACTGGACGACCGTACGGCGCCTGAGAAGGTCGAGAGGGCACAGTTTGTGCCCCCTCGTTCACGCCGCCAACATGCCGATCTTCACGGCCAGTTCACTGGCGCGACGGCGCTGGGACTGGTTTCCGGACTCGGACTCCTCCAGGACGATGCGGCGGGCGTAGCCGTTGTAGCGGATGGTCTCCGGGGCGGCCTCGTACGCCTTGCCCAGAGTGCCCAGCGCCGCTTCCGGCTGGCCGTCGAGCTGGTAGCCGCGGGCCTCCTCGATGCGGTGCCGGGCCCGGCGCGGGCGGGACGGCAGGGCGGCAGTGACGTCTGCGGCTGTTGCCTGCCGGACGCTCTCCGGGCCCGAGTGCAGCTCGACCGCGATGGTTACGGCGTGTGCGCCCATCACCGCGCGGGAGAAGGACGTCACGGGGTGGTAGTAGTCGCCGGACAACCGTTCGGCCACGGCGCGAGCAGTGTCCCAGTAACGCCAGGCTGTGCCCGTGTCACCGCGGCGGGCGGCCGTGTACCCGGCCTCGAACCGCAACGCGCCCGTAATGGCGAGCACGTCCGTTCCTGCGTCCGGCAGGAACGGCTCCAGGTAACGCAGCGTCGCCAGGTTCACGGCATCCGCCGCTTCGAAGTGGGCGTGCCCACTGTCGCGGTGTGCCTGGGTCGCCAGCCAGGCGGCGACGCCGATGACATGCGGGTCCTCGGACTCCTGCGCGGCGACCATGCCGCGCTCCACCGCCCGCCACAGCAACGCCGGGTCCGGCTGGTACGCGAGGAAGAACTGGCTCAGGCCGTACACCTCGGCGAGCAGTCCCTGCGCCGTGCGCCGCTCGCGGCCCGAGTCGGCCTGGAGGACCGCGAGCTGCGCGCCCTGGATGAGCTCCGGGAGGAGGCAGCCGATGACATCGCGGTGGTTCGGCGCGGAGTGCCGGGCCTGCCAGGCCCGTACCAGCCGCGCCCGCAGGTGCCTGGTGCTCGGCGCAGGATGCCGTGAGGCCAGGGGGAAGGCGTCGATGGCCGCCCGCACCTGGGGCAGTCGGGGATGGCCGGGGCCGGTGAACATCGCGACGGACATGGACTGATCGCCGGTGAGGTCGGCGAGGTCCCCGACGCGCAGGACCTCGGCGATCCGCAGGATCACCGGGAGCTTGGGCATCTGGAGGCGCCCGCACTCCACCTGCTTGACCCAGCTCGGCGACTTCCCCAACAGTCCGGCAAGCACGGTCCGGCTCATACCGCGTCGCGTCCGCAAGATCTGCATGCGCTGACCGAAGACAACAGGTTCGACCACCGGGTCGGGCGTAGCATCAGATGTCACGGCCTTGCCCCTTTCTGGACGGCTCGTCACCGCCAGCGTAGGGGCCAGGACCGTCCGTATCGCTCCCGCGCGCAGACTGCTCCCGGAGAACGACACCGACGTGGCATCAGTCGGCCCGGGCAGGCCCCTCAAGTGCCGCCGACTCAAGACGAATCAGCGCCTTGGCCGCGTCACCGTAGACCGCCAACCGCGCCAGAAGCGCGAACAAGTCGCCCACGCCGAGTACCGCCCGAACCGACGGCGACCGCCCGCCCCCGCCCCCGCCAGATCAGCTGCCCCCCGCCGACGGCCCCCAGAGCCCCTCCCCCGTCAGTCCCAGCAGTTCGATCGCGTTGCCGCGGACGAGGCGTTCGACGACGTCGGGGGCGAGGTGGGACATCTGTGTCTCGGCGACCTGGAGGGACTTGGGCCAGGTGGAGTCGGAGTGCGGGTAGTCGGTCTCGTAGAGGACGTTGCCGACGCCGATGGCGTCGAGGTTCTTCAGGCCGAACGCGTCGTCGAAGAAGCAGCCGAAGACGTGGCCGGCGAAGAGTTCGGACGGCGGGCGGCGGACCTTGTCGGCGACGCCGCCCCAGGCGCGGTTCTCCTCCCAGACCACGTCCGCGCGCTCCAGGATGTACGGGATCCACCCGATCTGCCCCTCGGCGTACATGATCCTGAGGTGGGGGAAGCGTTCGAACTTGCCGCTCATGAGCCAGTCGGTCATCGAGAAGCAGCAGTTGGCGAAGGTGATGGTGGAGCCGACGGCGGGCGGCGCGTCGGCCGACGTCGACGGCATCTTCGACGACGAGCCGATGTGCATGGCGATGACCGTGCCGGTCTCGTCGCAGGCGCGCAGGAACGGGTCCCAGTAGTCGGTGTGGATGCTGGGCAGCCCCAGGTGCGGCGGGATCTCGCTGAAGCAGACGGCGCGCGCGCCGCGGGCCGCGTTGCGGCGCACCTCCTGGGCGGCCAGCTCCGCGTCCCACAGGGGGATGAGGGTCAGCGGGATCAGTCGGCCGCCGGCCTGCGGGCCGCACCACTCCTCGACCATCCAGTCGTTGTAGGCGCGCACCCCGAGCAGTCCCAGGTCGCGGTCCTTGGCCTCGGTGAAGGTCTGGCCGCAGAAGCGCGGGAAGGTGGGGAAGCAGAGGGCGGACTGGACGTGGTTGACGTCCATGTCGGCCAGCCGGTCGGGGACCGCGTAGGAGCCGGGGCGCATCTGCTCGTAGGTGATGCCCTCCAGTTTGATCTCGTCGCGGGGGTAGCCGACGGCGGTGTCCAGGCGGGTCAGCGGGCGGTGCAGGTCCTCGTAGATCCACCAGTCGGCTATCGGCCCGTCGTCGCCGGGCGCACCCATCTTCGGGGCGAACTTGCCGCCGACGAAGGTCATCTCCTTGACGGGGGCGCGGACGATGCGGGGGCCGGTGTCGTGGTACTTCGACGGGAGGCGGTCCCGCCAGACGCCCGGGGGCTCCACGGTGTGGTCGTCGACCGAGATGATCAGGGGGAAGGGCTCCGGGGAGTGTTCGGGCGGCTGGGTCTCCTTGGGCTGCGTGGTCTCCATGGGCGGTACGGTAGCGCTGATCTGACGGTCCGTCAGTAAGTTGGACGGGGAACGGGTCGGCGGGCGCGCGACGTCGGGGCGGTCGCGGGGCCCCGCGGGACGGCACGAGGCGGCCCGAGCTGCGGCGGGACGTCCCGCCGGGGGGGGGCCGACCGGCGCCCCCCGGGGCCGTACGCAGGCACTTCCGGCGGCCGGTATCGATCCACCGGCAGTAACAAACCAGCCAGTCAGAAACGTTGTGCGGCGTGCCGGGTGGACAGCAGCGGGCCTTCCAGCGGCGACCGGGGAGGTCGGTCCGAACGCGGGCCGGCGGGCGGGTGAGCGGGTGACGGTCGGCGCGGCACACCGCACCCATCAGGGCGAATACGCCGGACGGCCGCCGTCGGGGGCGGAGCGGGAGAGAACGGAAGGTTCCCCTCCGAACTCCCGGGAAATCACCGCGCCTTCCCCTCCGCGCCGCACGAGGAGGCTTTGTGCACGCTCCGGACCCCTACTGACGCGAGGGGGCGCGACAAGGCAGACTGACCGTTGCGCACGATGTAAAGGCGCGAACGGCCTTGACAAAGCGGACAGACGGGACAGGGCAGGGGGACACCATGGACGACGGTCCGGGACAGGTGCGGGAGCGGCTCCGCTTCACCGTGCTCGGTCCCGTGCGGGCCTGGCGCGGTGCGACGCCGCTGGCCGCGGGTTCTCCGCAGCAGCGTGCCCTGCTCGCCGCGCTGCTGCTACGCGGCGGCCGGACCGCCACCGCGCCCGAGCTCGTCGACGCCCTGTGGGGCGACGAACCGCCGCACGCCGCGCTCGCCGCCCTGCGGACCTACGCCTCCCGCCTGCGCAAGGCGCTCGGCACCGACGCGGAGGCGCTGGTCAGCGAGTCCGGCGGCTACGCCCTGCGGTCCGTGGACGGAGTCCCGTTGGACCTCGACCACGACACCGCCGAGCAGTACGCCGCCGAGGCCGAGAAGGCCAAGGCCGCCGGCGACCGCACCCGCGCCCGCGAACTCCTCGACGCCGCACTGGACCTGTGGGACGGCGAACCGCTCGCCAGCGTCCCCGGGCCGTACGCCGAGAACCAACGCACCCGCCTCCAGGAGTGGCGGCTGTCCCTGACCGAGGTCCGGCTCGACCTGGACCTGGAGGCCGGCTGCCACGCCGAGGCGGTCTCCGAACTCACCGCGCTCACCGCCGCGCACCCGCTGCGCGAACGACTGCGGGAACTGCTCATGCTGGCCCTCTACCGCAGCGGCCGGCAGGCCGAGGCGCTCGCGGTGTACGCCGACACCCGGCGGCTGCTCGCGGACGAGCTGGGCGTGGACCCCTGCGCGTCGCTCTCCGAGCTCCACCAGCGGATCCTGCGGGCCGACACCGAGTTGGACGCCCCGTCCGCCGCGGACTCCGGTTCGCCGGAGGCCACCTTCGTCCGGCCGCGCCAGCTCCCGGCCACCGTCGCCGACTTCACCGGCCGCGCCGCCTTCGTCACGGAACTCAGCGACCAGCTAGCGACGGCGGAGGGCAGCGTGATGGCGGTCTCCGCGGTCGCCGGCATCGGCGGCGTCGGCAAGACCACCCTCGCGGTGCACGTCGCCCACGCCGCACGGGAACACTTCCCGGACGGCCAGCTCTACGTCGACCTCCAGGGCGCGGGCCACAACCCCGCCGAACCCGAGGCGGTGCTCGGCGCCTTCCTGCGCGCCCTGGGCGCCGCGGACTCCGCCATCCCCGACGGACTGGAGGAACGGGCCGCCCTCTACCGCTCCACGCTCGCCGGACGGCGCGTCCTGGCGCTGCTCGACAACGCCCGGGACGCCGCCCAGGTCCGCCCCCTCCTGCCCGGTACGGCCGGGTGCGCGGCCCTGATCACCAGCCGCTCCCGGATGATCGACCTGGCCTCGGCCCATCTGGTCGACCTCGACGTGATGAGTCCCGAGGAGGCCCTGACCCTCTTCACCCGCATCGTCGGCGAGGAGCGTGTCACCTCCGAACGGCAGGCCGCCATGGCGGTGGTCGGCGCCTGCGGCTTCCTGCCGCTGGCCATCCGCATCGCCGCCTCGCGGCTGGCCGCCCGCCGCACCTGGACGGTCTCCACCCTGGCCAGCAAGCTCGCCGACGAACGCCGCCGACTGGACGAACTCCGCGCCGGCGACCTGGCCGTGAAGGCCACCTTCGAACTGGGCTACAAGCAACTGGAGCCGGCCCAGGCCCGCGCCTTCCGCCTGCTGGGCCTGGCCGACGGGCCGGACATCTCGCTGACCGCCGCGGCCGCCGTGCTCAACCTGCCGCCGGACGACACCGAGGAACTGCTCGAATCGCTGGTCGACACCTCCCTGTTGGAGTCCGCGGCCCCGGGTCGCTACCGCTACCACGACCTGGTGCGCCTGTACGCCCGCGCCTGCGCCGAGCGCGACGAGCACCCGCCCTCCGATCGGCATGCGGCGCTCTCCCGGCTGCTCGACTTCTACCTGGTGACCGCCTCCCGGATGTACGCACTGGAACGCCCCGGGGACCGGCTGATCGCCCACATGGAGCCCACCGACTACCCGGGGCTGGAATTCCCCGACCGCGCCTCCGCGTTGGAGTGGCTGTTCAGCGAGGCGGGGTGCGTCCTGGCGTGCGCCCGGCAGTCCACGAGCCCGTCGACCCTGCGCCGCGCCGCCGACCTGCTGCTGCTCACCAAGGACCTCGCCGAATCCGGGGCCGACGCCCTCCAGTACGAGCAGGCGAACACCGCCCTGCTGACCGCGGCGCGCGAGCTCGGCGACGAACACGCACAGGCCCGTATCCACACCGCCCTGGCCTACGTCCGGACGCTCTCGGGCCGGCTGGAAGACGCCGACGAGAACGCCAAGTCCGCGATGCTGCTCGGGCTCGCCGCCGGGGACGCCTTCTCCTCCTCCTACGCCCCCAACGACCGCGGCATCATCGCCAACGCGCAGCGCCGCCACAAGGATGCCGAGGCGTACCTGCTGCAGGCCCTGGCGGCCTTCCGCGACGACGGCAATCGGCAGTCCGAGGCCAGCGCGCTGTGCAACCTCTCCCGCGTGCACCTGGACACCGGGCGGGTGGACCACGCCATCCGCCTGGCGGAGGAGGGCATCGCGATCTACCACGACCTCGGAGCCAGACGGCGTCTCGCCAACGGCATGTACGCCCTCGCGCTGGCCTACACCCAAGCCGGGCGGCTGCCCGAGGCGGCCGAGCAACTGATGTCCGCCCTGGGCATCTTCCGGGACAGCCGCCAGCGCTTCTGGGAGGGCATGACCAACTACCGGCTGGCCGAGGTGGACCTCGCCGCCGGCCGCCCCACCGCCGCCGCCAACCGCGCCGAACAGGCGCTGACCGCGTTGCGGGGAATCGGCGGGGAGCCGTGGCGGGCGAGCGCCCTGACCACGCTCGGCCGCGCCCTGCACCAGATCGGGCACGGCGGTCGGGCCCGCGTGTGCTGGCAGGAAGCCCTGACGATCTTCGAGCGGCTGGGCTCCGCGGAAAGCGCCGCCGTGCGCAGCCTGCTCACGCCCGCAACGGTGGCCTGACGCCCGTTCAGCCGCGCGCCGCCGGCGTTTATCGATCGTTCATCGGCCCGGGCCAATCTTATGGCTACCGATCCGCCGCCTCGGGGGGCAAGCGGCTCGGTGCCCAGGCCGCGCAGTTATCGTGAGCGGCCGCGTCACGTCCGTCCGGCGGCCAACGGGGGAGTCGCCGGCCGGACTGACAGCCTTCAAGCGCCCATCAGGAGTTGATCGCCATGAGCACCGAGAACACTGTGCAGAATTCGGGGGAACGGGACGTCGTCGCCCCGCGCGACAGCCATCAGCCGATCATCGCGCCGCGTGACAGCCACCAGCCGATCATCGCGCCCGGCACCGCGCCGAAGGTCCCGAAGCCCCGGGACCGCGACGTCGTCAAGCCGATGGACAGCCACCAGCCCATCGCCGCCGACGCGGTCACCGCGGAAGCCCCGGCGGACAAGGTCGGGAAGGCTCCGGCCGAGGGGGAGAACCTCACCACCATGGACAGCCACCAGCCCGTCGGCGGAGTCAAGTAGACCGTCGACGCAGGGGGGAACACGGGGGAAGGGGGACACGGGGGACACGGGGGACACGGGGGACGGGGGGCACGACCGGAGGGCCCGGGGGGGGCTCCGGGGGGATCCGGATGATTCCGGGAGTTCGTAGGGGCCGTTTTCCCGTGGCTTGGAGGGGAAGCCACGGAAAACCGGCCCCTACGACGTTTTCGTGCGGGAAGTAAAACCTGCAGATGTGCCTCGGCTTTCCATGGCAAGGCTCGAACACCTGCACACACTTGACGCTAGTTTGTTTCTGGGAACAGCAACGACCCCCGTTACTAGAGGAGTTGGAATGACCCGCACGAAGAAGTCCCTGGCCGTCGCCGCCATCGCGGCGGCCGTGCTCGGCACCGCCGCGGTGCCCGCCATGGCCGACAACCACATACCCGGCCCGCCGAACACGGTCACGGCCCAGGACAAGCACATGCCGATGGCGCCGCAGGACAACCACGCACCGCTGGCCCCGCAGGCCCAGCACGCGGGGCTGGCTCCGATGGACAACCACATGCCCTGACCGGGAGCCGAAGGACAGCCCTCCGGTAGCGGCATCACGGACGGGGTCGGGTCTGCACCCGGCCCCGTCCGCCGTTCCGCAACGGCCGGACGTTTCCATTCCGAAACGCTCGGCGCGGCCCGGCAGCAGTGCGCGGCACCCGACGGGGCACCGCACCACATCTGACGCTCCGTCAGTTCTGGTGCTACAGTCACGCCCCACCCCGCCCATCCACCCCCGGAGGCGCGCCGTGTTCGAACCCGCCCGTCTACGCACGCTGTGGGAACTGGTCGAGTACCGGGCGCGGGCCTCCGGGGACGCGCCGATGTTCTTCGACGGCGACGGCGACGGCGGGCGGACCGTGACCTTCGGGGCGGTCCGGGACGCCGCGGCGCGCGCCGCGGCCGGGTTCCGGCAGTGGGGCATCGGGGCCGGCACGCGGGTGATGTGGCAGCTGCCGACCCGGATCGACACGGTGGTCGCGTCGCTCGCGCTGGCCCGGCTCGGGGCCGTGCAGACGCCGGTGATCCACCTGCACCGGGCGCGGGAGGTCGGGTTCATCCTGCGTGAGTCGGCCGCCGAGTTCGCCCTGGTGCCCGGGGCGTGGCGGGGCTTCGACTACCCGGCGATGGTGCGCGGCGCGGCCGGGGACCACTCCGACGTGCGCGTCGTCTCGGTAGCGGACGGGCTGCCCGAGGGCGATCCGGACACCCTGCCCGCGGCCCCGGCCGCCGCGGACGACGCCACGCGGTGGATCTACTACACGTCCGGCACGACCTCCGCCCCCAAGGGCGTCGAGCACACCGACGCCTCGCTCATCGCCGGCGGCGTGGGGCTGGCCACCGCACTGGGCATGACGGCGGACGACGTCGGCTCGCTCGCGTTCCCGTACGCCCATATCGCCGGGCCGGACTACGTGATCGCCATGCTGGTCAGCGGCTTCCCTGCGGTGGTGCTGGAGAGCTTCGACGCGGACCGGGCGGCCGCGGTCTACCGACGCCACGGGGTGACCATGGCGGGCGGCAGCACCGCGTTCTACCAGGCGTTCCACGACGCCTCGCGGCGCCGCCGGGCCGCCACGCCGGACGCCGGGCCGCTGATCCCCTCGCTGCGGCTGCTGTCCGGCGGCGGGGCGCCGCTGCCGCCCGAGCTGTACCGCGCGGCCGGACGGGAACTGGGCTGCGCCGTGGTGCACGGGTACGGGATGACGGAGAGCCCGATGATCGCCATGGGGACGCCGTACGACGCGGACGAACAGCTGGCGCACACCGTCGGCCGGCCCGTGGCGGGCGCCCGGGTGCGGATCGTGCGGGCGGACGGGAGCCCGGCCGCGACCGGCGAGACCGGTGAGGTCACGGTCTCCGGGCCGATGGTGTTCCGGCGCTACACCGATCCCGCGCTGACGGCCGGGGCGTTCACCGCGGACGGCGCGTTCCGCACCGGCGACCTCGGGCACCTGCGGGCCGACGGGCACCTGGTGCTCACCGGGCGGCTGAAGGACATCATCATCCGCAAGGGCGAGAACATCTCCGCACAGGAGGTCGAGGACCTGGTGCACACCCACCCTGCGGTGGCCCAGGCGGCGGTGATCGGCCTGCCGGACCGGGAGCGCGGCGAGCGGGTCTGCGCGGTGGTCACGCTCGCCGAACCGCGGGACGGTGCGCCGCCGCTCACCCTGGCCGACCTCACCGCGCACCTGCGGGCGGCGGGGCTGATGACGCAGAAGCTGCCGGAGCAGTTGGAGATCACCGATGCGCTGCCGCGCGGCGGGCCGCTGGACAAGGTCCTGAAGGCGGCGCTGCGGGAACGCTACGGGCGGTAGCGGCTGCCCGGGGCGGGGCCGGGCGCGCCGATGAGTTCTTCGGCGTTGCGGGGTCTGCACTCGTGAGACCGGCCGCGGTGGCCGGTCCGCCGGAGGAAAGGACCCGCAACCATGACCGAGAAGGCTGCCCCGCCGACCCCGCCGATCGACTTCGCGGCGCAGGCCCGGGAGGTGGCGCGGCTCGCCGCCGGGACCGCCGACGCGCAACTGGCGGCGCCCACCCCCTGCCCCGCGTACGCCGTGCGGCACCTGCTGGGCCACCTGGCCGGGTTGTCCGTCGCGTTCCGGGACGCCGCGCGCAAGGACCTGGGGCCGACCACCGACACGCCCCCGGACACCGAGCTGCCGGACGTCGCCCCGGGCTGGCGCGCGGAACTGGCGCGGAACCTCGACGAGTTGGCGGCGGCCTGGCGGGTGCCGGCCGCCTGGGAGGGCGAGACGCGGGTGGGCGGGGTCACCCTGCCCGGGGCCGCCGCGGGCCGGTTCGCGCTGAACGAACTGGTGTTGCACGGCTGGGACCTGGCGCGCGCCACCGGCCAGCGGTACGCGCCCGACGGCGCGAGTCTGGAGGTCGCGCACGGGCTGCTGGCGGCCGTGGCCGACGAGGCGCGCGACGGGTCGCTCTTCGGGCCGGCGGTCCCGGTGGCGCCGGACGCGCCGCTGCTGGACCGGGTGGTGGCGCTCGGCGGACGCGCGCCGGACTGGACGGCGGCACCGGCGGCCCCGGCGGACGGCGACGCGCGGTGAGCGGCGCCCGGTGAACGGCCGCCGACCGCCCGGCCCTTGACCCTCACATCGGTGTCAGGGCTTAGGAAGGGGGCGTCCGACCCAGTCACCCGTATCGGGAGCGGAGGCCCCCATGAGCGACGCCGTCACCCCCCAGCACCCCACCGCGCCCCCCGACGTCCCCGGTGCGGGCACCGGGCGGCCGGACCGGATGCGGCTGCACGTCGTCCTGCCGTCCGAGGCGGGCACGATGCCCGCCCCGGAGCTGGTCCGGCTGGCCCGGGAGGCCGAGGAGCTGGGGTACGCGGGGGTCTGGCTGCCGGACCACCTGCTGCCGCCGGGCCCGTACGGGCGTCCGCCGGAGGGCTACGGCGGGGTGTACGAGGCGCTGACCACGCTCGCCTTCCTGGCCGCCGCGACGGAGCGGCTCACGCTGGGGACGTCGGTGCTGATCGCGCCGCTGCGCGAACCGCTGCTGCTGGCCCGGCAGTCGGCGACGCTGGCGCGGCTGAGCGGTGGCCGGTTCGTGCTGGGCGTCGGCGTGGGCTGGCAGCCGTACGAGTTCGCCGCGGCCGGCGTCGGCTTCGGCGACCGGGGTGCGCGCACGGACCGGACGCTGCGGCTGGTGCGGCACCTGCACGCGGGAGCGGGCGGGCCCTACGACGACGGGCAGGTGGCCTTCGACGGGCGGGCGGTGTTCCAACCGGTGCCGCGGGAGCCGGTGCCGTTCCTGATCGGCGGGAACTCGGACGCGGCGCTGCGCCGCGCCGCGGAGTTCGGCGGCCACTGGCAGGGGGTGGGGCTCACCCCCGGGCAGTTCGCCGAGCGGGCGGCGGAGTTGGCCCGGCGGGCCGCGTCGCGCGGGACCCGGGTGACGGCCGGCACCCGGATCGGCTGGGACGGCCCGGACCGCACGGTCGCGAACGTGGCGGCCGAGGTCGCCGACTGGGAGGCGGCGGGCGCCGCGGACCTCGGGGTGTGGTTCGGGTCGGCGGACGCCGGGTTCGCGGACCGGATGCGGGCGCTGGCGGAGCGGACCGGGGTCGCCGGCGGCCGCGTCGCACGGTGATCCCGGTCCGTTCCGCCAGCGCCCGGCGACCGCGTCGCGGGCCGTTCGGCTCGGCCGGGGCCGAGGAGGGCCGTTCCGGGCGGGGCGTCGTCGGACGCTCCGCCCGGAACGGCCTCCGGGGGGGGGCTGGGGCATCAGCCGATGGGGTTGACGAAGGTGGCCGGGTGGGTGGCGCCGCGCTGGTCGAGGAGCGTGCCCCAGGGCCACTCGACCTTCAGCGAGGTGGTCTCGTTGGGCGGGGTGATCTCCACCCATGCGGGCTGGTAGAAGCCCTCGCTCTCCTTGGTCATGGCGACGTTGAGCGTGACGTCGGTGCTGTCGCCGGGCGCCAGGGTGATCGAGCTGAACTTGGCCGAGGAGCGGGCCAGCGACCACCGCTCGCCGCCGTTGACGGACGTCAGGTCCACGCCCGGGAACCCGCCGATCTTGCAGGCGCGGCTGCCCTTGTTGACCAGGTTGATGCTGGTGGTCGTCGACCCGCCCGCGTCCTCGTCCGGGACCGCGTCCCCGCCGGTGTTGAACGACGCCTTCAGCCCGGAGGTGTGGCAGCGCTCGATGCCCGAGCCCGCCCGGCCGCCGGTGGCGTGCGCGGTCCCCGCCTGCTGGCCCGCGGCCCCCGCCTTCGTGCCGCCCTCGGCCCCCGTGCCCGCCTTGGCGCCACCGTCCGGACCGTCGGCGGCGGGGCCGGCGGCGTCGCGGCCGGCAGTGTCGGTGCCCGCGGAGTCGGCGGAGGAGCCGGCGGCGTCCACGCCGGCGGCGCCCACCGCTCTCTCCGTGCCGCCGGCGGCCTTGGCGGCGCCGGGCGTGTCCGCACCGGAGCAGGCGGTCAGGGTCAGGCCGGCGACCGCGGTCAGTGCCGCGGCGGCGATGCGCAGGGTGTGGCGGCGGGCGTTGCGGACGGCGGTGTTGGAGCTCATGTCAGGTCCCCCCGGGACGGTCGGTGTCGTGGTCTCCTCGGTACGACACCCACTCTGTCCCGGCGCCCTGGCGTCCGGCTGCCACGTGGCTAACGCGCCGCTAATGCCCCCGCGGCCGCGCCCTGCGCGGTCGCCGGCGCGGGCGTCCCCCGACCCGGTCGACCCTCAGCACGCCCCGCCCGGCCCGGTACGCGAACCGCCCTGCCGCAGCCGCCCCTTGACCACCTTGCCGCTCGCGTTGCGCGGCAGTCCGGCGACGAACTCCACCTCCCGGGGGACCTTGTAGTTCGCCATCTCGCGCCGGGACCAGGCGATGAGGTCGTCCGCGGTGAGCCGGGAACCGTGGCGGCGGACCGCGTACGCCTTGCCGACCTCGCCGAGGCGGCGGTCGGGGACGCCGATGACCGCGACCTCGGTGATGTCCGGGTGACGGGCGAGGAGTTGCTCTATCTCGGCGGGATAGGCGTTGAAGCCGCCCACGATGAACATGTCCTTGATGCGGTCGGTGATCCGGAGGTTGCCGGCCCCGTCCAGGACGCCGACGTCGCCGGTGCGCAGCCAGCCGTCGGGGGTGAGCGCGGCGGCGGTGGCGGCCGGGTCCTCGAAGTAGCCGGACATCACGTGGTAGCCGCGGACCAGGATCTCGCCGGCCTCGCCGGGCGGCTGCGGACGGCCCGCCGGGTCCACCACCCGGACCTCGGTGTCCGGCACGGCGCGCCCGGAGGTCGCCGCGATCACCTCGGGCGGGTCGCCGCGCCGGCACATGGTGACCACGCCGGTGCTCTCCGACAGGCCGTAGGCCGTCAGGACGGTGGCCACCTTCAGCTCGCCGCGCAGCCGTTCGACGAGCTCCAGCGGGACGACGGCGGCGCCGGTGACGACCAGCCGCAGCGCCGACAGGTCGTGCAGGGCGCGGTCGGGGTGGTCCAGGAGCTGCTGGTGGAGGGTGGGCGGGCCGGGCAGCACGGAGATCGCCTCGGCGGCGATGTTGGCGAGCGCGGTCTCCACGCTGAAGACCGGCTGCGGGACCATCGTGGCGCCGCGCAGCAGGCAGGCGACGACGCCGGCCTTGTAGCCGAAGGTGTGGAAGAAGGGGTTGACGATGAGGTAGCGGTCGCCCTCCTCCAGGCCGGCCAGTGCGCTCCAGACGTCGTAGGCGCGCAGGGTCTGGCCGTGGGTGATCACGGCGCCCTTGGGATGGCCGGTGGTACCGGAGGTGAAGATGATGTCGGAGGGGTCGTCGGGGCCGAGGGCGTCGGCGCGGGCCCGGACCGCCTCGGGCGGCACCGCCGCACCGGCCGCGAGGAAGTCGCGCCAGGTGGTGAAGTCGGCGGGGGCGTCGTCGGCGAGCACCACCACCCGTTCCAGGTGCGGCAGTCCGGGCAGCGGGCCGTGGCCGTCGCCCCGCTCGGCGGCGCGGCGCAGCGAGGCGACGTAGGAGGTGCCGAGGAAGGTGCCGGTGACGAAGAGGACCTTGGCGCGGGTGCGGCGCAGCACGTCGGCCGCCTCGGCGCCCTTGAAGCGGGTGTTGACCGGGACGAGGACCGCGCCGGAGGTCACCGCGCCGAGGGCGGAGACGATCCAGTCGAGGGTGTTGGGCGCCCAGACCGCGACCCGGTCGCCGGGGGCGACGCCGGCGGCGAGGCAGGCCGCGGCGGCCCGCTCCACCCGCCCGCCCAGTTCGGTGTAGGACACCCGGGTGCGGCCCTCGACGACGGCCTCCCGGGGGCCGTACCGCGCGGCGGCCGCGCGCACCAGGTGCGCCAGCGAGCCGTACGCCACGTCCGCCCGCGCATCGAGCTGTTCGCCCATCGCACTGCCTCCCGCTCCCGGCAAAGACCCCGCACCGCACTAGCTGACTGTCCGTCAGATTAGCGGTAGCCTCCTCCGCTGTCAGCAGTGACGGCCGAGCACGGAGGTGGCGATGGGGGCGACCCTCAAGGACGCTACGGCGATCGTCGGCATCGGACAGACACCCTTTGCCAAACAACTCCACGAATCCGAGCGGACCTTGGCGTGCCGGGCGATCGTCGCCGCCCTGGACGACGCCGGTATCGCCCCCTCCGAGGTGGACGCCTTCGCGTCGTACACCATGGAGGAGACCGACGAGGTCGAGATCGCCAAGTCCATCGGCGCCGGGGACGTCACCCACTTCTCCAAGGTCGGCTACGGCGGCGGCGGTTCGTGCGCGACGGTGGCGCACCTGGCCGCCGCCATCGCCACCGGGCAGGCGAGCGTCGGCGTCGCCTGGCGGTCCCGCAAACGCGGCTCCGGACCCCGACCGTGGACCAGCACCAGCGCCCAACTCCCCACCCCCGGCCAGTGGACCCGGCCCTTCGGCCTGCTCCGACCCGCCGACGAGATCGCCATGCTGGCCCGGCGCTACATGCACGAGTACGGCGCCACCCGCGACCACTTCTTCAACGTCGCGCTGGCCTGCCGCAACCGTGCCAACCAGAACCCGGCCGCGATGATGTACGACCGCCCGCTGACCCGCGAGATGTACATGACCTCCCGCTGGATCAGCGAACCGCTCTGCCTCTTCGACAACTGCCTGGAGACGGACGGCGCCCTGGCCTGCGTCGTGGTCTCCGCCGCGCGCGCCCGCGACTGCCGCCGGCGCCCGGTCTACGTCCACGCCGCGGCCCAGGGCCTGCCCGCCCAGCACCACGGCATGGTCAACTACTGGAACGACGACCCGCTCAGCGGCCCGGCCCAGGCCGCCGCCCGCCACCTCTGGAAGGGCGCCGACCTCGGACCGCAGGACGTCGACGTGGCGCAGATCTACGACGCGTTCACCCCGCTGATACCCCTCTCCCTGGAGGGCTACGGCTTCTGCGGGCGCGGCGAGGGCGCGGCCTTCACCGAGGGCGGCGCCCTGGAGATCGGCGGCCGGCTCCCCCTCAACACCGCCGGCGGCGGCCTCTCCGAGGCGTACCTGCACGGCTTCAACCTCATCACCGAAGGCGTCCGCCAACTGCGCGGCACCAGCACCGCGCAGGTTCCCGACGCCGCCACCTGCCTCGTCACCGCGGGCGAGTGCGTGCCCACCTCCGCGCTACTGCTGAGGAGCTGATCCGAGATGCGCGCAGACCACCGCGCCGGCGGGACCGCCGCCGACGCCCGATCCGTGACCGCCGACGGACCCCCGGCCCCCGAGACCGGCCTGCTGACACCCGTCACCGACGACGACGGGGCCCCCTTCTGGGAGTACGCGGCCCGCGGCGAGCTCCGCGTGCAGACCTGCACCGACTGCGACGAACCGCGCTTCCCGCCCCGGCCCTGCTGCCCGCACTGCCAGTCGTTCACCGCCCACTGGCAGCGGACGAGCGGCCGCGGCCGGATCTGGTCCTTCGTCGTGCCGCATCCGCCGCTGCTGCCCGCCTACGCGGCCCAGGCCCCCTACAACACGATCGTCGTGGAGCTCGCCGAGGCGCCGCGGATCCGGCTGGTCGGCAACCTCGTCGCCGCCGCCGACGCCGCCCTGAACTCCGTCGACCCGGCCAAGCTGCGCATCGGCGCCCCCGTGAAGGCCGTCTTCCACCGCACGCCCGACGGCCCCACCGTCCCCCGCTGGGTCCTGGAGCGGCCGTGACGTCCCCCGGGGTCCGCACCGAGACCGCCGACGGGGTCGCCCTGGTCACCCTGGACCGCCCCGACCGGCACAACGCCCTCGACCTGGCCACCGCCACCCAACTCACCGCCATCTGGCGGGAGTTGCGCTTCGACGACACGGTGCGCGCGGCGGTCCTCACCGGGGCCGGCGGCCGCGCCTTCTGCACCGGTCTGGACCGCTCCGCCGACGTCCCCCAGCCCGCCAGCCCGTTCTCCCTCGACGACCCGCTGCTCCGGATCGGCCCGAAGGCCAACGACCTGTGGAAGCCGGTGGTCGCCGCGGTCGAGGGCATGGCCTGCGGCGGCGCCTTCTACCTGCTGGGCGAGGCGGAGTTCCTCATCGCCGCCGAGGACGCCACCTTCTTCGACCCGCACACCACCTACGGGATGGTCAGCGCCTACGAGTCCATCCTCATGGCGCAGCGGATGCCGCACGGCGAGATCGCCCGGCTCGCCCTGATGGGCACCGCGGAGCGGCTCGGCGCCCGCCGCGCCCACGCCGTCGGCCTGGTCTCCGAACTGACCCCGCCCGGCGCCGCCGCCGAGACCGCGCTGCGCCGGGCCGCGGTGCTGGCCGCGCAGCCCACCGAGGCCGTCCAGGGCACCGTCCGCGCCCTGTGGGCGGCGAAGGAGGCCACCCGGGCCCAGGCACTGGCGCACGCCCCGCAGCTGATCGCGCTGGGCAACCTCCCGCCGGAGCGGCAGGCCGCCCTGTTCGCCGCCCGCCCGCGGGCCACCACCGCGGCCGCCCCGCCGCCCGTCAGATGACCGGCGGCGCACCGCCGCGCCGCCGGGCCCCCGTCACATCTTGGACTTCGACGCCCGGGTGATCTGGCAGGTGTACCAGAACGCCTGCCAGGAGGACTGGTTCAGCGTGTACTTGGCGGTGTAGGTCTCGGTCGCACCGGGCGCCACCACGACGCTGCGCTGGTGCTGCCCGTAGGACGAGCCGTCCGCCGGCCGGTCCTTCATCCAGTCGATCCGCATGTCGTAGGAGTACGAACTGGTCGTCGACGGGTTGGTGATGGAGACCGTGTAGGTGAACTGGCGCAGCGAGGCGGAGAAGTCGCAGCCGCTGCCGCGGACGTCGGACCGCCCGTCCGGGTCGTACGTCTCCTGCGTCGGCGACGGCGAGTAGCTGTCGTAGCCGGGCGTGTACGACGGGGTCGGGTTGTACGGGTCGTAGCTGGCGGACGGCGAGGCCGTCGCCCAGCTCGGGGGCGTCACGTCGATCTTGGGCCGGCCGAACGCACAGCCGCCGACCGTGGCGAGCGTGACCGCCGCCACCCCCACCGCGAGTCCCGCCCTGATCCCCCTGCGGACCCGGTCCGCGGTGCCCGCGGCGGCCGTGCCCGTGCGCGTACGCGTGCGCTGCTGCATGTCCTTCGACCATCCCCCGTTGCTGCGTTCCGACACGCGCCACCCCCAGGGTTGACGCGTGCACGGCACCCTAGCAAGAGCCGGTGACAGCCCGTACGGAGCCCTCGGCGCGGTCGGACCGCATCCGGCCGTGCTTGTCTAGCGGGCGCAGACGGGCAGGCGTAGCGTCGATCACGGGACGACAGGACGAGTCGAAACGAGGCGACGCCGGTGGTGCGCAACGTGCTCGGCTCCCTGATCGCCCTCATCGGAGCGACGGCCGCCGTCTGGAGCCCCTTCCGTCCCTGGTACGACGGCCGTCACGGAAGCGACATCCGGATCGAGGACCTCTTCAACGGCCTCACCGACGGCGGCGCCACGCTCTTCGGCTCGCTGCTGCTGCCGATGGTCTTCGCCGGGCTGCTCACCCTGATCGGCGTGGTGCTGCGCTCCCGTTTGCTGATCACCCTCGCCGGGCTGGTGGTGCTGGGCTGCACCGTCCTGTGGATGGTCCGCCAGGGCCAACGCACCGGCGAACTCGCCGCCGGCGCCCATGGGCTGGGCATCGGCGCGGCCACCGCACTCGGCGGCGGCGCCCTGCTGATCCTGGGCGCCCTCGTCATGCGCGGACGCCCCCGCCGGGTCCCGGCACACGAGGACTACAACGACGCCCGCGACGCCCGCGACGCCCGCGACGCCTACGATTCCTACGGCGAGGACCGCGACGGCTACGGCCGCGCGCCCCACCGGCCGCCGCCCGACGCCTGGGACCGCTCTGACCAGTCCACCCGGACCTGGCACCCGCAGCCGCCCGGCCCCGCTCCCGGCCCACCGCCCCCGCCGACCGGGCCGCAGGCGCCCACGCCGCCCGTGGAGTGGGGCCGGAACCAACGGCCGGCCCCGGAGCACCCCCCGGACGACCGACCGACCCGACCGGACTGGCCCGCCCCGCCGGACGGACCGGAGGCACCGCACGACCCGGGGCCGAGCGGGCCGGACGCACCCCGGTGACGGCCCGCCACGGCCCGCCAGCGAGGAGCCCCGCCTACGGGCGCCGGGCCAACCCCGTCCCCTTGGCGGCGTCCAGGGCGTACACGCAACGGTCCTTGCTGCAGGCGTAGACCACCCCGCCGACCGCCACCGGAGAGCCGGTGATCTCACCGCCGGTGGCCAGCTTCCACCGCAGCTGACCGCCCATCGCGTCGAGGGTGTACAGGCAGTGGTCGTTGGAGCCGAAGTGCACCCGGCCCTCCGCGACCACCGGGGAGCCCACGACCTCGGCGCCCGCCTGGAAGCGCCAGCGCGGGGTGCCGGTCACCGCGTCGAGCGTGTAGAGCGCCTTGCCGCTGCCCAGGTGGACGGCGCCGTGCGCGACCAGGACCGGTTCGGTGGACTGGCGCGACTCGGTGGCGATCCGCCAGCGGTCCCGGCCGTCCGCCGCGTCCAGGGCGTAGACCGTGCCGAGGTAGTCGGCGAGGTAGAGGCCGCCGCCGGTGACGGCCGGACCGGGCGCGAAGGCGGGCGGGCTCAGGAAGGCAGCGGGCGCCTCGAAGTGCCAGCGCACGTCACCGCGGGCGGCGTCCAGGGCCAGCACCCGGGTGCCGGCGACCACGTACACCGCACCGTCCGACGCGGGCAGCACCCGGACCGGCACGCCGCCGCAGGACGCCGCGTCGCCCACCGGGTACGACCAGCGCTCGACGCCGGTGCGCGCCTGAAGCGCCTTGAGCCGGGCGTCGGCCCAGACGTAGACCGTGCCCTCGTGCTGGACCGGCGCGGCCTCGGGGGTCTCGAACTCGGTCTGGGCGCCGGACAGCTCCCACAGCCGCTCGCCGGTGGTGGCCTCCCGCGCCTGGACGCCGCCGCCCCGGGTGCTGGTGACGACGGTGCCGCGGTCCGCGGTGAGGGCGTAGACCCATCCCTCGCTGCTCAGGCGCCACAGCTCGCCGCCGTCGTCGGCGTCCAGGGCGTAGAGGGTGGGGCCGTCCGAGGCGTGGATGCGGCCCTCGGCGACCGTCATCGCCCAGGCGACGTCCCGGGTCTTGAACTTCCGTCGGCCGCTGCCCACATCGAGGGCGTGCACTTCGAAGGAGGTGACGTAGAGCAGGTCGCCGGCGACCACCGGGGTGCCCCAGACGTCGTTCGACATCCGGAACCGCCAGGGGCGCCAGCGGCCGGGCTCGGCGGACGGCGGCTCCGGCGGGGCCGCCGGCAGGGCCTCCCCACCGGAGCCGCCGGTGACCGCACCCTGCTGGGGCACGACGGCCGCGGGTGCCCCGGCCGGCGGCCGGACCCAGTTCGTGGCGGCGGCCGGGCCGTGCTGCGGCGGGGCGTCGGCGGCGCGCGGGCCGGGCCCTATCGGGGCGGGCGAGCCCCCGAGCCGCACGGGACCGCCGGCGGCGTCCGGGGCCGGCGGGGCGGTGGCGGGCTGGGGCACCGGGGCGGCCGCGCCGCGGGGGTCGGCGGCGCGGTGCGCACCGGGGCCGGCGCCGATCCGGCCGGGCCAGCCCTCGGCCGGCCGGGAGCCCTCGGCCCGCTGCGGCACGGGTTGCGGCGGGGCCTGCGGCATGGGCGGCGCGGCCACCGGCTCCCGGGGTGCGGCGGCGGCCCGCGGGATGCTCGGTGCCACGGCGCCCCGGCCGCCGCCGCGCCGCTGCTCGATGAGCGCCACGGCGCCGGGCGGCAGCCAGGCGGACGCGGTGCCGCTGTCGTCGCTGCCGGAGCTGAAGAGGTGCGGCGCCAGTTGGGACTGCAGATCGGCCGGGGACGGCCGGTGGACCGCCTCCATCTGCATGCAGGACTCCATCAGCGGGCGCAGTTCGTCGGGCAGTCCGGCCACGTCGGGGCCTTCCCGCAGCAGCATGAAGACCGTCTCGACGGGGTTGGCGCCGTGGAACGGCGCGTGCCCGGTGGCGGCGAAGACCAGTGTGGAGCCGAGCGAGAAGACGTCGCTGGCGCCGGTGACGCTGCGGGAGTCGCGGGCCTGCTCCGGCGACATGTAGGCGGGCGTGCCGACGGCCACGTTGGTCATCGTCAGGCGGGTGTTGGACACCCCGGAGGCGATGCCGAAGTCGATCACCCGGGGGCCGTCCTCGACCACCAGGACGTTCGACGGCTTCAGGTCGCGGTGGACGAGGCCGGCGCCGTGGATGGACTGGAGCGCCTCGGCGATGCCGGCGGCGAGCCAGCGCACCGCCTGGACCGGCAGCGGCCCGCACTCATTGACTATCTCCTCCAGGGAGGGCGCGGGCACGTACGCGGTGGCCAGCCAGGGCACGGCCGCCCGGGGGTCGGCGTCGACGACGGCCGCGGTGTAGAAGCCGCTGACCGCGCGGGCCGCCTCCACCTCGCGGGTGAACCGGACCCGGAACAGCTGGTCCTCGGCGAGTTCGGACCGGACCGTCTTGATCGCCACACGCCGACCGGACGCCGACCGCGCCAGATAGACCAGTCCCATGCCGCCGGCCCCGAGACGGCCGAGGACCTCGAACGGGCCGATCCGCCGGGGATCGTGCTGCGTCAGCTGCTCCACCACTTGCCTGCCACCTCCCCGTGGGGCATAGAACGAGACTCTCCAAAGCCACGAGCCGCCGAGGGCGACTGCCCCGCGCAGCGTCTCACCGCCAGGCCGAAACGGCCGTACGCACCTTGATTCTTCCTGGCCGGGCCGGCGGTTGCGAACCCGGGGCCTGTCGGCCGTGTCACGACTCACCCCCTGCGGTACGCAACAAGCCCATTACCCGGCGTATTCCACCCCGCCCTGACGTGCTCCGATACGTCCGGGGACGGGTGATTGCCGAAGGGTTACCGACCAGTTGCGGCCCGCGCGGGGGCGCCGTTCGCGGAATTTCCGCCGCCCATCGCCCCATCCGGACGGACTGGTTCCGCCCAGGCGGACGGATTGGCGGGTCTCCGCCGCCCCCTCGACGCCCGACGCGAAGCCAGGCGACCAACCGCCCTCCGTGGCCGAAAACGCCCCATTTCCCCGCCCGTCATCCGTCCGCACGCCTTCCCCCGCACCCCGCCTTGCGTCAACGGATCAATTCTGCTTCGCCCGCGGCGATTTCGCGGTCGTGACACCGCGCGCGGCGCGGGGATTCCCCCACTCCCCTCGCCAGGCACCCGATGCGGCACGCCCGCCCCCTTGTCCACCGATGTTGTCCACAGCCTGTTGATAACAGCATTCACTGGATCGGACCAATGCCTGGGCAGCCAGTCCCGGCGGCCGTCGGGCCCCCAACCAGCACGGCTACGGGCGCCGGGCGGCCCGAACTCCCCCGTCCCCATTTGCAGGCAGCCAAATCGCGCTCCGATCACCCCTCGGTAAGCTGACGGCATGACAGGACAAGTGCGAACCGTCGACGGCAGAGTTGCCGGCCGCCGCGGACAGGCGACGCGGCAAAAGCTCCTCGACTGCCTCAGTGAAATGCTCAGTTCGTCCCCCTATCGGGACGTCAAAGTCATCGATGTGGCCCGAAAAGCGGGCACTTCACCCGCGACGTTCTATCAGTACTTCCCGGACGTTGAAGGTGCGGTCCTCGAAATCGCCGAAGAGATGGCGAAAGAGGGCGCGAGCCTGACCCATCTCGTCGCCGAACGCTCCTGGGCGGGCAAATCCGGTTGGCAGGCCGCCGAGGAGTTGGTCGACGGCTTCCTCTCCTTCTGGCGCAAGCACGACGCGATCCTGCGCGTGGTCGACCTGGGTGCCGCCGAGGGCGACAAGCGGTTCTACAAGATCCGCATGAAGATCCTCAACGCGGTCACCAACTCCCTTACGGAGTCGATCCAGGAGCTCCAGGCCAAGAACAAGGTCGACAAGGACGTCAGCCCGGCAGCCATGGCCGGCTCCATCGTCGCCATGCTCGCGGCGGTCGCCGGCCACCAGAAGGGCTTCCAGAGCTGGGGCGTCAAACAGGCCGACCTCAAGCCCAACCTCGCCCTGCTCGTGCACTTCGGCGTCACCGGCAAGAAGCCCACCAAGTAACGGGCCACCAAGTAGCGGGCCGCCCCGCCCGGATCCCGAGGGTCCGCGTCGGGACCGCCGCACCGGTCGGGCCGCCGAGCCGCCGTTCCCGCCGCGCCGGAACGCCGCGCCGCACCGTCGCGCCCCAGCCGCCGCACTACCGCCGGGGAGGCCGTCGCACCCCCGATGTCCCGGTGTCGCCGGGGCAGTTCGCCCACGTCGTCCTCTGTTCGTCCTGCCATAGTCGTACCGCGTCGCAGCGGGTGCCGACCGCCCTTTCGGGGCCGTACGGCACCCGCTGCGCGCGTATGACGGCCCCGTCCGGGCAGGTCAGCGCCGGTCCAGCCGGAACAGGCGGATCTCCCGTTCCAGCCGCGCCTGATAGGCCGCGTACGGCGGCCAGAACTCCAGCGCCGCCCGCCAGGCCCGCGCGCGCTCCTCGCCGGTGAGCAGCCGGGCCCGCACCGGGACGTCCCGACCCCGCCAACTCACCTCCGCCTCCGGGTTCTTGATCAAGTTCCCGGTCCAGGCCGGGTGTCCCGGGCGGCCGAAGTTGCTGCCGATCAGCAGCCAGCCGCCGTCGTCCTGCGGCATGCAGGCCAGCGGGGTGCTGCGCGGCAGGCCGCTCCTGGCGCCGGTGGCGGTCAGCACGACGCCGGGCAGCATCCGGGTGCTGAGCAGCGCCTTCCCGCCGGTCATTCGGTGGACGGCGCGGTCCAGCGCGGGGATGACGTGCGGTGCGACCCGGGCGAACGTGCGGGTCGAGGAGATCTTCTGCACCAGCCGTGTGCGTCGGTCCATCAGGCACCGACCGCCGCTCGCGCCACCGGGCCGGCGGGGGCGTCCGCGCCCGCCCCGTCCGACCCGCCGGCCCCGAACAGGCCGGCCTGCTCCGCCGCCCGGGCCCGCAGTCGGTGCACCGGGCCCAGCAGCAGCTCGTCACAGGCCGCCCGCTTGAAGTACAGGTGCGCCGTGTGCTCCCACGTGAAGCCGAGCCCGCCGTGCAGTTGCACCGCCTCGGCGGCGACCGCGCGCAGCGCCTCCAGCGACTGGGCCAGCGCCAGGCCGCCCGCCCCGGGTTCGGGGTGGGCGCCGCCCGCCGCCCAGGCCGCGTAGTACGCCGCGGAGCGCGCCGCCTGCACCGCCACGTACAGGTCGGCGAGCCGGTGCTGCACCGCCTGGAAGGACCCGATCGGGCGGCCGAACTGGGTGCGCTCCTTGACGTAGCCGACCGTGCGGGACAGCGCCGCGTCGGCCGCGCCGACCCCCTCTGCCGCCAGGCACGCGGCCGCCGTCGCCCCGGTGGCGGCCAGCGCCGCGGCCACCGCGCCGTCGCCCCCGGCCGGGTCGGGCCCCAGCAACTCCGCTGCCACGTCGCGGAGTTCGATGCGTGCCTGCGGACGGGTCTCGTCCATCGCGGTCTGCCGGGTCCGCAGCAGCCCGGGCGTCTCGGTGCCGTCCGGGCCCGTGGTGCGCACGGCCAGGAGCAGGGTCCGGCTGCGCGCGAAGCCGCCGGTGTGCGCGGCGACCACCAGCACGTCCGCGGTGTGCCCGTCGAGGACCTGGCCGGCCTCCCCGTAGAGCCGCCAGGCACCGTCGACCTGCCGTGCCTGGATCCCGCCGGCCCGGCCGCCGCCGGCCCAGTCACCGTCGTTCGGCCCGGTCAGTGCCAGCGCGGTGGCCAGCCGTCCGTCGGGGACGACGAGGGTGGCGGTCAGCTCCCCGGCGGCGAGCGGCGGGAGCAGTGCGGCGCGCTGCTCCTCCCCGCCCAGTGCGAGGATCAGCGGCGCGGCGAGCACGGCGGTGCCGATCAGCGGTGCGGGCAGCAGGGCGCGGCCGGTCTCCTCGCAGGCCAGGGCGAGTTCGGTGGGGCCGCAGTCGGCTCCACCGTACGCGGCGGGCAGGGCGAGGCCGGGCAGCCCCAACTGCCCGGCGAGCTGCCGCCACAGCGCCTGGTCGTGGCCCGCCGGGGTGCGGACCGCGGCCCTGACCTCGTCCGGGCCGCAGCGCTTGTCCAGCAGTGCGCGCAGGGTGCGGCGGATCTCGTCCTGCTCCTCGGTGAACGCGGCATCCATCGGCGGGCTCCTCCCGGCCGTGCGGCGACGCCCGTCCGCTCGAACGGGGTCCGATCTGACGGCCCGTCATAGTAGGCATCCGGGCGGCACTTTCCTAGAGACGGGCGCGGGGAAGCCGTGTGTCGGAGCCCCTGCCCACTCCCCCAAATCTGATGTACCGTCAGATTTATGAGGCTGACGCCAGGGACCCCTTCCCGGAACCGCAAGGTCGCCGTCGCCGGAGTCGCGCTCTCCGACTGCGGACGGGTGGACGAGGCCACCCCGTACGCCCTGCACGCCCAGGCCGCCCGCCGGGCGCTCGCCGACTCCGGCCTGGACCGGTCGGTGATCGACGGCTTCGCCTCGGCCGGGCTCGGCACCCTCGCCCCCGTCGAGGTCGCCGAATACCTCGGACTGCGCCCCACCTGGGTGGACTCCACCTCGGTCGGCGGCGCCACCTGGGAGGTGATGGCCGCGCACGCCGCCGACGCCATCGCGGCCGGGCACGCCAACGCCGTCCTGCTCGTCTACGGCTCCACCGCCCGCGCCGACATCAAGGCCAAGCGCCGCACCGCCAACCTCTCCTTCGGCGCCCGCGGCCCGCTCCAGTTCGAGGTCCCCTACGGGCACACCCTGATCGCCAAATACGCCATGGCGGCCCGCCGCCACCAGCACCAGTACGGCACGACCCTGGAACAGCTGGCCCAGATAGCCGTCCAGGCACGGGCCAACGCGGCCACCAACCCGGACGCCATGTACCGCGACCCGATCACCGTCGACGAGGTGCTGTCCGGCCCGATGATCGCCGACCCGTTCACCAAGCTGCACTGCTGCATCCGCTCCGACGGCGGCTGCGCGGTCCTGCTGGTCGCCGAGGACCACGTGCCCGACCTCGCCAGACGGCCGGTCTGGGTGCTCGGTTCGGGCACCGCCGTCTCGCACACCACCATGGCGGAGTGGGACGACTTCACCGTCTCCCCGGCCGCCGTCTCCGGCCGGCTCGCCTTCCAACGGGCCGGCGTCCGCCCCGCCGAGATCGACCTCGCCGAGATCTACGACGCCTTCACCTACATGACCCTGGTGACGCTGGAGGACCTGGGCTTCTGCGCCAAGGGGGAGGGCGGACCGTTCGTCGAGAAGGGGCGGCTGCTGCGGGACGGGGAGCTGCCGGTCAACACCGACGGCGGCGGACTGGCCGCCTGCCACCCCGGCATGCGGGGGCTGTTCCTGCTGGTCGAGGCGGTGCGACAGCTGCGCGGCGAGGCCGGCCCGGACCGCCAGGTCCACAAACCGGACGGCACCCTGCCGCAACTGGCCGTCGCGTCCGGCACCGGCGGCTGGTTCTGCTCCTCGGGAACCGTGGTCCTCGGACGGGGATAGCGGCCCGCCCGACGGCGGCCGTCGCCCCTTCCGCCGGCACCCCGAACACCCCGCGTACGCTGCCTGGCATGCCCGACCACACGGACCACCCCGCCGCCGGGGCCGCTCCGGACCCCGCTCCCAGCGGCCCCGCGGTCCCCGCGGCCCCCGGGACGGCAGCCGACGCCGACGCCCGCGCCTTCCGCACGCTCCTGCGCGGCCTGCGGGTCTGGGACGGCGAGCTGCCGACCTTCGCCGCGGAGCGGGCGCCGGCCGAGCCGCTGCCACTGTTCCGGCAGTGGTTGCGGGAGGCCGCCGAGGCCGGCGTTCCCGAGCCGCACACCATGTCCCTGGCGACGGCCGACGCGGCCGGCGACCCCTCCGTGCGGATCGTGATGCTGCACGACGCGGACGAGCACGGCTGGCACTTCGGCACCCACCGCGACAGCCGCAAGGGCCGCGAGCTGGCCGCCCGCCCCCGCGCCGCGCTGGCCTTCTACTGGCCGGCGGTCGGCCGCCAGGTCCGGGTCCACGGCACCGTGACCGCGGCGGGCCCGAAGGAGAGCGCGGCCGATCTGCACCACCGCTCCACGGGCGCACTGGCCGCCGCCCTGGTGGGCCGCCAGAGCCAGGTGCTCGGCTCGGCCGAGGAGCTGGCCCGCGCCGCGGACGCCGCCTGGGAACGCGCCCGGCGCGAACCGGACGCACCGGTACCGACCTGGACGCTGTACGTGCTGCGCGCCGACGAGGTCGAGTTCTTCCAGGGCGACCAGCACCGGCGTCAGCACGTACGACTCAACTACCGCCGCGGCGCGGACGGTTGGGAGAGGGAGCTGCTCTGGCCGTGAGACCGGCCGGGCGCCGGGCCGCCCGGCGCCCGGCCGCCGCGGGCGGCTACAGCTTCTGGTACATGACGTGCAGCCCCACGTACCCGTGAGCGGGGTGGTGGAAGCCCTCGGGGATGGTCGTCATGATCCGGAAGCCGAGTGACTGCCAGAGGGCGACCGCGCCGGTGTTGGCCTCCACCACCGCGTTGAACTGCATCCCCCGGTAGCCCTCGGCGCGGGCCCAGGCCAGGGCGTGCTCCCCCAGCGCCCGCCCGGTGCCGCGCCGGCGGTGCTGCGGGTCGACCATGAAGCTGGCGCTGGCGACGTGCGCGCCGTTCCCGCTGTGGTTGGGGTTCATCTTGGCCGAGCCGAGCACCGTTCCGCGCTCGTCGACGGCGATCACCGTGCGGCCCGGCGGGCGGAGCATCCACAGGTCGCGGGCGGCCGGCTCGTCGAGGTCCTGGGGGTAGGCGTAGGTCTCGCCGGCCCGTACGACGGAACGGAAGAACGGCCAGATCGACGGCCAGTCGGCCGGGTTCGCGTCTCGAATCAGCACGCGGGCAGCCTTCCCGAGAAGCCCGTCCTCCGCCACTCCATTAATCCGGCGGGCGCGCCGGCGGGCGCCTCACGCCGGCCGGAACACCGGTACCGCGCACCCGCCGCCCCCCGCCGGCCCGTCGCCGCTCCCCCCGGCCTGCGCGGGGCGGAAGTGCACCGCGAGCGGCATCCCGATCCGCAGGTCCGACGCCGCGCAGTCGGTCACCTCGGTCATCATCCGGGGGCCCTCGGCGAGTTCGACGACCGCGGCGACGTACGGGACCCGGTCGCCGAACGGCGGCAGGTCGTTGCGGTGCACGACGGACCAGGTGTACAGGGTGGCCCGCCCGGTGGCCGGCTCCCAGGCGACGTCCTCGCTCCAGCACCGCGGGCAGAACTCCCGCGGGTAGTGGTGCACTGCCCCGCACCCCTCGGCCCGGCACCGGCGCAACAGCAACCGGCCCTCGGCCGCCGCGGCCCAGTACGGCCGGGTAAAGGCGTCCACCTCCGGCTGATCGAACCGCGCCGCCGCGCGCCCCGGCGGGGCCGCCGCACCCTGCACCCGTCCCGCCCTTCCGGCGTCGTCCCGCACGGCCATCCCGACACTCCCTTCAACGGTTCAACCCGGCACATCTGACGATGCATCAGTTCAATCAGGTCCGGCCAGTCCAGCCCATCGGCCGCCCGCCCGCAAGAGGGTCGACACCCCCGCCCCCTCGGGCGGCGCCGCGAAGCTTTACCGCGCACACCCATTCCTGACACGACGTCAGTTCAGTAATCTGACTATGCGTCAGCTACTGCTGAGCGCGGTACGGCGCGCAGTCCACGAGAGCCGTCACACAGGAGCGGGCGTCTGCGATGCTTGGATCGACTCACGGCACCCTCACCACGCACTCCCGGCCGGCCCGCGTCGTGGCCTGCGGGGAGCGCCCACCCCACACCGTCCACGGCACCGCCGACCCCGACGGCGCCGACGGCCCGCGGTCCGCCGGCGCCGCCACCGGCCCGGCCGGCATCGACCAGGACGTCAGCGGACGCCCGCTGTACGCGCCGGTGCCCGACCTGGACCGCTTCTTCCGGCCCGAGTCGGTGGCCGTGATCGGCGCCTCGGACAGCGAGGGCCGACCCAACACCGGCATCACCCGACAGCTGATCGCCTGGGCGGAGCGGGTCGGCGCCCGGCTCCACCCCGTCAACCCCGGGCGCGAGCGGGTCTTCGGCCTGCCCTGCCACGCCGGCGTCGGCGAACTGCCGGAGCCGGTCGACCTGGCCGTGCTGCTGGTCGGCGACCCGCTGCCGCTGATCGGACAACTGGCCGAGGCCAAGGTGAAGTTCGCGGTGGCCTTCGCCTCCGGCTTCGCCGAGACCGGCGAGGACGGCGCGGCCGCCCAGGCCCGGCTGGCCGACGCCGTGGCCCGCTCCGGCCTGCGACTGCTCGGCCCCAACACCAACCTCAACGCCTTCGAGAAGTTCCGCGACGACCTCGACGGCCCGGCCATCGCCCTGATCACGCAGTCGGGCCACCAGGGCCGACCGGTCTTCACCCTCCAGGAACTGGGCGTCCGCCTCTCGCACTGGGCGCCGACCGGCAACGAGGCCGACCTGGAGACCGCCGACTTCCTCTCCTACTTCGCCACCCGCCCCGAGGTCGGCGCGATCGCCGCATACGTCGAAGGGCTCAAGGACGGCCGCAGCTTCCTGCTCGCCGCCGACCGCGCCGCCCGCAACAAGGTGCCGGTGGTCGTCGTCAAGGTCGGCCGCACCGAGGCCGGCGCCCGGACCGCCGCCTCGCACACCGGCAAACTCACCGGCGCGGACGAGGTGGTGGACGCGGCACTGCGGCAGTTCGGCGTGATCCGGGTGGACGGCCTCGACGAGCTCCAGGACACCGCGGCGCTGCTGGCCCGCGCCAAGAAGCCCACCGCCGAGGGCGTCGCGGTCTATTCGATCTCCGGCGGCACCGGCGCCCACTTCGCCGACCTGGCGACCGCGGCGGGCCTGACCCTGCCCGCCCTGTCCCACGCCAAGCAGACCGAACTCCACCAGTGGATACCGGACTACCTCAACGTCGCCAACCCGATCGACAACGGCGGGCACCCGGTCGGCGACTGGCGCGGCCGCAAGATCATCGACGCGATCCTCGCCGACCCGTCCGTCGGCGTCCTGATCTGCCCGATCACCGGCCCCTTCCCGCCCATGAGCGACAAGCTGGCGCAGGACCTCGTCGACGCGGCGGAGCAGACGGACAAGCTGGTGTGCGTGGTCTGGGGGTCCCCGGTCGGCACCGAGGACGCCTACCGCCGCACCCTCCTCGGCTCCTCCCGCGTGGCGACCTTCCGCACCTTCGCCAACTGCATCACCGCCGTCCGCGCCCACCTCGACCACCACCGCTTCACCGCCGCCTACCGCTCCCCCTTCGACGACGCCCCGCGCACGGCCTCCCCCTCCGCCCGCAAGGCCCAGGCCCTGCTGCGCCCCGGCCAGCA
The DNA here is from genome assembly GCF_045799175.1 of Streptomyces sp. VTCC 41912. NCBI lineage: Bacteria > Bacillati > Actinomycetota > Actinomycetes > Kitasatosporales > Streptomycetaceae > Streptomyces > Streptomyces sp. VTCC 41912. The sequence goes on from NZ_JBJMAB010000040.1 coordinate 71,460, forward strand.
GCTCAGCGAGCACGCGGCGAAGCAACTGCTGCGCGCCTACGGCATCCGCGTCCCACGGGAACAGCTGGTGACCAGCGCGGCGGCGGCCGTCCGGGCGGCGAGCCAGGTCGGCTACCCGGTGGTGCTGAAGGGCTCCGGCCCGGAACTGGCGCACAAGACCGAACTCGGCCTGGTCAAGGTCGGGTTGACCTCGGCGAGCCAGGTCCGCGACGCCTACCGCGAACTGACCGACATCGCCCGCTACGAGGACCTGCCGCTGGACGGCGTCCTGGTCTGCCAGATGATCGAACGGGGCGTCGAGATGGTCGTCGGCGTCACCCCCGACCCGCTCTTCGGGCCGACCGTCTCCGTCGGCCTCGGCGGGGTGCTGGTCGAGGTCCTGAACGACATCGCGGTCGGCGTCCCGCCCTTCGGGGAGGAACACGCCCGCAGCATGCTGCGCCGACTGCGCGGGCACGCGCTCCTGGAGGGCGTCCGCGGCATGCCGCCCGCGGACACCGACGCGCTGGTCGAGACCGTGCTGCGGGTGCAGCGGATGGCCCTCGAACTCGACGGCGAACTGGCCGAGCTGGACATCAACCCGCTGGTCGTGCTGCCCCGCGGGCAGGGTGCCGTGGCCCTGGACGCCCTCGCGGTGTGCCACTGACCACCGACCGGCCGCGCCCACGCCCCCGTCCGCCCTCTTCCCCGGAGCCGCTCCGCCATGACCTCCGCGCCCTCCCCCCGCCCCGCACCGGCTGCCGACCCGGTCGACGCCCTGGTGCTCCACGCCGCGCACGACGGCGTCACCCACCTCACCCTCAACCGCCCCGACGCCCTCAACGCCCTCACCTGGGATATGCGCGAACGCCTCATCGCCCACCTCGCCGACGCCGCCGCCGACCCGGACGTCCGCGCCGTGGTGCTCACCGCGACCGGCAAGGGCTTCTGCGCCGGTGCCGACCTGCGCGGCGCACCGGCCGCCGGGGACCGGGTCGCCGGCGACGTCGCCCGGATGATCCGCAACGGCGCGCAACGCCTCGTCACCGCCGTCCTGGACTGCGAGAAACCGGTGATCGCCGCCGTCAACGGCACCGCCGCCGGCATCGGCGCCCACCTCGCGTTCGCCTGCGACCTGGTGCTGGCCGCCGAATCCGCCCGCTTCATCGAGGTGTTCGTCCGCCGCGGCCTGGTCCCGGACGGCGGCGGCGCCTACCTGCTGCCGCGGCTCGTCGGCCCGCAGCGCGCCAAGGAGCTGATGTTCTTCGGGGACGCCGTGCCGGCCGCCGAGGCCGCGCGGCTGGGCCTGGTCAACCGGGTCGTCCCGGACGAGGAGTTGGCGAACACCGCCCGCGCGTGGGCCGAGCGGCTCGCCGCCGGCCCCACCCGCGCGCTCGCCCTCACCAAGGCGCTGGTCAACGCCTCCCTCGACGGCGACCGCGGGACGTCCCTCGCGGCCGAGGCCACCGCCCAGGAGATCAACATGACGACGGTGGACGCACAGGAGGGCGTCGCCTCGTTCGTCGAACGCCGCCGCCCCGCGTACCGGGGCCGGTGACGCCCGTCCGGCCGCCTCACCGGCCGTCCGCCGGGCACTCCGGCACCTCCCGGGTGTTGCGGGTGCGCACCCCGGGCAGCCACCCCTCCGCCCCCTGCCCGGTGCGCACCCGGTACCAGCGGGTGGAGGTGACGCCCTGCTCGTCCCGCACCAGCTGCCCGTCCGCCACCACGCACCGGGCCGCGAGCACCTCCCCGTGCCACACCCGCCCCGCGGTGTTGCCGCGCGCCGCGTACGCCCGGTGCGGGTCCTCGGCCAACCGCAGTGCGCACTCCAGGGTGTGCCGCGGGCGGCACGCCGCCTCGCTGTTGTAGACCGTGAGCGGCACCGTCCGGGGCGGCCCGGCCGGTCTGACCTCCAGCGCAGCCGGCCGCAGGAACGCCCACCAGACGCCCAGCACCACCGCCGCCACCGCTGCCGCGACCGCCACCACGACGGCGTACGGGTGCCGCCGCGGCAACCGGGCCGCGGCGAAGCGTCCCGCGGACCCCGCGGCACCGGCCGAACGCCCCTCCGCCGCGGGCTCCTTGACCCGTTCCCACAGCCCCGGCGGCGTCTCGATCTCCTCGTCGGCCGCCCGCAGCCTCGCCCGCAGCAGCGCCTCGACCTCGCCGTCGCCGCCCGCGCCGTCCCGTGGCCCCGCGCCCACCGTGCCGCTCACCTCCCGGCCTGCCCGTGCTCCGATTCAACGAGATACGCGCGCAGCCTGTCCAGGGCACGCGCCCGGTGCCGGGCGGCGGTGCCGCGGTGCACCTTCATGATCTGCGCGGCCTGGTCGATCGTGTACCCGTCGAGGTCCACGAGGATGACGATCCCCGCCTGCCGGTGCGACAACCGGCCCAACAGCCGGACCGCCTCCAGCTCCGCGTGCCGCCGCCCCACCCCGCCGTCCCACCCGCCGAACCCGCCCCCGGCGCGCGGCCCGGCACCGGCCCCCGGCCCGTCCGCCTCGTCCACCGCCTCCACCAGCACCTGCCGCCGCTCCTTGCGGTGGGCGTCCCGGGCCACGCTGAGGACGGCGGTGAAGGCGTAGGCGTACGGCTCCGGGTGGGCGAGGAAGCGCTGCGGGCGGGCGGCGAGCTTGAGGTACGCCTCGTGCACCACGTCCTCCGCCGACTGGCGCGTGCCGGCGAGCATCACGGCCCGCCGGTAGAGCCGCGGCAACAGCTCGCAGAAGACCTCGTCGAAGGTGGGCGCCGCGGCGTTCGGGCCGCCCGGCGGTCCGGGCGGGCGGGACCGCGGGTGCGGTTTCCCCGCCCCCGTCGGACGGGCCTGCGGGGGCCCGGCGGCCGACCAGGAGGTCGGCGGTGTCGCATCGGCCATGACCGGAACACTCCCCCGTGCTGGGCTGCGGCGCGGCCGAGGTGGAAGGTACCCGAGCGCTCGGCGGGCAATCAGGAACGCGGTGCCCAATCTGCCCCGAACCACCATGATCCAGCCGGCTTTTCCGCACCAAACCACCCGTGTGAGTGGCGCCTCCACCCTTCCGATCTGACGATGCATCAGATTCAATGGAGGCGCCAGCCCACCGAACGCCGTAAGGGGACGGAAGCCATGATGGGACACGCCGGAATGGCGGCCACCGCCATTCGCTACCTCCGCTCCGTCGGCGCCCCCACCACCGCCGCGCCGTCGGCGGCGCCCGCCCGCACCACCACCCCGCGCCCCCCGCTGCGCGCCGTGCGCGACGGCGAGCGCGCCCCCCTCGATCCGGCCGAATTCCGCGCCGTGCTGGGGCACTTCGCGAGCGGCGTCACGCTCATCACGGCCCCCGGCGAACCGCAGCCGGCCGGCTTCGCGTGCCAGTCCTTCGCCTCGCTCTCCCTGGACCCGCCGCTGGTGGCGTTCATGGTCGCCCGCACCTCGACGACCTGGCCGCGCCTGGCGCGGGCCGGCGTGTTCTGCGTCAACGTCCTCGGCGCCGACCAGGGCGACCTCTGCCGGGCGTTCGCGGTCAGCGGCGCCGACAAGTTCGCCGGCGTCCGGCACACCCCGGCCCCGGCCACCGGCTCCCCCCGCCTCGCGGACGTGCCCGCCTGGATCGACTGCGCCGTGCACGCCGTGCACACCGGCGGCGACCACCTCATCGTCGTCGGCCGCGTCGAGGCCCTCGGCACCGACCCGGCCGCAGCGGCCCGCGGCCCGCTGCTCTTCCACCGGGGGGCGTTCGGCCGGTTCACCCAGTAGGCCACCGGTGGACCCCTCGCCCTACGGAGCCTGCAACCCATAAGCCGCCTACCGGAACCCGGCGCCCGTCACCGGCAGAAGACCGAAGCCGCCCGCCCCTTCACCCGTTCCCGCACACCGCGGCCCCGTACGGCTGACGACGGGCAGGAAGAGCACCGGTCGGGCCGACCACTCCACCCACACCCCGCCACAGTCGAGCGCCAACCCGCACGACTCGCCCCGGTACAGCGCGGCAACCGCCCCCACCTGCCCGCCACCGTCGCCCGCCACCCGCCGCAACGCCCGCCCACCGGCGACCCCGCCGGCCAACCGCCGCGCGTCCGCCCGGATCGCCCGCACGGCACGCACCGGATCGGCGACGGCGCAGGCCGACCACGACGCGACCTCCTCCGCGCGCGCCGACCGGTACACCACCCGCTCGCACCACACCCCCGCCGCACCGAACCCCCCGCTCACGCCGCCAGCCACGCCGACCCCCGCACGTCCGCCCAGGACACCCCCTCGCGCCGGACGACCAGGTCATAGGCACACCCGTCTCCGTCAACGACCGTCAGTCGTAACGGACTTCCGTACTCCAGCGCACTCACCGCCGCCGCGAACTCCGCCCCTTCCCCGAGCCACGCCGGCACCCCGCCCTCGTACGGCGCGCCTAACTGCTGTGCCACCTGCCGCGCCCGCGTCCGCATCCACCCCACGGCCCGACGAGGCGAGGACGACGCCCACCCGCCGAGCCGGATCATCGCCCCGTCCGGGCACCGCACCGTCACCTCCGCCCGATACCTGGCCACGCTCCCGATACAGCCAACTCCGCCCACACGACCTTTCCGATGCCGTCCGGCTCCACGCCCCAGCCACTTGCCAAGGCATCCACGAGCACCAACCCACGACCACATTCCGCGTCCTCCTCTTCCGTCGCTTCCGTTCCCTTGCCGCTGATCACGGGACGGCCGCCACTCCCGTCCCGCACCTCCAGCCGCACCCGCCGCCCACCGCCCTCCAGCGCGAACCGGACGCCGACCCAGGTACCACCGTCGGCCGCCTGCGCCCGCACGGCGTTGGTCACGAGCTCCGACACCAACAGCGCCGCAGATTCCCCCAGTTCACCGGCCAGCCCCCACTGCTCCAGCTGCCGCCGCAGCTCTCTACGGACCCAGCCGACGCTGCGGGGTTTGCTCGGTAAGCGGTAAGCGACTAAGGCTGGCGTGGCAGATGCGACGCGTGCTGCGGCTGGCCGAGCGCGTGTGGACATGGCTATCCCCTTGCTGCGCATGACGGAGCGACGAGCATTTCGAGCGGTCACCGAACGGACACGCTCTGCAACTGGGCACTAGAGTGCTCGGCGCTCGCAGTTTTGGCAAGTGCGCCATTGTCACTAGTGCCAGTTTCTTGGCCGACCGCTAGTGTTCAGGTAACGAGCGGTTCAGGAGGGGTACTTCATGGCCGGAACGCGTCCGACGGTCCGACGACGACGCCTTGCAGCAAAGCTGGTCGAGTTCCGGGAGCAGGCGGGAAAGTCTCCACAGGAGGCAGCCGAACGGGTCGGATGCCACCGCACGAAGATCAACAAGATCGAGAACGCCCGGCTGGGGATTTCGCTGGGCGAGCTGCGTGATCTATTGCGGTTCTATGGGGTTGATGGCGACGATGCCCTGGTCGAAGACATGCTGTCGCTGGCGCGGCGCAGTCGAGAACCGGGATGGGTGCAGCGTGCGGGACTTGCGCGTCCGTCGCTCACAGACGTCATCGACTACGAGAGGACGGCCGACTACATCCGGTCGTACCAAGGCACCGTCATCACAGGTCTGTTGCAGACCCCTGACTACGCCCGAGCCGTGGTCTCTGCCCCACCCTCAATCCTCGCCGAGGAGGAGATCGAGGCGCTGGTGGAGTCGCGCATAAAGCGACAGGAGGTGTTGGAACGCACCGCTCCACCTCGCCTGTGCGTGATTGAGACGGAGGCGGCCCTACGGCTTCAGGTTGGAGGTCATCAAGTGATGCGCAAGCAACTGGCCCACCTGGAGACCATGGCCGGGAACCCTTCCGTTGAGGTTCAGGTCATCCCTGACCGGGCAGGCGCACACGCAGGGCTACCGGGTTCGTTCGTGCTCTTCGGGTTCCCGAACCCCACCTACTCCGACGTCGTGTGTATCGAGCACCACACTGGGGTGCTCTATCTGGAGACCGAGGAAGAGACGGCGGAATATACGCTCATCTTTGACTCGCTCCGGTCAATCGCCTTGAGCCCGGGGGACAGCCTCGACCTGATCGCCAAGGTGCGGCAGGACTTGTAGCAGCACGAACGTTAGAGAGGTAACAGGGCATGAGCATCCTGAATCTTGAGATCGCAACCTGGCGTAAGAGCAGCTACAGCACCTCAGGAGGCGAGTGCGTAGAGATTGCCGACGACACCCCCGGCGTCGTACCCGTACGCGACAGCAAGAACCCCGCCGGTCCTCACCTCGTCTTCGGTGACGGTGCCTGGGCCTCCTTCATAGCCGCGCTGAAGAACGACTGAGCCGCGCCCGCCCGGCTGGCCATCCTGTTCAAGGAGTACCGGTGACCATATTCGAGTTTCGCAAGTCCAGTTACAGCGGCTCCCAGGGGGAATGCGTGGAGGTTGCCCGCAACGTCCCCGGGGCCGCGGCCGTGCGCGACAGCAAGAACGCCGCGGGCCCGCAGATGACCGCGAGCGCAGCCGCCTGGGCCTCCTTCATCGACGCCGTGAAGAGCGGCGGGACGGCGGTCGACTGAGCCGCCGGAATACCCCCGCACCACCACCCACCGAGCCCCGGTCCCTCCCGGACCGGGGCTCGCTGGCGCTTGTGACCGGCAAGGACGTGGCGCGGCAGCCCGGATGGCGCGCGCTCAGGCCGCGACGGCCGCCGACCGCCCCCGCAACACCAGCGCCATCAGCGCCGCCACCGCGCACAGCGCGCCGGAGGCGTACCAGACCGGGTCGTAGGTGCCGAGTGTGTCGCGGGCCAGTCCGCCCAGGTAGGCGATGAGCGCGGCGCCGACCTGGTGGGCGGCGAGGACCCAGCCGAAGACGATGGCGCTGTCGTCGCCGTAGTGGGCGCGGCAGAGGGCCAGGGTCGGGGGCACGGTCGCGACCCAGTCGAGGCCGTAGAAGACGATGAAGAAGACCATCGGGGGATGGACGGTGGCGGAGAGCAGGAAGGGCAGGAAGAGCAGCGAGACGCCGCGGAGGGCGTAGTAGACCGCGAGCAGGCGGCGGGTGTCGAAGCGGTCGGTGAGCCAGCCGGAGCCGATGGTGCCGGCGATGTCGAAGACGCCGATCACGGCGAGCAGCGAGGCGGCCGCCGTCATGGGCATGCCGTGGTCGTGGGCGGCGGGCACGAAGTGGGTCTTGACCAGGCCGTTCGTGGTGGCACCGCAGATCGCGAAGGTGCCGGACAGCAGCCAGAAGGGCGCCGTACGGGCCGCGGAGAAGAGGGCGGCCAGGGCACGGCGGGCGGCGCCGCGCTGCGGGGGCGGCTTGGGGACGAACTCCGCCGAGCCGTAGGGGGCGGTGCCGACGTCGGCCGGGTGGTCGCGCAGCAGGAGCCACACCAGGGGGACGACGGCGAGGGCGGCCAGGGCGACGGTGACCGCGGCCGGGCGCCAGGAATACCGCTCGACGATCATCGACAGCAGCGGCAGGAAGACCAGTTGCCCGGAGGCACCGGCCGCGGTCAGGATGCCGCTGACCAGGCCGCGGCGGGCGGTGAACCAGCGGTTGGTGACGGTCGCGGCGAACGCCAGCGCCATCGAGCCGCTGCCCAGACCGACCAACACGCCCCAGCACAGCACCAGTTGCCAGCTCGCGGTCATGAAGACGGTGAGGCCGGCGCCGACCGCGATCACGGTCAGCGCCGCGGCCACCACCCGGCGGATGCCGAAGCGGTCCATCAGGGCGGCGGCGAACGGCGCGGTCAGCCCGTAGAGGGCGAGGTTGACCGAGACCGCGAGGCCGATGGTGCCGCGCGACCAGTGGAACTCGGCGTGCAGCGGGTCGATCAGCAGACCGGGCAGGGAGGCGAAGCCGGCCGCACCGATCAGGGTCAGGAAGGTGGCGGCGGCGACCGACCAGGCGCGGTGCGGACGCCGCCGGACGGGGGCCGGGCCGGATGACGGCCCCGGGCTCACGGGGGCGGCGGCGGTGGGAGCGGGCGGCTCGGACGAGGTGCGGGTCACCCGAGCAGCTTCGACGAGCCGGCCCGCCCGTACGAGTGGCCGAACGGACAGGGATCGCAAGGATCGGGACAGCCCACGCGCCCCGCCCGCCGCACGCCCCCTCACCCCCCGAAGACCAGCACCGCCCGCGCCACCCGTCCACGGTGCGCGTCCTCCGCCGCCTTGGCGAAGTCCGCCACCCCGTACGTCGCGGTCACCAACTCGTCCAGCAGCAGCCGCCCTTCGCGGTACAGCCGGGCGTAGAGCGCGATGTCCCGTTGCGGGCGGGCCGAGCCGTAGCGGCAGCCGAGGATCGACTTGTCCAAGTACATGGCCGAGACCAGGAACGACGCCTCGGCGGTGGCCGGCGGGACGCCGAGGAGCACCGCCTGCCCGCGCCGGTCCAACAGGTCGATCGCCTGCCGGATCAACCGGGTGCTGCCCACACACTCGAAGGTGTGGTCGGCGCCGGTCGGCAGGATCTCCCGCACCGCCTTGACGGCGTCCGGCACGGCCGAGGCGTCGACGAAGTGCGTCGCCCCGAACTGCCGGGCCGACGCCTCCTTGTCCGGGTTGGCGTCCACCGCCACGATCACCGAGGCGCCCGCGATCCGGGCGCCCTGGAGCACGTTGAGGCCGATGCCGCCGGCGCCGATCACCACCACCGAGTCCCCGCGGTCCACCCGCGCCCGGTTCAGCACCGCGCCCACCCCGGTCAGCACGCCGCACCCGATCAGCGCGGCCGACGTCAGCGGGATGTCCTTCGGGATCTTCACCGCCTGGACCGCCTTGACGACCGTCCGCTCCGCGAACGCCGAGTTCGACGCGAAGTTGTACAGCTCCGCGCCGCCCCGCCGGAACGGCGTCCCGGGCATCCCGATCGCCTTGCGGCACATCGTGGGCCGTCCGCGGTCGCACTCCGCGCAGGTACCGCAGTTCGCCAGCGTCGAGAGTGCCACGTGGTCACCGGGCGCCACGTGGCTCACGCCCGCCCCCACGGCCTCGACCACGCCCGCGCCCTCGTGCCCGAGCACCACCGGCACCGGGAACGGAATCGTCCCGTCGATCACCGACAGATCGCTGTGGCACAACCCGGCCGCCCGGATGCCCACCAGCACCTCGCCCGGCCCCGGATCCCGCACCTCCAGGTCGTCCACGTACCGGGCCTGTTCACCGTCGAATATGACGCCTTTCATCCCCGCTCCACTCTGGGCAGGCCGAGCACCCGCTCGGCGATGATGTTGCGCTGGATCTCGTCCGAGCCGCCGTAGATCGTGTCGGCCCGGGTGAACAGGAACAGCCGCTGCCAGTCGTCGAGCGCGTACGGCGCCGCGGCGGACCAGTCGGCGGGCCCCACGGCCCCGACCGCGCCCCGTACCCGCATCGCCACCTCGCCCAACCGCTGGTGCCACCCGCCCCACAGCAGCTTCGCCACGCTCGGCGCCCCCGCGTCGCCCGCCGCACCCAAGGTCCGCAGTGCGTTCCACCGCATGACCCGCAACTCGGCCCACTGACGGACGAGTTGCTCGCGCAGCACGGGATCGCGCACCGCCCCGCCGCGCACCGCGGCGTCGATCACCTCCGCCAACTCGCCGACGAATCCGATCTGTTGGACGAGCGTCGACACCCCGCGTTCCAGGGCGAGCAGCCCCATCGCCACCCGCCAGCCGGCCCCCTCGCCGCCCACCACGTGGTCGGCGTGCGCCACCGCCCCGTCGAAGAACACCTCGTTGAACTCCGCGGTCCCGGACATCTGCCGGATCGGCCGCACCTCGATGCGCCCCGGCTGGTCCATCGGCACCAGCAGGAACGACAGCCCGCGGTGCCGCCGCGCCCCCGGATCGGTGCGCGCCAGGACGAAGCACCAGTCGGCCTCCGCGGCCAGCGAGGTCCACACCTTCTGGCCGCTGATCCGGTATCCGGCCCCGTCCCGGACCGCCGTCGTCCGCAGTCCGGCCAGGTCCGACCCGGCCTCCGGCTCGCTGTAGCCCTGGCACCACAGCTCCTCGCCCCGCGCCACGGCCGGCAGGAACCGCTTCCGCTGCGCCTCGTCCCCGTACGCGATCAGGGTCGGCGCCAGCAGGTTCTCCCCGATGTGGCCCACCCGACCCGGCGCCCCGGCCCGCGCGTACTCCTCCGCCCACACCACCTGCTGCGTGAGCGACCCGGCCCGGTTCCCGTACGCCCCGTGCGCCCGGTCCCACCCCAGCCCGATCCACCCCCCGCGCCCCAACTCCCGCTCCCAGCGCCGCCGGACGGCGACCCCGACGTGCTCGCTCCCGGGCCCGCCACCCGCCCCCAACGCGGCGAACTCGCCCACGAGGTGCGACGCGAGCCACCCCCGCACCTCGCCCCGAAACCCCTCGTCCTCATCACCAAACCCGAACTCCACCCGAGCCCTCCCTCTGGCACCAACCCACCCACCCGTCTTTCCCCCACCCCCAACGGGAGGGGACGGGCCGGAGGGGGTGGTGTGCAGGACGTAAAGCGCAGCAGTCCTGC